>WBXK01000097.1 GCA_008933055.1 Verrucomicrobiota bacterium | reverse complement strand
TGCGCCGGTCATCTATGATTATCTGAACAAGAAAAAATTGAGCGACATCGTCGTTGTAAGTCCTGACGTGGGTGGATTAAAGATGGCCTACGCGTACTCGCAACATCTCGACACGGATCTGGCAATTATCGCCAAGCGTCGCAAGAGCGCAACGGAAGTTGAGTCCGTGGCGATCATCGGCGAGGTGCGCGGGAAAAATGTGTTGCTCGTGGACGACCTAACAGAGACGGCGGGGACGCTTACTAAGGGCGCGGAGTTGCTCAAGAAGAAAGGGGCCAAGCGCATCATAGCATGTGTATCTCACGCCATCCTTGGAGATCAGGGAATCGAAAGATTACGTAAATCAGCGATTGACGAGCTAATCACAACTGATACAGTCACCCGCCCTGCGATTAGGGGCGTGAAAATAACTACGTTGTCTGTCGCGGGATTATTGGGCGAAGCCATTAAACGAATCCATAATAATTCGTCTGTGACTTCGTTATTTGAATCAAAGGGCGGACGCACGAGTTAGTGCGGTTGCCAAAAAAACTTTTTGCCATGAAATCAGTTCCATTGAATGCATTTGGGCGCTCCGTCAACGGACGCGCTGAAGTTAAAAAACTCCGTGATGCAGGTCGCATCCCGGCAACAATCTATGGTCGCCAGACCAAGCCGGAAAATCTAGAGCTGGTCGGGCGTGAGATGACTGATCTCATCAATCACTCTCTCTCGGAGAATATTCTCGTGGACTTGGACGTGAACGCCAAGAAGCGTCTCGCGCTCGTTCAAGAAGTCCAGCATCACCCATTGAGCGGTAAAGTCCTTCATGTGGATTTCCACGAAGTCGCCGAAAATGAGTTGGTCACCGTCATGGTCCCGGTTGAAACAACCGGCGAAGCTGTCGGGGTCAAGACCGGCGGTGGCGTGCTGGAGCACATTGTTTTCAAACTCAAGGTCCGCGCACTCCCGAAGAATTTGCCTGAGCAGATTCTGATTGATGTCAGCGATCTTCAAGTGGGTAAGTCTATCCACCTCGGTGATGTGAAAGCGCCCGAAGGTGTCGAAATCATCGGCAAGAAATCCACGACGGTTGTCGCAGTGGCGATGCCGAAGACTGAAGTTGAGGCCGTGCCTGCTGAGGGTGCCACTTCAGCTGCCGGTGATGTGGAGATGACTAAGGAGAAGAAGGAAGACGGCAGCGCCGCTCCTGCGGCCAAGGCTGGCGATAAAGCCGCCGCTGGAAAAGCCGATGCAAAGGCTGCTCCTGCTAAGGACGCGAAAGCCGCCCCTGCTAAGAAGTGATTTGTTGGGCGATTCCGCTCTGCGTGACTCGCCGCGTCTTTCCTGCGCATGGAAGATTTGTATCTCATTGTTGGATTGGGTAATCCAGGCGGTGAGTACTCGAAGACTAGGCACAATGCCGGCTTCATGTTGGTGCAAATGCTGGCGAACCGATGGCGAGCAGGTTGGAACAATGAAAAAAGGTTTCAATCACGTATCGCCAAGACGGAGATGGACGGTAAGCGGTCTGTCTTGTGCGAGCCGCAGACCTTCATGAATTTGAGCGGTGAAGCGGTCGGTGCGTTGGTGAAGTTTTATCAGTTGCCGCAATCGAAGTTGATCGTGGTGGTGGACGATGCGGATTTGCCACTCGGAGAAATCCGATTGCGGCCCAGCGGAAGCAGTGGTGGGCATCATGGGTTAGAATCCATTGAGCAGCATCTCGGTTCTCGCGAGTATGCTCGACTGCGGATCGGCATTGGGCGCAAAGATAGTCGCCGGGAAATCTCCGGACACGTGTTGGGGAAGTTGAGCGACCCGGAGATGGTGCTGATGGAAAAAATTTTGACGCGTGCGTCGGATCAGGTTGAAACTTGGCTGAAGCACGGGTTGCAGAAAGCGATGAGTCAATTTAACGGAGTCATAGAAGACTCCAACAACGAAGGAAAGAAGCAGTGAAACGATACGAAGGTTTGTTCATATTGAACACGGCAGGAAAAGAAGACGGCATCAAAGATGCCCTCGACAAGATTTCTGCGGAAATCGCCATGGCAGGTGGTAAAATAGAAACCGTCCAAAAGATGGAACGCAAAACGTTCGTGCGAGTGGCCGACAAGAAGCACACGTCGGGCTTTTACGCCAACGTAATCTTCACAGCGGCGCCTGCTTTGATCGCCATGCTCCGCAGCAAGTTCGCGTTGAATGAAGAGATCTTCCGCGTGATCTTCACGGATTCGCCCGAGATCAAGCCCGCTAAGTAATTTACCGCCCGGTCTATGGCCAGCTTCAATAAAGTCATCCTAGTAGGGAACCTGACGCGCGACCCTGAGTTGCGCTACACCCCCAAAGGGACTGCTATCGCCAAGATTGGTGTTGCCGTGAATCGCGTCTGGACGAACGAGGCTGGTGAGAAGAAGGAGGAAGTCACCTTTGTCGATGTGGATGTGTTTGGTCGCACAGCAGAAAACGTCGGCCAATACATGCGCAAAGGTCGCCCGATCCTCATCGAAGGTCGTCTTCGACTCGATCAATGGGACGACAAACAGACCGGTCAAAAGAAGAGTAAACTTGGTGTCGTAGCGGAGACTGTTCAATTTCTCGGTGGTACGCCCGGCGGTGGAGAGGGCGGTGCACCCGCCGCTTCAGGCGCTCCACGAGCACAACGCCCCCCTCCACCTGCCGCTCCTGCGGGCGAACCTCTCGAAGGCGATGGCCCGCCTGAAAGCGACGACGTCCCATTTTGATAAATTCGAGAGTCCTCCTCTCAACGATTAACTTTCAACACTCAACTAATTTATGGCAAAGACAGAAGTCATCCTCACACATAACATCGTCGGTCTCGGCGGTGAATCCGATCAAGTTCGGGTCGCCGCGGGTTACGCGCGCAATTATCTTTTCCCTCAACATCTCGCTATTCCGGTGAGCGGTGCGAACAAGCGCCGCCTCGAAGCGTTGCGCAAGCGCCGCGCCGAGCGCGAAGCGCATGAGTTCAATAACATGACCGAACTCTCCAAGGGTTTGACTAAACTCGTATGCGTCGTCAAGGTCAAGGCAGGCGAAGACGGTAAGATGTTTGGCACTGTGACAAACGGCATGATCGCCGACGAACTCAAGCATCAGTTCGACGTCACCCTTGACAAGCGCAAGATTTATATCGAGACCCCGATCAAGACTCTTGGCGAACACGAAGTGGAATTGCACTTGCACGCCGAAGTTAAGAGTAAGCTCAAGATCCGCGTCGAGAGCACTACACCAGTGGTCGCACCCGTCGTTGAAGCGGGTGCTGAAGCACCCCGCACCGAGAAGCGTGGCAAACGCTCGGACAAGGTCGAAGCTGCCGCCGTCGAAGAAAACCCCAAGGCCGCTGCCAAGGGCGAAAAGAAGAGCAAAAAAGCCGAGTAGCCCACTCTCTGGAATATTTCAAAGCCACGGCGCAAGCCGTGGCTTTTTTGTTTGTTGGCCAACCTGCTAATGTCTAAAGGTGGTATGCTTTTTTACAAACGTCTTTGCTTAAACTTTAGACTTCTGGCATTGGACTCAAGACTGTTAGATTTTGCGCGTGAGCGAACATTTGCCGAGCGTAACCGTCATCATCCCCGCGCGTCCTGACGAATTAGAGGTGACGGCTGTAACGGCGGCGCGTGCGTTGGATTATCCGGCGGACAAGCTGGAGATCATTCTCGCACGAGGAAAGCAACCCTCGGTGCAACGCAATACGGCACTGCGTGCTGCGAGCGGTGAGTTGGTTTATTTCCTCGATGACGATGCGCTTGCGGTGACGGGAAATCTCCGGCGCGGCGTTGAAAAGTTTCGCGATGCAAAAGTTCAGATGCTTGGCGGGCCGAATCTTTGTCCCGCAGTTGCTCCATTCTTGGAGCAAGTGTTCGCTCTGGTGTTGTCTAGTTGGATCGCATTTGGGCCGAGTCGCGCGCGGTATGCGAAAGTAGGATCAGTTCGCGAGACGAGTGAAAAGGAACTCATTTTGTGCAATATGCTGGGACGGCGCGAGACGTTGCTGGCGCATGGCGGATTTAATGAAGCGCTTTATCCGAACGAGGAAAATGCGCTAATGGACAACATCCAGAAGGCGGGTGGTAAGTTGATGTATGACCCGGAGTTGTTCGTGTGGCGCAGGCCGCGTCGCACGTTGCAACAGTTCATGCGGATGCTGATGAACTATGGGCGGGGCAGGGCGGAGCAGTTTCGCACGACTCCGACGCTTGGTTCGCTGCCCAATTTCGTGCCGCCGATGTTCTGCGCATATCTTGTGGCGCTTATTCCGCTGACTTATTTCACGCCGTGGGTGTTGTTGCCTATGGCGTTTTATTTAGTAACTATATTCATTCAGGTATTCGCTCTGATTCCGCAGGGAGGCTTGATCCGCAGTCTGTGCGCGTTGCCGCTGCTGGTGGAGACTCATGTGTTCTACGGGATCGGATTCTGGCGCGGGTTGTTCACAACGTTGAAACCGCCAGGAGTTAAGTCCGATGTGCCGGTGAAGTTGGAGATTTTTGGGAAATAACTCGGAAACTATTTCAACTTCCGTTGCCGATTGGCTTCGTAGAGAAACACTGCCGCTGCGCTGGCCACGTTCAGAGAATCCACCTCCGGTGGCATCGGGATGGCTACCGCTTCATCGCATGCCGCTAACACTGCGGGAGAGACGCCGCTGCCTTCGCTGCCGAACACCACGCAACAATCGCGCCTGAAATCCGCCTCATCCAACAAGCTCTGATCCGTGTGCGCGTGAGCCGCGATGCAACGCACTCCGAGGCGTTTCAATTCTGCGAGGTGTGAGGCGATTTTTTTGGATTCGATGATCGGAAGTTGAAAGATTGTTCCCATCGAGTTGCGAACAGCGCGGCGCAGATACGGACTGGCGGTGGTCTCGCTTACGATTAACGCCTGCGCTCCGAACGCTAGGCAGTTACGAGCCAACACCCCGACGTTCTCGGCGTTGGTCAATCCATCCGCAGCCACGAAGAGTCGCCACGATTTCGTTTTCTCGAACAACGCGGTCAACTTGGGTTCAATGGGAACTTTTGCCACGGCTAGGACGCCCTGGAACAGCTCGAAGCCGACGAGGTCTTCGAGGATACGCTTTTCAGTGGCGGAGAACACGAGAACATTCTCGCGCCGCGCGAGCAACGCTGGTTCATATTCCGCCAGTCGGTGTTCGGGCAGCAACACGGAGACAACTTCTAGACCGCTGGCCAGCAAGCGATGCACGACTTTATCCCCTTCCGCCACGAAGAAGCCGCGCTCACGATGTTCGTGGGCTAATTTGAGCGTGCGATAGGGCGCGAGCTCGGGCAGGTCGAGTGAGGCTATACGCTGGAGGTGAAACATGGGGCAACTTCGATAGCAGTTCACAGCATCAGCGTCTGGCAGGCAGTCTTCTGATCTGCGACGTTGAGCTGGACATGCGTTGCGCCAAGGGTTTGCAGGCGCTTGGACATCACTCGTTGCGCGAGTTCGGGTTTGTTGCAGTCGCGACTAAGGTGGCCCAGGTAAAGATGACGCAGATTGGTAGACATGATTTCCTGAATACAATCGGCGGCGGCTTCGTTGGAGAGATGGCCGTGTCTACTAAGGATGCGTTGCTTCAAGCTCCATGGACGATGCGGACAATCCTGCAACATCTTCACGTCGTGATTGGATTCGAGCACCAGGGCGTTCGCGCTGCGGATGCGATCCAACACCAGCTTTGTGACGTGACCGAGGTCTGTGGCGAAACCGATGTTGCCACTGTTGGTTCGTAGGATGTAACCGACCGGATCCTGCGCATCATGCGGTATGGAAAATGTTTCCACGTTAATATCGCCTACATCGAATCCACCGCCTGTGACGAACAGGCGAAAGTCCAGTTTTGAGCCTGTGATGCGGACGATTTCCTCCATCGTGGCGCGGTTGCAATAGATTGGAATGGCGGATTTCTCTGCGATGGCGGCGAGCCCCGAGATGTGGTCGCTGTGTTCGTGAGTGATGAGGATGGCGGTGAGATTTTCCGGCACGCGACCAAGAGAGGCTAGGCGTTGGCGGATCTGTCGCCCGCTGAACCCCGCGTCCACGAGCAAACGCGTCTCGTCCGTTTCGACGTAAGACGCATTGCCAGCCGAGCCGCTGCCGAGGATTGTCAGTTTCGCACCCACGCGGATGACGTTAGGAGTCGCGATGGAGTGCTGCAATGATTTTTGAGGATTTTTCGTTCAATGTGAACGAACATTTCAATTGCGATGCAGGTGCGGTTGCGAGCATTTTATCTCATGCACGGTGTCACCCAAATCTTTCGGAGATGGTGGGGCATTTCCATTTTCTTTTGGAGTGGCTGCGTTGTTCTTGCGGCTGGGTTTCCTGGAATCTATACTGGTTGGGGGAATACAAACTTGGTTACGACGAACTCGGCTCTGGCGGTCGGAACCATCACGCAGATTTCTGCCGGAGGTTTTCATGCGCTGGCATTGAGGGAGGATCAAACTGTCGTCGCGTGGGGTGATAATACATACGCGCAAACCAATCTTCCGCCCACGCTCACTAACATCATCGCGATCAGTGCAGGCGCGCAGCACAGTCTTGCGTTGCGATCTGATGGGACGGTGGTGGCTTGGGGGGGCAATGTTTTTGCGCAGACGAATGTCCCTGCGGGCTTGAATGGAGTCTTAGCTGTGGCAGCCGGCGCGGATCACAGTGTGGCGTTGCGCTCGAATGGAACTGTGGTGGCTTGGGGGCGTTCATCTGTTTTGACGAATGTTCCGGCGAGTGCCACAAACATTGTGGCTATCGCTGCCTGCTCGACAGCGACGTTTGCCATCCGCTCCAACGGTACCGTGCTGGCTTGGGGGCAAAACACGTACTCGCTGACGAATCTTCCGTCTAGTCTCACAAATGTGGCAAGCATCTCGGTGGGATTGGAACACGCGCTGGCATTACGATCGAACGGAACGGTCATTGCGTGGGGTGGGGCAAATACTTACGGCCAGGCCACTGTGCCGAGCACGTTGACGAACGCGGTTGGCATCTCTGCGGGCTGGCTGCACAGCATGGCAATGCGATCCGATGGCAAACTTTTGGCCTGGGGACTGGCGACATCAGGGCAGGCGACTGTGCCGGTGACGTTGACGAATGTGGGCGGTTTTTCGGCTGGGAACGGATTCAGTCTGGCCATTGATCTCGCGCCGCGCTTTGTTTCGAAGCCGCCCGCCGTTGTGACGTTGTCCCCAAGTCAGACGAATGCTTTAGGCGTGGCGGTTCTGTCCGGCGGGACTCCCACGATTCAATGGTTTTTCAACGGCGCGATGTTGGCGAACGAAACCAATTTGGGTTTATTCATCACCGATTTCAGTATGACCAAGGCGGGAGTTTATTCTGTCACTGTTTCGAATCAGTTCAACAGCGCGAACACCTCGACCATCGTGCGCATGACGAACTCACCGACAGTCACAATCAACGGCGTGCTGATCGGCGGCGGCGGCGTGACGCGAACCAATTCTGCTACGATTGTCCTGTCGGCGACGACGAACATGTATCCACGTTTATATTACACGTTGGACGGCAGTGAGCCGGATTTCACATCGCCGCAATACTCGTCGCCGATCGTCACTTCTAACAGCGCGACCGTCCGTGCCATCGCCTACAACAATCTAGTTACCGACAATTACGAAGCAGCGACGGTGGCGTTGAAAGTGATCCCGACCTATCCATTGAACGTCAGCAACGGCGGCGGCAGTGTCGCGATTAGCCCATCGCCAGACCTCAACGCCAACAATTACCTCAGCAACACGCTCGTGACGCTTAACGCCTCGGCGGGAATCGGATGGTCGTTCACGCATTGGACGGGCGCGGTGAATTCCGCGGACAGCACGATCAATGTGACGATGGATCAGGCACGCACCTTGCAAGCGGTGTTTGTCACGACACTGAACTTCTTCACGAACGGTAATGGTTACATCATAACCGAGCCACCTAGCGGTCCGTTCCCGTACGGATCAACCGTCATGTTGACCGGCGTGGCGGGTGCCCCGAGTTATTTTTTCGGATGGGCGGGTTATCTTAGTGGCTTCGTCAATCCGCTCAAGATAGTTGTTACGAATGCAACGGGCATCACAGCATTGTTCGGAAATCTTTCCGGCAATCAAGTGAAGCTCGTCGCGTTGCCGGTCGGCGGTGGTAGCCTGAGTGTTAATCCGACAAAAAATGTTTATACCAACGGTGAAGTCGTCGCGGTGTCCGCTATTTCCACATCCAATCGAATCTTCTCCATCTGGAGCGGCGCAGCATCAGGCAGCGAAAATCCTATTCTGATAACGCTGAACGGGAATACATTTCTCAATGGCAACTTCGTTCCTGGCGTTTCTACGAACACACCGGTGTTCGTTCTGTTGCCTCCGCCGCGTGTCATGTCGCCGGGAGACACCACGCTCTTGTCCGTTCGCGCGACTGGACTTGGTCCACTCTTGTATCAATGGCGGTTGAATGGCAATCCGGTGAGCGGCGCTACGAGTACCAACTTATTGCTCACCAATGTCACTGCCGAAAAAGCGGGATTTTACGACGTGGTCGTCAGCGGTGGACTGGGAACAAGTGTCGGTCCGCCGACGCTCGTGGCGTTGTTTGGATTAGACTTCGCGGCGAGCATTGAGTTGACGTATCCGTTGCTGACGATTGATTGCGCTGCTGGCGCGCAGTTCACCATTGAATACAAAGACGGTCTGCATCCGACGAACATGTGGAATTATCTTGGTCCGGTTTCCATGAGCGCTTCGCGAGGTTACTTCATTGATAATTCGCACACGAATCCTCCGCAGCGGTTTTATCGTCTCGTCCCCGATTGAGACATAAACGAGAATTTCCTGTCAAAACTCTTTAGAAATGTCCCCTCTGTAACTCAGGAGAGAATGTCCCCTTGGTTGTTTGTTTTGCCGTTTTGTTTTGCTCCGGCTTGCGGTGCGGGATGCAGGGAGGCCGGAGCGTAGCGCAGGCCGACCGAAGTCCCGCACCGCAAGCCGCGTCGCCCGCCCTTGCGCTTTGATCCTGTTCCAATACTTCCTCCCCGCTCCCACTCCGTCTCGCCGCCACGGATGGTTCGCCGAGGGTTTCTTCGCTGGCTCTTTCCGCCTGGCTTTCCCCGCTGCCTTCGCCTTCTTCTCGGGCTTCTGTCTTCTGACGCTCCCAGCGGGCAGTGACCGCCACTTGAGTCGTTTGCCGTGATACACCAGTTGCATCCGCCCGTCCCGTAGTGTCCTGACTTTCACTTTCCGGCGCACCAGACTCAACTCCTCGTGTCGCTTGTCCAACTGATACCTCTTGCCCTCGCACGCCACGGTCCAATCCCCTTGCACCACTCGCTCCTCTTCCCAACTCAGCACTTCTTGCAACCGCTGCGTGTTCTTCCGATGCGCGTCCAGCGGCTGCGCGGCCTGCCTCTCAAACTGCCGGTTGAACGCTCTCAAATACTTCCCGTCCAGAAACCGGTTCGCACTTTCAATCTCATTGATCCCAGCCAGCCGCATCTCTTTGACCAGCCGGTCTTGTAGTGTGCCGTTCATCCATTCCACTCGCCCTTTGGCTTGCGGGCTGTTGGCCAATATCAGCCTGATCCCCAACTGCTCCATCGCCCCTCCAAACTGCGTTTGTGGTGCTTTCCCCGCCAGTTGTTCCGCGATGCTCGGCTGTCCTTCGCACCGATAGATGCTGTCCCGATCCACATATAAACTCCCAGGCAATCCGTGCTTCTTCCAACACGTCATAACTAGCGCGCGTCGTCTCTTCTTCAAAGACCCGGCAATGCATCCGGTTGGTCGCATCGTCCACCATCACCATCAGCACACACTTGCTCCCGCGCCCTTCGAACCAGTCGTGGTGCGACCCGTCCATCTGCACCATCTCCCCAAAACACGCTTTGCGTTCACGCCAGTCCCGATGCTGCTGTTTGCGTCGTCCCACCGTGTGTCTGCCTTTGGCGATCCGCCACCGCCGCAGCGTCTCGTGATCCACCACCAACTTCGCCTCCAACAACTGTTCGGCCATCAGCGTCGGGCCAAACCCTTCGTAACGCGGCTCGTCAAATAGGGCCAGCACTTGCTCCCGCAGCTTGGCGGACTTGCGCCGCGGGCTGGGCTTGCCCCGCAACCGATGCACCAGGCCGTCGTCGCCTTCGTCCTGATACCGACGCCAGATGCGCTTGCCCTGCCGATAACTCACTCCCATCAACCCGCTGGCTGCTATCAGAGTCACATCCTCTTGAGCCACACCCGCCATGATCTTCGATCGGTCTCGTTCGTTCCTACTCATCGCTAATGTCTCCATGTATGGATGGGTTGCTACCGCAACCCTTCCCAT
>WBXK01000096.1 GCA_008933055.1 Verrucomicrobiota bacterium | reverse complement strand
GTCTTCAACTATTATCGCTGGCACGCTTGGACGCGTGAGGATCGCGGTGCGGATGCGGCGATGCATTCAGCGCGAAAGTTGGCGGATCGCTACCGCAACGATCCGAATTCATTTCAAGTCGCAGAGCTTCGCGCCAAGGTCGTTCCGGCGTGGACGCTTGATGCCATGGAGGTGAACGAGGCGTGGCTGCGTTCGTTGCAGTGCGAACCGACGCTGTGGTTGCGCGCCAAGCGCGGCATGGCCGAGGTGTTGATGCGCGGTCTTCCCGGGTTAGAGCAGCCGGATTCGTTGACGGACGCTTTTATTTTCGCGGGTGAAATGGATCTGTTCAGGACGCCAGAGTTTCATGCGGGCGAGTTTGAGATTCAGGACATCGCATCGCAGGCGGTGGGTTGGTTATGCGATCCTAAGCCGGGCGAAACGTGGTGGGACGCCTGTGCTGGCGAGGGCGGTAAGCTGATGCATCTGTCCGATCTGATGCAGAACAAGGGTTTGATCTGGGCGAGTGATCGCGCGGAGTGGCGATTGCAGAAACTGAAACGGCGTGCGGGTCGCGGAAAGGCTTTCAACTATCGCGCTGCTCTGTGGGATGGCGGCGCCAAGCTGCCGACCAAGACGAAGTTCGATGGCGTGCTCGTGGACGGCCCGTGCAGCGGTGTCGGAACGTGGCAACGTAATCCGCACGCGCGCTGGACAACGACTGCGAATGATGTGCAAGAACTAGCGGTGGTTCAGCAAAATCTTTTGGCCCACGCTGCGCCGAGCGTGAAGCCGGGTGGCAAACTGATTTTCTCCGTCTGCACTCTGACGCGCGCAGAGACGTCCGGGGTAGTGGAACATTTCAATTCGACTCAACCAGAGTTCGAGCCGATGCCGTTGCCGGAGCTGAAGTCGAACGGTCGCTCGCTGGCGGCGGGAAGTTCGTTGACGATTTGGCCGCAGGACATGGGCGGGAACGGGATGTTCATCGCGGGCTGGCGGCGGAAGAAGGGGTGACCCGTATGTTGTCACCCGTTCGTAACACTTGCGTAACGGGCTTGTTGCTTTGTGGGGGTTGTTCCATGCTGCGGCGCGTGTTAAACCATTGATTGTGATGAAACAGAAAATCCTCGTGGTGGATGATGAGTCCGAGACGGTGGAGCTGGTCGCGTTCAATCTGAAGCAGGCGGGTTATGACGTGATCTCCGCTGCGGATGGCGAAGAGGCGTTGAAGAAAGCGAAAGCTCAACTGCCCGCGCTTGTGGTGCTGGATTGGATGTTGCCAGAGATGGAGGGCGTGGAGGTCTGCAAACTCATGCGGCGTGATTCTGCGACAGCCGGTATCCCTGTCATCATGCTCACCGCGAAAGCTTCCGAGATCGACCGCGTGCTGGGGCTTGAGCTGGGCGCGGATGATTATCTCACCAAACCGTTCAGCCCGCGTGAGCTGGTGTTGCGCATCAAAAAAATTCTCGAACGCAAGAAATCAAAGGACGCGGATGTGCAGTCCTTGACCATGGGCGAACTCACGATTGACGTGCCGCGTCATCTCGCGAGTTGGAAGGGCAAGAAGATTGATCTCACTGCTACGGAGTTTAAGTTGCTTACCTTGTTGGTGCAGCGGCGCGGGCGTGTGCAGTCGCGAGATCAGCTGCTCCGCGATGTGTGGGAGTATGACAGTATGATTGATACGCGCACCGTGGATACGCACATGCGCCGGCTACGTGAGAAGTTGGGGCCGGCTGCGAAATTTCTCGATACCGTCCGTGGTGTCGGCTATCGGTTTGTGGAGTGAATTTCGCCGGAAAACATTCAACGTCCGAACTCAAGAGCGCAGGTGGCTTTGAAAGTTGGGACTGTCGCCTGTTTTCCCCTCTGTCATCTCTCGCATGATTTCCGCCATCCTCATCCTTTTTGTCATCGCTTTCATCGCCGTCAACTACGGGTGGTGGGCGAAGCTCCGTAATGAACGGGACACGTGGCGGGCGAAAGATTCCGAACGCGAGAGCAGCGGGCGCTCAATCGTCGGCGAGGCCGTGGCGCGGCAGGATGCGTTGTTCGATAGCATGATCGAAGGCGTTTTGGTGTTGGATGAATCAGGGCATGTCCAGTTCGCGAATCAGGCGTTTGCGGAGATGTTCGGCACGGTGGGGGCGTTGCGTGGGAGAGTTTTATTGGAGGCAGTGCGGTCCCATGAACTCGAGTCCATCGTCAAACGAGCAGGGGTTGAAGGGCGTTTGGAAGATCAGGAGTTTCACATGCCAGGTCGGACAGAGCGCTGGTTTAAGATCAATGCCGCATCACTCACGAACGTAGATCGGCGCAAGCTGGGGACCATCCTCGTGGTTCACGACGTGACCCGCATCAAACAGCTTGAGCGCACGCGTCAGGAATTCGTCGCCAACGTGAGTCATGAGCTCCGCACCCCGCTATCCCATATCAAAGGATATACCGAGACGTTGCTTGGCGGCGCGAAGGATGATCCTGAAGTGGCCACGCGCTTTCTCCAGACCATCGAGCGCAATGTCGAGCGGCTGAAGTTGCTCATCGAAGATTTGCTCACCATCTCGGAGATCGAATCCGGGCGCGTAATGTTGAATTTACAACCTTTTCCGGTGCGTGCGTCTGTAGAAAAAGTCTTTGAGGATTTTCGCACGCGTGCTGCGGCAAAGGTTGTGACGCTCGTGAATCAAGCGGAGGAGCTGACGGCTCGCGCCGATCAACGTCGTCTCGAACAAGTGCTGACGAATCTCGTGGATAACGCGGTGAAGTACGGCGGCAGCGGAAGTCGCGTGGTGGTGGGGGCGCGATTGAATGATGGCATGGTGGAGATGTTCGTGCAGGACAACGGGCCGGGGTTGCCAACGGAAGCCTTGGAGCGTGTCTTCGAGAGATTTTATCGCGTCGACAAAGCTCGTTCACGAGATCAAGGCGGAACAGGGCTGGGTTTATCCATCGTCAAACACATCATCCAAAGCCACGGTGGCCGTGTGTGGGTGGAGAGCGAGCCGGGAAAGGGAGCGAAGTTCTTTTTCACTCTGCCGCTTCCAAACTGAGCGCCGAACTGTAACAGCCATTTCGCGCTGCGCTTGCTTTACTCCCGGCGAATTACTATTCAGCATCCACTACTATGATTGATCGAAGTCCAAATTATTCTGAAGCCGGCGCGCGTTACGGTTTTGATAAGGCGCGCGCGGCTCTCGTTGTCGCAGTGCTCGCGGTCGCGCTTGGCGTGGCGGGTTTTGTTTTCGTCTGGTTCTTTTGTCGCATCGAGCCGCCGTCCGGTTACTGTGCAGTGTTGATCAAGAAGGATGGGAAAGATATTCCCGCTGATGACATCATCGCTTTGACTTCCGATCAAAAGGGCATTCAACTCGAACCGCTCAGCGAAGGTCGCTATTTCTACGATCCTGTCTTCTGGGATTGGAAGATCGAGCCGCTCACCCAGATCAAGGACGGGGAGGTAGGGGTCATGGTGCGGCAGTTCGGCGCGCCCCCGCCCGCGGGAAGATTTGTAGTCAGAGAGAAGGAGGCGGACGGGAAATTGCATCGCGGCATCATTGCCGAGCCGTTGCGGCCTGGAACATACCGGATTAATCCCTTTGCCTACAGCGTCGAGAAGCGTCCTGCGGTGAAGGTTGAACCCGGCGAGGTCGGTGTGGTGACACTCAAGTATGGCAAGTCGCCCGCCGAGGCCAACACGTTCCTTGTCAGCGAAGGTGAACAGGGCGTGCAGAAAACTCCCCTGCGTCCGGGCACATATTATTTGAATCCCTACATCTATCGCGTGGACATCGTGGGCGTCCAGAGCCATAAGACGGAGTTCGAGATCAGTTTCCTTTCGCGTGATGGCTTTCGGTTCCCGGTGAAGGGGGCTGTGGAATGGGCGGTGGAGGAAGGTCGCGCTCCGGAAGTGTTCGTGATGATTGGCGATGCTGAGGATGTGGTGAATAAAGTCATCCTTCGCTCCGCGCTTTCGATGAGCCGCGTGCAGGGATCGAAATACAGTTCCGCCGACGTGATCAGTGGCACGGTCCGTAAGACCTTTCAGGATGAGTTCAGCAAACACATCACGCAGGAGTCCGCGCGGAAGGGGATTCTCATCAAGGCAGCCTTGATCAGCGAGATCGAGCCGCCGCAAAAGATTGCCGAGCCGATCCGGGATCGCGAGATCGCGGTGCAGACGCGCACGACGTATGAGAATCAGATTGAGCGCGCCGTGTCGGACGCGAAGGTGGCGGAGCAAAAGAAATTGCAGGATCAAAAGGTGCGCGTTGTGGCTGCAGGCACGATGCAGAAGAACGAAATCCAGAAAGCGACGAAGGACAAGGAAGTCGTCATCATCGGCGCCCAGCGTGACCTTGAAGTGGCTAAGAAGGATTTGGAGACGGCGGACAAGAACGCTCAGGGCATCATCGCCATAGGTCAGGGCGACGCGGACGTGATCACTTACACTCGGCTCGCAGAGGCGAGTGCGATGCGAGCCATCATTGCACCGTTCGGCAACGGCTCAGCTTACGCGCGGAATCTTTATCTGAACAAGATCGCCCCAAATATCGAAAACATCATGGCGAACTCGGACGGCGCGTTGGCTGAACCATTCAAAGATTTGTCTCTGCCTGCGGGCAAAGGAGGTGCAAAGTGAAAAAAATTATTCTCAGCGCAGTGGTAGTGGCAGCCGTGGGTTACTTTGTAGCCTATGAAGGCATCTGGAAATGGATGGTTGAGGCCGTAGATGTGCCGCCGGACAAGATGCTCGTAGTCGTAGCCAAGACCGGTAAGGAAATGCCTGCGGGCAAGATTATCGCTGGTGACGGAGAGAAAGGCGTGCGCCTCATACCGTATGGAACTGGAAGGCATTTCTTCAATCCGTTCCTCTACGAACGTCAGTTGCATCCGCAAGTCGTCGTCGGCCCTGGCGAACTCGGCGTGGTCATCAATAAGTTTGGTGCAGAATTGCCGCCCGGCGAATTTCTCGCGGGTAAAGATGAGCGCGGCATCCAGCGCGATGTGTTGTTGCCGGGCACTTACAAGCTGAACCCGTATGCGTTCGAGGTGAAGATCGTCAAAATGGTGGAGATCGAACCCGGTCACGTCGGCGTCATCGCCGCACGTTCCGGCAAGACGGCCAAAGGTCAGCTTGCCGAAGAAGGCGAACGCGGCGTGCAGAAGCGCGTGCTCGAACCTGGGCTGTACGCTCTTAATCCTGAAGCCTACTCGGTGGAGAGCATCGAGGTGGGATTTAATCAGGTCACGATGGCTCATGCTGGCAAGTTGCCGGAGACTCAAACTACCGGACAAGGCGTGGAAAAGTCGCGCGCAGTTCCGGGGCGTCCACAAAAAACCCCAAAAGACATCCGTTCCGTCGCGCCAAACAAGCCCGTGCTCGGAGCGGTGAAGTTTCCGTCGAGCGACGGGTTCGAGATCACGATTGATGTGACGTTGCTCTGGCAATTGCTGCCTTCGGACGCGCCGGAAGTGTTCGCGCGCTATGGCAACATCCATAAGATCGAGGAGAACATCTTGATTCCTCAGATCAATTCGACCGCACGCATCAAAGGTTCGACGTTTGGCGCAGTGGACTTCATCGTGGGTGATAAGCGCGAGCAGTTTCAGGGAGCGTTTCAGGAGACGATTGAAAAGACGCTCAAGGAAAAGCGGCTCCAAGTGGACCTCGCGCTGGTGCAAGACACGCTGGTTCCTGACAACATCTCCGGCCCGATCCAAGAATCGCGCATCGCCGCCGAATGGAATATTACCAACGTCGAAAAGACTAAGACCGAAGCGAAGAAAGCACAGCTCGACGAAAGCGTCGGCATGATCCGGCAGATCGAACAGGTCGTCGAATACGAAACGCAACGTCTCGAAGGCAACACCGCCGCCGAGCGTGAGAAGGCCGTTAATCAACTCGCTGCTGAAGGGCGATTAGCGGTCGCCGAACTCGCGCGTCAAACCGCGAGCATCAAGGCAGACACCAGACGTAAGATCGGCGGCGCGGAGGCGAAGGTCGTTGAGATGAAAGGCAAGGCGGAAGGCGAAGGCTTCGCACAACAAGTCGCCGCAGCGGGCAGCGCCGCGGATTACAATGCGCTCCAGTTCGCGAAGCAATTGCCCGAACGCGTGAAGCTTTCGCTCATCTACGCGGGCAATGGCACCTTGTGGACTGATCTGGAGAAGGCATCCGTTGCGCCAATGGAATTGCTCCGGCGCACGAGTTCGGGTACGGATTCTCCTAGAAAGTGAAAGGCAACATTATGGCTGAATTCAATTTCTACAAATTTCATCGCCGCCGGCAGTCGTTGAAGACGGCGGGATGGGTCGCAGTTGCGGTGGGGCTTTTCTTCGTGCTCGATATGTTTTTCAAGGAGCCGATGCCGTTCAACAAGCGTGCGACAGTCTTCGCGGGCCTGGGCCTGCTGGTCGCGGGTGGGTTTCTGCTCAACGCCGGCTACAAGCTGCCCGTTGCCGAAGCCATCGAGATCATCCATCAAAACGGCAAGAACGGGATCACCGCTTCTGAACTCATCCACCTCATGCGCGTGGATCGTCTCACGGCGCATCGCATCATCACCATTCTGATGGAGAAAGGCTTTCTCAAGTCATCAAGCAAGCGGAATGACACCGAAGAAGTGTTTGATGCCGTGAAGTAGCAGTTTAGCGCTTATCGTCGTCGCTCCCGGAATACTCTTGGTAACATCGCGCTTTCCTTCTAACCTCCCAGCATGGTTCACGTCGGCATCGGCTACGATGTTCATCAGTTGGTCGCGGGACGAAAACTCGTTCTTGGCGGCGTTGAGATTCCACATACCAAAGGCCTCGACGGCCACTCGGACGCAGACGCGTTGATGCATGCCATCTGCGACGCCATCCTCGGCGCGTTGGGTGAAGAGGACATCGGGCATTTTTTTCCGAACACCGATCCGCGTTGGAAAGGCGTGCCGAGCAAAATCTTTTTGGAGGAAGCCGCTCGACAGGTGTTACAGCGTAACGGTCGCATCGTGAACGTGGATGCCACGGTGATCGCGCAAGCCCCCAAGATTTATCCCCACATCGCGGCTATGAAAGCCTGCATCGCAGATGCGCTTGGTGTGCGTGAAGCCCAGATCGGCATTAAAGCCACGACGAATGAACTCATGGGATTCATCGGACGCGAAGAAGGCATCGCCGCGATGGCGGTGACAAGTATTGATTTGCCGTAGACTAACAAGAACATGCCTAAAGCCGAAGTCAGTTGGAAACGGGTCACCGAAGAAGGTGAGAAACTTCAGGTCACCGCGCAGCGCGTAGGTGGCGAATGGAAGTTCTCTCACCGCGCCAAACGCTTCGACCAATGGGAAGTCGTGCCCGAACCGCCTCTGGAAGATTGGATGGAGCTGCTCGATGCTGTGGAACGCCTTATCAATCGCCGCCGCCTGCAACCCGTCCACGAAGAGCTCATCCGTAGACGCATACGGGAGAAGTTTCCTGAAGCGGGTGTGTGAGTGCTCCATACAATAGAGAAGACAACCGAGTCTCTAAGATCGTGAGAAAAGACGCCGATCCTACCTCTGTCAAACTAGATTCGTTCGATTGTTCCACGTGCGCAAAAATTAGTCCTCTTCCAAAGTGATTAGAAGAGGGTAGGAATGGCAGCATTCCAATCGGAAACCACCGCGATCCGATTTTGAAACCAGCACCTGATCGCCACCTCTTTATTCACTATTCTCGATGTTTGGCCGAGGCGCATTGAGAACGCTTTGTTGTCAGGGCGTGTCAGGGACTCTTTTCTTTCCAACGCCCACTCTCACTCCTTGAACTGATAGGAACTTGCGTTCTGCACGCTGCGTGGTTCAGCCTTCCCTCCGCTGGTGAATGCTATGTGCTCACGGACATCCTGGCTTGATTGGAATAGCGCAGCATCCTAGCCGCACTGCACCGGCCCCAGCGCGCGCGTCGAATGTCCGCTCAAGGGAACATCTCGCTCTCTACTCATCGTCATTGTCTCCGCCCGGCGCGATGGCCCATTCGGGATAAGGCGCGGAGGCTCCCTTCATGGAACGCCAGAGGATGCGGTTGAGCTGGTCCTCGGGCGCGCGGTCCGCTTCCCGAAAGTTCATGCGGGCAGACGCGACTGCATCGCGGCGTAGCGCCGGTTCGACGATGGCCTGCGGAGACGGGTTCATCCGGTCGAGCGGCACGTTGTTCGGCACGGCGGTGAACGGCGTGAAGTCTGGTGACTCCGTGAAGCAGTCGAACATCGGAGTGGCGCAGGCGTCGAACTGGTTCATCGGTGACATTCCCAAGATCTGTTCCATCGTGCGCAGCAGGCTCGTGGTGTTGTATTGCGTGGAGATGACGGCCTTCCGTTTCGCGTACGGGCTGATACAGTAGGCGGTCGTCCGGTAGCCGCTGACGTGGTCCCAGCCCGCCTGCGGATCGTCCTCGATGGCAAGGATCGCCATCTCCTTCCAGAACGGACTCAAGCTGAGCGCCTCGACGATGCGTCCGAAGGCCAGGTCGTTGTCCGCTACGCACGCGGCCGGCACGGACGCGCCTTGCTTGGTGCCGCTGGTATGGTCGTTGGGTAGGCAGACGATGGTAAGGGCCGGAAACGTCCCTTCAGCCTCGAACTTTCTCAGCTCGCCGATGAAATAGTCTGCGCGGAACTGGTCGGGCACATTCATTTCCCATCCGACGTAATTAGTCGGCGAGAAGGGCCGGATCGTTTCGATCATCGGCCGGCTCGCGAACACCACGTCGTTGCCTAAACCATTCCGTGTCCGGTAGCAGGCCGTGAAGTCCGGCGTGCCCTTCCTGCCGTCGCGCCAGCGGACGGCGGGCGCCATGAATTCCCCGTAGTTGCGGATGCCCACGCCGTGCTTGAGAGCGTTGTCCCAGATGAAGCCAGCGGGCGAGTACGCCAGCGCATCGCTTTCGTCTTCCCCCATGCCGTCGGGATAACTGCGGGGAAAGCCTGCAAAGGATTTCTCCATGTAGTCGGTGGCGAAGGCGGTCGTGCTCCACTGGTGGCCGTCAGCGCTTAGGATTCCGGCGCAGTAGGTGTTGTCAAGCAGGACGAACTCGCTGGCGAGCTTGTGCAGGTTCGGCGTCACGGTTTCGCCAAAGATGCAGAGACCGGGATCGCCGTTGCCCTCGCGCATGTCGCCAAGCACTTGATCGTAGGTCCGGTTCTCCTTGATGACATAGACGACGTGTTTGATGCGGCTAGGTTCGCCGATGCGCTCCGGGACAGCCCGCGCGGGCTGGTCCGCTCGCGCCGGCAACCGCGCCTGCGCGAGGGCTGCGCCGCGCAGATTGCGCCAGACCGTTTCTGAAAGTTTAGGGAGCGCGGTCTTGGACGGTACGGGCGTGATGAGGACAGAGCCGGAATATTGGTGCGAATTGAAACCGGGATGGCCGCGCTCGCCCTTTCCGAACTTCAGCGGGAGTCCCTTGA
The DNA here is from genome assembly GCA_008933055.1 of Verrucomicrobiota bacterium. Taxonomy (GTDB): domain Bacteria; phylum Verrucomicrobiota; class Verrucomicrobiia; order Limisphaerales; family JADLHS01; genus JADLHS01. Next base: position 1,018 of record WBXK01000096.1, on the reverse strand, counting down.
TGTTGGCGATGCAGATAGAGTTTCGCCGTGCGTCGAAGACCAGAGCCCCGGGAAACCATCCGGCGGGAAAAAGCCCGCTCATCTTCGAGGCGCGCTTCATCGGGGCGAACTCCATCACAGCTACGGCGTTCTGCGTGCCGTTCGCCACGTAGAGGCGGCGGCCTGAAGGGTCGAAGACCACCGCGTTTGGCGAGGCGCCGAGGAGGTCAGCGGGATTAGGCTTGGCCCAGATCGTTTCGACCACGGCATCCGTGCGCGTGTCGATGACGCTGAGATTGTCGGCGGCGGCATTGGCGCAGACTACGTGGCGGCCATTAGGGGACACGGCGAGCGCGCTCGCGTGCAGGCCCGTAAGGATTTCGGCCAGGGATGTGCCAGTGGAAAGATCGACGACGCTGACCGAACCTTCGCTTGCAATGTTTCGGACGGGATCAACTCGCACGACCGTTCCACGTCCAGCCGGCCCGGTGAGGTCGCTCGCGCCCGGGCATCGCCCACCCCAGTTGCTGACATAGGCCTTGCCGCCAACGAGCACAACATCATAGGGGGACACTCCGACGTCGAACGCACGGAGCACCTTGCCTGAGACGGCGTCGAGCTCAAGCAGACGGTTGGAAAGATTTCCGCAAACGTAAAGGCGCAGACCGTCCTTTGACAAGGCCAGTCCGGAAGGGATTTCCTCCTTGCGGCGCGGGGCGTTGGCGAGCGGCAACGCGATGCTGTGCGACGGACGCACCGTGCCTTCGGCCGACACGTTGAACACCTTTAGGCTTCCGTTGACGTTGCTCAGGAAGATCCGTCGTCCATCAGGTGAGAACACGAGACCCGTGTAGCTGACCTGCCCCTTCTTGTCCGGCTGGAGGATGTTTGGAGAAACCGCACCCGGCGCGGGTTCATTTTGCTTTTCGGCCGGAAAATCCACCGTCTGGCGGATAGCGCCGCTTCCCGGATCGATCACGACCAGCGAGCTCGTCTTACCAGACGCGACAAGCAGACGTCCGTCCGGCGACAGCGCCAG
>WBXK01000095.1 GCA_008933055.1 Verrucomicrobiota bacterium | reverse complement strand
CCCTCCATCGCTGCGCAGCTAGAAGTGGAAAATGTTTCGGTGACTATCTGTGGGTTGATGGCTGAACTGAAGATCACGAGGTCAGGCAATGCCACGTTTGCTTGAACCCATCGCAGGGTCAGATTTCCATTCGCCCCGTTCGCCCCGTCCACTGCGATGCGATAGACCGTTCCCTGAACGGGAATGAATGTGACACGGCTGCGCGAATTGTTCGTGCTGACATTGTCGTTGGTGGCGATGGTGGTAAGCGAATTGAGGTTGTTACCGGCATAGACCCCTAGCAGTGTGTCAAACGCGCTCTGTGCAGTATCGAACGTGACTTGATTTGTGGATGGCGCAGTCCAGTCATACCAGACAGAAAGACCGCCGATGTTGGCTGCGTGATCAGGCTCGTCAGGCTCTTTCGTGGCAAGCACAGTGTTGCCGTTCACGAAACCGGAACTGCCGCCTAATGAAACACTGGAAGCGAACGCGTTATTGCTCGGAGCCAGACCTGTGTTCAACGATGCGATAGCGCTCGTCACCGCCCCAAGGATATTGCTCACAATGACTTGATAATTTCCGATGTCACCGGGTTCAAGCGCGGTAATGGTCAGTGCAGCGTTCGTGGCGCCGCTGATGCGCCCGCCGTTGACGAGCGTGAATCCATCCCTCTGCCATCGGTAAATCAACGGCGACGCGCCCAAGGCAACCACATTGAATGTCGCGATGCCGTTCGACACAAAAAGCTGGTTTGCCGGCTGCGCGACAATCACCGGAGCAGATGGCGAACCGCATTTTCCAGCCGCTCCGGAAGCGTAGATGGTGGCGATCTCATTCGATGACAACGCGCGATTGTAGAACGACACTTCATCCAGGACACCTTTGAATTTACGGTCGAAAGTTGGTTGACCCGTCGTGCCGAAATACATCGGGAGCGTGCCGTAGTCCTGGGGGAACGGGACTGCTGCTTCTGATTGCATCTGACCATTCACAAAAATCCGAATGCTGTTGGGCGCGCGCACCCCGGCGACGTGATACCACACCCCGGTTTGAACGAGCGTCGTCGAGCGGATGTCTATCTGAACACCACCGGCAGAAGTGACGCCAAAGGAAAATTCGTCTCCAGTGACTTCGCGGGCTTTGCCGAGGAAAAATCCTTCAAACCCGGAATTGCGAGAGTTCTGTTTAAAAACGATCCACTGGTATCCCGCTGGGACCGGATCAGCACCAGCCGAGTCCAGTGAGTTGAATTTTACCCATGCTTCAACCGTGAGATTGGTCGGTTTCAACGCTGCGGAGTCCGGGATAGAAACAAAATTATTTGTGCCATCGAAAGTGAATCCCAGGCCCGCGAAGGCAGGACCAGAAGCCGTGGCGCCACCTTGAAGAGCCCCGCTGTGGCCGCCGATGATGTCCGAGGCGCTTCCCTCGCCCGGCCACCAACTGACCAAGCCTGGAGGCATGAAGCAATTGGTGGGAGATGTCACTGTGAGCGTGGCCACGGCACTTGTGATGGCTCCGGCTATGTTGGTGATTACGGCCTGGTAATTTCCCACGTCGCTCGCCTGCACGCTCACGAGCGTGAGCAACGGATTGGTTGCGCCGGAGATGTTCGTCCCGTTTATCCTCCATTGAAAACTCAACGGCCCAGAGCCTGATACCCCCACGAAGAAACTTGCGTTCGAGCTGACCATAACAGATTGGCTGAGCGGCTGGCCCGTGATGATCGGTCGCGCGGTAACTGCGATCGTCGCGGTGGCTGGCGTGGAATTGCTCAGACCGTCGTCTGCTCGATAGGTGAACGCATCAATGCCGCCAAACGCGAAGTTGGGCGTGTATGAGAATCCGCCGTTACTGCTCAACGTGAGTGAACCGTTTGTCGGGCCGCTGACAAGCGCCGCAGTCAACGTATTGGCGGGAATATCTGTATCCGTATCATTGGACAAAACACCCGGAGCGACGACCACGAGCGTGCCGTTGCTGGTCGCATAGTTGTCGTTGACCGCCACGGGCGGGATGTTCACCTCAGTCACGATCACGGTGAAGATGTTCGTCACGCTGAGTCCGCTATTGTCCGTCACTTTTGTCACGAAAACATTCGTTCCCGGCCCCTGCGCTTCGGTCGGAATCCACGTGATGATGCCGTTGGTTGAGATCACCGAATTTGTCGGCGCAACGAGCAGAGAGTAAGTCAAGAGATCATCAGGAAAATCACCATCGCTTGCTGTATTTGTCACGGATAAACCCTGGAGCTCTGGGGTGGTTTGCTGCGATTGAGGAGGCAGTTCCGGTGCTGAGTTCATGAGCAGTTGGACGCGATAAAACCGCCGCGCCGCAAGCCCCACAAAATCCACCTTATTCGTCGCAGAAGTCACCGCAGCAACATCGCCGGGCAACTTCGTCCAATTTGAATCGGTAAGGTTGTCTTTGTAAAGCAGCTGGTAAGTCCTGCCTGTTTTAGAATTCCACGTCACCGTGGCCAGACCGCTGGTGACAGACACATCCGTGATGCGGAAGGCCGGCATCAGAACCGTGAGCGTCACCGTGGTTGGCGCAGAATCGCTTTTGCCATCGTTGACCCTATAGGTAAACCTATCTGTCCCTGTGAAGCCGATGTTCGGCGTGTAGGTAAATCCATCATTGCTGCTCAGGCTGAGCATTCCGTTCGTCGGACCGCTCACCAGCAGCGTAGTCAGTTTGTTTGCGGGCAGGTCCGCATCCACGTCGTTCACCAAGAGTCCGGGGCTAGTAATCGTCAGTGACGCATTGCTCACGATAAATGCATCGTTTGATGAAACGGGCGGCAGATTCACCTCGGTCACCTGCACCACAAAGCGGTTCGTCACGCTGGTGATCCCGTCGGTCACTGTGGCCACGAACAAATTCGTGGTCGGCCCCTGGGCTTCAGTCGGCGTCCAAGTGATCACGCCATTGGTATCAATCGTCACACCCCTTGGCGCATCCGACAAACTGTGGGTCAAAATGTTTGTGGAGGATTCAAAACCCGTCGTCGCGTTGGTTGCCGTTAGCAAAGTAAGTTCAGCGATAATGTTCGTGGAGTCGGCAGCAACAACGTGGCTCACTGACATCAAATCAGCGAATAGCGCAAGGGCCGCAATACTCGATCGCATGGCACGAAAAACTCCGGTAACCTGATGGCTCACCCTACACCATAAATGTCTTTTTGCGTCCATTTTTTATATGTCTGTGCTAGCATTTGTCTCAAAACAAGGATTTGGGAAACATACTGCGCTTACTTCATACACGTGTTCGCAATTCGGCCCGTGACCCTAAACTGTTGCTTTTAAAACCGTCAAGAACTCACATTTGCCCTTATCGGATCACATCGACCAAAAGGCGATAGCGTTTCGAAAGCAGTTATCGCAGCCTTGACCTAGCAATTACTGCGCCTAGATGAAGTCATTTTTTACATTTTCCTTCGACGTTCGCGCCTCCGGCAATTAACTTCCCCGCCGCATGTCTGCCGAAGCGCAACTTACTCCCATGATGGCCCAGTATCGACGCATCAAAAGTGAACTGCCCAAGGACGCGCTCTTGCTATTTCGCCTCGGCGATTTCTACGAGATGTTCTTTGAGGACGCGCAAGCTGGCGCACAGCTGATCAATCTCGCCCTCACTTCACGTAATGGCGTTCCGATGTGCGGCCTACCTTATCACGCGGCAAATTCCTATATAGGTCGGCTGATCAAAGCGGGACGCAAGGTCGCCATCTGCGAGCAAACCGAGGAAGCCAAGCCAGGCAAGCTCGTGAACCGCGAGGTTACCCAAATCCTTTCCCCAGGCACGCACTTCGACGAACGGATACTGGTCGCCGAGCGGAACAACTTCCTCGCCGCCGTCTGCACCGCCGGAAAAACCTTCGGCCTCGCGCTCGTGGATTTGACCACTGGCGATTTCCTCACCACGGAAGTCGAAACCGAGGCCGCCTTGCTCACCGAACTCGAACGCCTCCGCCCTGCCGAGATCGTGCATCCGATGGAAGCCAACGCGCTGCGCGATTTGCTTCGCAATTCTGGGTGGACTGTGAGCGCCTACGATGATTGGACTTTCGCCCCGCAAACCTCCGTCTTCACCGTGCGTGAGCATTTCAAGGTAGCGTCGCTCGACGGCTTCGGACTGAAAGATCGCACCGCCGCCATCGGCGCAGCGGGTGGCTCGTTGCACTACCTCGTGCAAAATCTCCGGCGCGACGTCAAACACCTCACGCGGCTGTCGTTCTACCAACGCACAGATTTCCTCACGCTTGATTACACCACGCTGCGACACTTAGAAATCCTTGAACCGCAACATCGAGACGCTCCACGTAACGCATGTCTCTACGGCGCATTGAACAAGACCGCCACGCCGATGGGAGCGCGCCTCCTGCGCAACTGGCTTTCCCAGCCGCTGGCCGCCGTTGAACCGATTTGCCAGCGTCAGGAAACCGTCGCAACATTCATCGAGAACACGCCCAGCCTAGACACTTTCCGCGCCCAACTCGCGAACGTCCGCGACTTGGAACGCACGTTGGGCCGCCTCAGCACCGGCAGCGGCAATGCCCGCGACCTCGCCGTTCTGCGCCAGGCGTTAGAGAAGATTCCGGCGCTGCGGCAGACACTCGATTCGGTGGGGCTAGCGTCCTCGCGAGCCGACGCGTTGGTGCAAGAAGATGCCGAGGCTCTTGAGGACACCCGCCCCACCAATCTCCTCTCCATTCTCACCAAGCAACTCTCTGAATCGCCTGACCTTGTCGAGTTAATCGGTCGCGCCATCGTGGATGAACCACCACTCGCGGTGAAGGAAGGCGGCATGATCCGCGACGGTTTCAGCACCGACCTCGACGAACTCCGCAACGCCCAACGCGGCGGCAAGGATTGGCTCGCCAAACTTCAGCAGGACGAGATTGAGCGCACCGGGATCAGTTCGCTAAAAGTGCGCTTCAACTCTGTTTTCGGCTATTACATCGAAGTCACCAAGTCGAACCTCGATAAAGTCCCGCAGCAATACATCCGCAAGCAGACTGTCGCCAACGGCGAGCGTTTCATCACGCCTGAGTTGAAGGACATGGAAAGCAAAATCCTCGGTGCAGAAGAACGCAGCGTGAAGCTGGAATACGAACTCTTCCAGCGTATCCGCGAAGACGTCCTCTGCCAACTCGCGACGATCCAGCAGACCGCGACCGCGCTGGCCCAGTTGGATGTGCTCGCGTGCTTCGCTGAAATCGCCCGCCTGCAAGACTATTGCCGCCCGCAAGTCAGCGATGAGGGCGTATTGAAAATCACCGATGGCCGGCATCCGGTGTTGGAACAAAGTCTGGTGGACGAACCCTTCGTGCCGAATGATACGATGTTAGGTATAGCGGCAGGCATGCTGCCTGCCGTAGAGCCGGGCTTCCAGTCAGCCGGAGAAGACGTAGAAAATTCTGAGCCCGTTCATTCTCCCGAGCACATCGCAAATGCGACCTCAAAACCGGGCGGAAAGATACCGCCCTCTACGGCAGGCGGGATGCACTCCGCTACATTTCCACAAATCGCCCTCATCACCGGGCCGAACATGGCGGGTAAATCCACTTACATCCGGCAGGTCGCGCTGCTCACGTTGCTCGCGCACACCGGCAGTTACATTCCGGCCAAAGAAGCGCGCATTGACCTAGCGGACCGCATCTTCACCCGCATCGGAGCGAGCGACGACCTAGCGCGCGGGCAATCCACTTTCATGGTCGAGATGAGCGAGACGGCCAACATCCTCAACAACGCCACGCCGCGCAGCCTCATCATCCTCGACGAAATCGGCCGCGGTACGAGCACGTTCGACGGACTAAGCCTCGCGTGGAGCATCGTGGAATATCTGCACAACATCGTAGGCGCAAAAACGCTATTCGCCACGCATTATCACGAACTGACCGAACTCGCCCAACGCCTGCCCCGTATCAAGAATTACAATGTCGCCGTGCGAGAGTGGCACGACGCGATCGTGTTCCTTCGAAAGATAGTCGAAGGCGGCACGGACAAGAGCTACGGCATCCAGGTAGCCCGTCTCGCCGGCGTGCCGAAGGAAGTATTGGAACGTGCAAAACAAATCCTGCTGAACCTCGAAGAATCCGAACTCACACCTGAAGGCAACGTCCGCCAACCCCGCCGCCAGCAAGAGCGCGACAAGCTCAAACAACTCGCCCCTCCCCCACAGATGGATTTGTTTGGGTGAAGCATTTTGGAAAAATATCATTGCAGACTGGCGGGCGTCCGTTACTCTGGCGCGCTCGAAAATTGGACTGGAATACATTGTGAACGCTGAACTCTGCAAGAAAGCTCTGGAAAAAGTTGGCACGCCCAACATTCTCATCAACATCGTCTCTCGTCGTGTGCGCCAATTGAACGCAGGCGGCGGCGGTATGGGTCGTCCCCTCATCGCAGATTATACTAATCTCGGCGCAGCGGACATCGCTTTGCGCGAAATCATCGAGGAGAAAATTGGCTGGACGATGCCGGAAATCGAACTTTTGGCGCGCCCCGTCGCCAAGAAGCGAAAGAAGCATTGAGCCAACAACAATCTTGATTGCGCGCAGCCAGAGGCTTCAACCTCTGGCTGTCGTTATTTATGGCTGACATCGCCAAAAATTCAAAAGCCCACCACGACTATCATATTCTTGATACGTTCGAGGCGGGCATCGTGCTGCATGGCACTGAGGTGAAGGCTATGCGGGGTGGCAAATGCCAGATCACCGAGGCGTTCGCGCGGGTAGAGAAGGACGAAGTCTGGCTGTACAACGCGCACATCGAAGAATATTCCCACGGCAACGTGCAGAATCACAAACCCAAAGCCCCGCGCAAACTTCTGTTGCACAAGGCCGAGATTCGGAAACTGTTCGGGCTAGTCGCGGTCAAAGGCAACTCGCTGATCCCGCTCTCGCTCTATTGGAAGAACGGCAAGGTGAAATTGTCCCTCGCCGTAGCCAAGGGCAAACAGGTGTTCGACAAACGCGACGACATCAAGCGCCGCGAATCAGATCGTGAACTGCACCGGGCGAAGATGAAGTTCACGAAGGGGCGGTGAAACTAGGTGAGCCGCTGAAAAAGGCATGATCAAGCGACACATTAAAATATTCGCGATGATCCTTGTGGGAATTATCGTAGCGTTTGCATTTTCAGCTCCAATGGTTAAACGAAAGGCGGAATCCATATCTTGTGGCAATTTCATGTCATCCATTGGCTGCGCGGCTCGGTTTTGGGCGGGCGACCATGATGATCGTTTACCTTCCGACCTACTTTCCATGTCAAACGAGTTAATCATGACGAAAATCCTGATTTGTCCAGGCGACCACGCCCGGCAGGCAGCGCCTCGTTGGGATTTGTTTACGTTGGCCAACAGCAGCTACGAGATTGTCACTTCCAACTTACTGGACAGAGATACAAATGGCATGTTCTTGCGGTGCAAGATTCACGACCACATAGTATATGTTGACGCGACTGTTTTTGACGGAATCCGTGGCCGGAAAAAGATTCCATGAAAACAAAAAAGCGAGGTCGGTTATGACCTCGCTTTGATTAAAATTGCTTTGGGGCTACGCCTTCGCTTTGACTGCGTCCTTCTTCCAAGTGCGCTTGGGAGCTTTGGTGACTAGACCCTTTTTGAGGGCGTTAGCGGTCACGCGAATGTAGCGGACTTCGCCATTGATGAGCGCCTTCACGCGTTGCAAGTTCGGCATGAACTTGCGCTTGGTGATCGCGGTTACGTGCGTACCGATACCGCCGCTCTTCTTTGATTTACCACTGCGCCAAATGATGCTGCCTTTGCGCTGACCAACTCCGGTTAATTCACAAATCTTTGCCATAAATTTCGTATTCCAAAATAAGGGCGCAGAGAATAACCAGAGAACGATGCGAGGCAAGCTTTGTTTTTAAGAAATGTCGCATCCTAGGAATTGTCAACTCGCAGGAGTCTCCTTTTCTTCCCGCCCCAACACTCGCGACACCCTGTCCCATAGTTAGAGGTTACGAACTCTCCGGATCAGAATTCCTACTTGACGGATATTCGCTCGAGTCTCTAATCTCGTGTGACAACGGTAAAGTTTGACGCTGGCGTGAGCTGGCATGTGAAGTCGGAAGAATAATTTCTGCCGACTTTTTTATTCCCCTCGTGGGAAAAGGAATAACTATGAATGCTGATTTTTTGGCGGTATTAGAATTTTGGGAACGTGAAAAGGGCATCAGCCGTAATGTCCTAGTCAATGCTGTTCAGGAAGCTCTCCTGTCGGCAGCCAAAAAAGCCGTCGGCGCAGCCCGCGAACTCCGTGTCACCATTGATCCTAAGAACGGTGACATCAAAGCTTGGGCCAAACTCATCGTAACCGAGAAAGTCATCTCCAAGCACGATCAAATCTCCGTTTTCGACGCGCGCCGCGTGAAAGGCGATGCCCAGATCGGCGAGGAACTAGAAGTCGAAGTCACTCCCACCGGCTTCGGCCGCATCGCATCTCAATATGCTAAACAGGCGTTGATGCAAAGCGTCCGCCGCGCCGAGAAGGCGATGATCTTCAGTGAATTCAAAGACCGCGTCGGAGATATCATCAGCGGCACTGTGCGCCGGTTCGAGCGTTCCGATGTCCTCGTTGACCTCGGCAAATACGAAGCCATGCTTCCCAACAAAGAGCGCGTGCCCACAGAAGAATATCAAGTCGGCGAACGCATCCGTTGCTACGTCAAAGCCGTCGAACAAGGCCCGCACGGCCCGGAAATCATTTTGTCCCGCGCCGATCCGCGCTTCGTCATCAAGTTGTTTCAAGTCGAAGTCTCCGAGATCAGCGATGGCACCATCGAGATTAAAGGCATCGCACGCGAACCTGGCTTCCGCACCAAACTCGCCGTGTGGACGCGTGATGAAAAAGTGGACCCAGTCGGCGCGTGCGTCGGACTGCGCGGCCAACGCGTGAAAAACATCGTCCGCGAACTAAACAATGAGAAGGTGGACATCATCAAGTGGTCGTCCAACGTCCGCGATTACGTCACCAACGCGCTCGCACCCGCCAAGATAAAGACCTTTGAACTCGACGAGCCAAATAAGCGCGCGAAGATTAAAGTTGCTGACGATCAACTCTCCCTCGCTATCGGCAAACGCGGACAGAACGCTCGCCTCACTTCCAGACTCACGGGTTGGCAGGTGGACATCGAAGCCGAAGTCGTCGTGCGCCACGGATTCGAGGAGAAGGTTGCCGAAGCCGTCGAACATCTCGCTGCCATTCCAGGCATCGCGCGCGAACAAGCCGATGCGCTCGTTCACGCCGGACTCACACGCTTGGAAGATCTATTGCAAGCCGAAGAAGGCGACATCAGAGACATCTCGCAGATCGGCGACCAAGCCGCTGCCGTGCTTCAAGCCGCGCGTGACGAAGCTGACCGCCGCAAAATCCAGATCGGTGGCGACGCTGCGACGGTCTGAGCGAACAAATAAAACTCTTCACACCCCGCCCTGCTCTGCACGGCGGGGTTTTTGTTGGGAACGATATGTGAAGCGCAGCTTCAAAATGCCTTAGGTCTGGGCCCGCCCTCGGGCGAGGCGACTTTGAAGAATTAAGTTTGCTGGAAAAAGTGGACAACCTTGTCCCCAAAAAGCCTTGCTGTGGCCGAGAACGACTACACTTCGGTCATTTGTTAAGTTCGATGAATTGCGATCAGTCACTAAGACCAAAGGAAGGTATTCCAGCAATACACTTTTCAAGTGCAACACCAAGACATTAGCCATGCCACTCGATCTAATTTATGAGGCTTGGCTTTTCGCTGTCCAAACTGAAGTTATTAGAAGAGGCATAACAGTTTCCTCCACCGTGTTTAGTTTTGGGCAGAAAGAAGAATAAATTGATTTTTTCCCACCCTAACGGTTGAACTTTAGGCTAGTGAGATAAGCCGACGTTAAAATCTTGCGAACCAGCGCGATTTTTCTAACTTCAAGGTATGGAATCGACGCAGTTGCTCCAATACATCGCGGTCTTGATGCTGTTCGTCCTCGCCGTCGGCGCGACGGGCGGGATGATCGCACTCTCGATGCTCGTCGGGAAAAAGGGCCGTACCAGCAAGATCAAGGACACCGCCTACGAGTGCGGCATGTTACCCATCGGCGATGGCAACACGCGCATGTCGGTGAAGTTTTATCTCGTGGCCATGCTGTTCATCCTTTTCGATATCGAAGTGGTGTTCATGTATCCGTGGGCAATCATCTACAAATCCATGCTCGCTGATCCAGCGACTCGCAACATGATCCTCGGTTCGATGCTTTCATTCCTCGGCATTCTATTCGTCGGCTACATCTATGCCGTGAAAAAGAAAGCGTTCGACTGGAAAAGCTGAGATCTCGCCGATCGGATTACTCTAACTGATTTCGCGTCGCTGAATGAATTTCGGAAGCGATGAGCAAGCCTGGCAAATCACAATGGGATTTCGGCGAACTGTTCCCAACCGAACAGACGCGGCGTGTGCTTTCCGTCACCGAACTCACGACTCAGGTCAAACGCATCCTCGAAAAACAGATCGGCTCAGTCTGGGTCAGCGGCGAGATCACCAACCTGCGCGCGCAGTCTTCGGGACATATCTACTTCACGCTCAAGGACGCTGGCTCGCAGTTGAGTTGTGTGTTGTTCCGCAATGAGTCTGTGCCGCATCGCGAGTTGTTAAAGGACGGTCAAAAGGTTTTGGTTCAGGGCGCAGTCACCGTCTATGAAACCCGCGGACAATATCAGATGCTCGT
>WBXK01000094.1 GCA_008933055.1 Verrucomicrobiota bacterium | reverse complement strand
CTCAGGTTCGTTATGCCAACAGTCCCCATTAGGGGGGACAATGTCACCCGTGGGGGACATGCCTACTTGAAAACGTTGATTCTATTAATCTTATGCACGTCGCAACGCTTTCGCCACAGCCTCAGTTCGGGTACGGACGTGCAGTTTTTCGTAGATGCGGCGGATGTAGGTGCGGACGGTCTCGAAGCTGATACCGAGCTTGTCCGAGATTTCTTTGTACATGAAACCTTGGCTGAGAAGATTCAGGACTTCCTGTTCGCGCGGGGAAAGTTCTGCTTCGGGCTCAGAAGGCGCGGCAGCGGGTCTGGATTGAAAGGACTGAACTACTTTGCGCGCAATGTGCGTGGACATCGGCGACCCACCCGCCAATACGTCGCGAACTGCGTCCAGAATTTCCTGACTCTTGGATCGCTTGAGCAGATAGCCAGCGGCCCCGGCAGCGAGCGAGTTGAAGATGTTTTCCGTGTCCTCATACGCCGTGAGCATCACCACTTGCGTGTTCGGCAAAATCTGTTTCAACTTCCGCACACACTCGACACCGTTGATGCCGGGCAGATTGATGTCCATCAACACGACATCGGGTTTCTCATACGGAATGGCTTCTAGTCCCGCCTCGGCGCTTGGATGCTGACCGAGACATTCAAACCCTTCGGAACGCGAGATCATCTTCGCTAGGGTGGTTCGCAATTGTTCGTTGTCTTCGACGATTGAAACTTTGATGGCCATTAGTTGTCAGTGTTTGGTGATGGGTGATGTCAGGCGCACGATAGTTCCTCGTTCGTCGCCGGGTTTTATAGTGAACGTGCCTCCGACATCTTCCATTCGCTTACGCATGTTACGCAATCCATTTCTCGTAGTCTTCTTAGCGGCATCGCCAGGGCCTTTACCGTCGTCTTCAATCTCGATGGTGAATTTGTTCGCGTCCAAGCGCAGCCGTATTTTCACCTCAGTCGCTTTGGCGTGTTTGACCACGTTGTTGACTGATTCCTTGAACGCGAGAAAAATATTGTGCCGCAAGTCTGGGGCGATGTTCGTATCTGGCAAATGCGCGGGGACATCCAGTCGGTAGCGTAAATCCGCCAGTGCGAGATAATCCTGCGCGTATTTGCAGGCGTAAGTCACCAAACCTTCGAGCGTGTCATTGGAGGGATTCGCCGCCCAGACGATCTCATCCAATGCTGTGGAAGTATCGCGAGCTGTCTTCGAAATCTGCTGCGCGTGGGATTCAATCTCCTCCGGCAGATTCTTGTCCACCTCCACCATCTCGCCGAGCAACGCCACCTGTGTGAGGTTCGCGCCGAGCTGATCGTGCAGATCACGCGCGATGCGAGAGCGTTCCTTTTCCAACGCTTCCTGCTGTCGCAACAAAGCCAGTTGCCGCTGAAGTTTTTGCGTGGAGATGAAATACACGATGCCGATGATGCTGCCCGTCAAGGTCAGCACGGCAATCGTCTGAAACCACCATGTATTCCAGAACGGTGGCAACACCTCGATGTTAGCAACCGCCGGATGCGTTGTCCAAACGCCGTCTTCATTGCACGCCTTGACGAGGAATCGATACCGTCCGTGTTTCAACTTGGTGAACTGCGCGGTGCGCACGTCTGTCTCCATCCACTTGGTTTGCACGCCTTCGAGTTGATATTTGAATCGCGCGCGATCCGAAGACGCCAGATTTAAGCTCGTGAATCGAAACTCCAACAACTCACCGCTCGCAGGGATCACAATGTCGTTGCTCCATTTCACTTGGAACGAATTGTCTCCCTGTGATTCGCCGTCCACGAGCACTGACTCGATATGCACCAACGGCGGATTCGTGTTGAACGACAGTTGTGCGGGATTCACGACTACCAATCCGCGCGTCGTCGGAAACCATAGCCGCCCATCGCTTGTTCTGCATGCCGCCGGTTGCGAACCCGTCGTGCATTCCTTGGTGAGTAAGCCATCCGCTTTGCCGAACGTTCTGACGTGAATGGAATTGGTCCGCGCCTCCGCTCGCGCTCCGGCGAAAACATTTAGCGCCTTTTTCTCCACCCGCATCAACCCTTCATTTGAACCAATCCACAGCGAGCCGAGTCTATCCTCGATAAGATACGAGATGCTGTTGCCCGCCAGACCTTCCCGCCGCGTGAACCGTGTCCATGTCCCATCGTGAAATCTTCCCAACCCACCGCCCGAAGTGCCCACCCACAAGACGCCGTCTGCATCCGCCAACAAAGCCGTGACCGAATCACTCGGTAATCCACCCGGTGATTGATGTATCTGAATGAATTCGCCGTTTTGAAACCGCGCCAGCCCACCGCCATCAGTTCCGATCCACAAAATCCCCTGCGCGTCCTCCGCGATAGCCCGAACCGCATTGCCCGGCAAGCCATCGCGCTTGGAAAACGTTCGCCACGCTTTTCCGTCCCATCGCGCCAGCCCGTTTTCTGCGCCGACCCAAACATTCGTCGCGCGGTCTTCAAATAAAGCCGAGACCAACAGTTCCTTCGTGTCGGGCACGACTTGAAAGCTATCTCCAACGCGTCGGAACAATCCCCCGTTATTGATGCCGCCCGCCCAAACAGTTTTTCGTTTGTCCACGAAGACAGCGCGCACGTAAGGATTCGTCATACCCTGCGCCGGACCGAATTGTTTGATCGTTTGGCCATCCCAATATCCCACCGCATCCGGGTACACTGGGTCGCCGTTCAATCCAATCCACAGCCCGCCTTCCGCATCTGCGGAAACAGACTGCACCGTTTTATCAACCGTGTCTGGATGCAGCGTGAACGTCGAAGCACGTACACGGTTTAATCCTTTGCCATTAGTCCCCACCCAAAGCCAACCTTCGTCATCCACCCAAAGCGACAACACGCTGTTGTGATTCAGATCAGGGCTTTTGATATGCGTCACGCTTCCATCGCGACCATAACAAAACACGCCATTGCCGTAAGTTCCCACGAACAAGTTACCTGACGCATCCTCACACACCGCAGTCACAGGCGTGGGTGTTTGTTCCCATTTGTAAGCCCCGAAGTCACTCACTACGCCGCGCGCATCCACTTTTGCGATCCGTCCGTTTGAAAATCTCCAGCAACCTCCGTCGCGCCCCGCCGCCATGAAATCCAGCTGCCCTGGCAGATTCATCCGCTGTAGTTGCAGTGAGAATTTCTTTGCACGGACATCTGATGCCACGAGAGAAAGCGCGTCCCGCGTCCCGATCCAAACCTCGCCAGATTTCTCCGAAGCCACCCAGCGGCAGCCGCCGAGACCCTCCGCCGACCATTCATCCAGCTTCACTCCATCCCGAAAGCGCGACAGCCTTCCATCCGCCCAACAAAGCCACATTGCTCCCGTGACATCTTCACATGCAGAAACCAACCGTGACCCAGCCCCTTCGCCCGGCAGCATCGCAGTCATCTCACCATCCCGGATCAACGCCAGACCATTCTTTTCGGTGCCCACCCACAACCCGCCACGACTGTCCTCGAGCAAAAAAGCCACCATCATGCTGCCCAGGGGATCGAACACTTCCGCCTTCACCCCGTCGAACCGCACGAGTCCCTTCATTGTGCCGAGCCACAGATAACCATCCCGCGTCCGTGCCATCGCAAACACACAGCCTTGCGGTAGTAACTCGGTATCGTCTGAGTTCCATTTGATGAGCGTGTTCGCACCCGCCGGAGAAATTTCCGCAGCGCGAACAAAGCACAGCGCGTTACCTCCCAGCAACAACGCAAGCACAATGATCCAAAAACGATTCGGCATGAAGGAATGGTTGGAAGATGCGCGCATCAAGTAAAGCGCATTGATACGAGCGCGGGCGGAGTGTTGCCGTCCACGGCCAAAGCAACTCACGACAGAGAACTCGCTTCAACTTTTCAAGCTAACTTAGCCGCAGAGTTCGCTGGGCCCGAGGGCGGGCGCACGCCAAAATTCATCCGCGCTAACTTCAACGCATTCCCGATCACGATCACATCGGACAAGCCCATCGCCGCCGCGCACAAGACCGGACTCATGAAGCCCATCGCTGCGAGCGGAATAGCGGCCACGTTGTAGAAGAACGCCCAGAATAAATTTTGTTTGATCGTCCGCAACGTCGCTCTCGCCAACGCCAGCGCCTCCGGCACCGCGTCGATGTCCGACTTGAGCAATACGATGTCCGCGGCGCCGCGCGCCACATCGCTCGCTTTGCTGACGGCGATGCCGAGATCAGCCTGTGTCAATGCAGGCGCATCATTGATGCCGTCGCCGACGAAGGCCACGCGTTCGCCTTGAGCTTGGAGCTGCTTGATGAACTCCGCTTTCTGCTCTGGGCGAACTTCGGCAGAGATATTTTCCGGCATGATGCCGACTTGCTTCGCTATACTCGCCGCCGTGAGCGCGTTGTCTCCTGTGAGTAGAAACGTTTTTAATTGCTGCCGTTGTAATTGTATCACGACTTCCTCCGCTCTCGGTTTCAGCTCGTCTCTCACTGCGAACAACCCGGCCAAATCCTTTTCAATCGCCAAGCCAACCACCGTCGCGCCCTGCGCCGACCAATCGGCTATAAACTGCTCTCCTGCTGCCAAACTCACGCCAGATTCCCCCTGCCATCGCAACGACCCAAGCCTCACCATCCTCCACTTTCCATCTTCCATTTTCGCCATCGCTTCGACTCCAGCTCCGGCAACCTCGCGCCAATCTTTAAATTCTATGTTCCCTGTCGCCAGCCGCGCGATGGCCTGACTGACCGGGTGCGCTGAATGGAGTGCCAACCCCGCTGCCAACTTTCTGGCTTCTGGCTTCTGGTCTCCGACTTCAACCCTCTCAGCCGCTACTTCGGGGTTCCCTACCGTGAGCGTCCCCGTCTTGTCGAAAACAATTGCCGTTAGTTTCCCCGCTTTCTCCAATGCCACGCCGTCGCGGATCAAAATTCCACGCAGCGCTGCCGCGTTCGCCGCCGCCATGATCGCCGCTGGCGTCGCCAGACCCATCGCGCATGGACAAGCCACGATCAGCACCGCCGCTGCGATGATAAATCCCGCGCCTGGCCCGGTCGGCGGATGTGTGGGCCACAGTTTCGGATCAAGTGATGAAAATAGTGTCAACATGGACTGCTGCTCAAATGTCCATGCCAGTCCAGCAATTAACGCGATCACCACCACCACCGGCACGAACACACTGCTCACGCGATCGCCTATGCGCTGGATGTCCGCACGACTGTTCTGCGCGCGTTCTACTGCGGCGATGATGTGAGCAAGCGCGGTGCTTTCGCCCATAGCCGTCACGCGTATGGTGAGGCGACCATTAATGTTGGCAGTTCCAGCAAAGACTTTTGCTCCGGGAATTTTTTCCACGGGCAATGATTCGCCGGTGAGCATGGCTTCGTTCACGGCGGAATTTCCCTCCAGCACGACACCGTCCGTCGGAACATGATCGCCTGGACGCAACGCAACTACGTCTCCCAGCTTGAGCGACGCGACGCGAACTTCCTCTTCAATCGGAGCAGCAACGGATTTGAGCGGGTTCAAAAAATCGCGCGGCTTGGTGTCTATCTTGATGCGACGCGCTGTCGTTGGCGCGAGTTGCAGGAGCGACTTCAATGCGCCTGATGCGCGCGCGCTTACCCGCGCTTCAATCCAATGGCCGATGCTGATGAGCGTTATGATCGCCGCAGATTCCATGAAATACAGATGCCCGGCGCTACCGTTTAATAAAGTCAACGCGCTGTAACCAAACGCCGTGCTTGAACCGAGAGCCACAAGCGTATCCATGTTGGAACTGCGCGCCTTGAGTTGTCGCCACGCACCGCGATAAAACTCCGCGCTACAATACATTTGAACTACGCCCGACAGCGCGAATGAAAACCACGCGAACCAACCACTCATGCCGAAGTGGAAAACCCACTCACCCATCATCAATACCGCCGTCACAAATCCGCCGAACCAAAGATTGAGATGCCAATTTTTGTTGTACGATAAAGCGGTGTTCGCGTCGCTCGCTTTGACGTGGGTTGCCTCATAGCCAACTTTGGAAAGTGCGGCGATGAGATGCGTTGGTTCAGGTGAAGAAGTTGATTCCCACCGTACTGAAGCGCGAGCGTCTTCAACAGTTACCGTTACGCTCTGAACACCCGTCACAGTTTTTAACGCATCCGACACGCGACGCGCGCAGTTGTTGCAAGTCATGCCGCCGACGCGCAGTTCTGTGACGCCGCCTGACGCAGAGGTTGCCGCTGGAGAATTGTTGGAGGGGTTCGCATTCATCAGCAGGCACAAGATGCTGGATGCGCCGGGGCGAAGCAATTAACCAAACCTCTCCACGGTCAAACTGATAGCAGGTTGAACTCGTTCGCGGGCAAACCTGGGCCGTTGCGCTGTAGGAGAGCGGCGGTGGCTTTGGCGGCTTCGGTGCAGCCAATCATTTTTCTGAACGCAGGAGAAGCGACATCCACAAACACGCAGACGCAGGCATCGGCTTCGTTGCGGCGTAGAAAATCCTTGGCTTCAACCAACACATCGCGACTATCGCCCACGAAGCAAAGGTTCGGGCCGGTGAGACGGTGGCGGATGGCGATCTCGCCGATGCCAGCGCTCGG
The DNA here is from genome assembly GCA_008933055.1 of Verrucomicrobiota bacterium. Taxonomy (GTDB): domain Bacteria; phylum Verrucomicrobiota; class Verrucomicrobiia; order Limisphaerales; family JADLHS01; genus JADLHS01. Next base: position 4,224 of record WBXK01000094.1, on the reverse strand, counting down.
CAGCGTGTAGGTGAAAATAGTGGGGCTGAGTCCGCCTGCGGCGTTGCGACCTTCCCAGAAATTTACATCCGTGGGTAACGAACCCGCACGGGCTGCGAGGACGATGGCGACGCGGTCGCGTGGCGTGGATTCAAAGTGGGGCGCGAACGACTCCACGGCGAGTAGCGCGAGTTGGCTGGACAAATCCATCCGCCTGAAGCGCGTGCCGAGTCGCGCACCACAGGCATCGGCTGCGGTGACGCAGTTGTGAGCGGTGATGAAAAACTTATTCATGACTCAATATCAACGCGCCGTTCACGCCGCCGAAGCCGGTGTTGAGTTTCAGGATATGATCGATCCGCGTGGCTGTGCGAGGTTCTTTCACCAGGTTCGCCGGGAAACCTTCGGCGACGTTGTTTAATCGCGTTGTGCCGGGCAAAAACTTTCCCTGCATGGCGAGAACGCAGGCGATCGTTTCAATCACGCCCGCCGCACCGAGTGTGTGGCCAATCATCCCTTTGATGCCGCTGATCGGCGGCGTGGTTTGGCCAAAGATCGTGCGCAAGGCGGTGGATTCCATCGCGTCGTTGTAAGGCGTGCCGGTGCCGTGGGCGTTGACGTAATCAATCTGCTCGGGCTGCAATCTCGCAGCGCTCATCGCCGCGTGGATGGCTTGGGCTAGGCCTGCGCCATCTCGCGATGGGCCGGTCATGTGATTGGCGTCGTTGCTTGAACCCCAGCCGGAAATCGTGATTGAGCTTTGCGGTGCGAGGTCGCGACGCACGAGGACGATAGCTGCGCCTGCTTCACCAGGACTTAGTCCGCGCCGGTCTTGATCGAACGGGCGACAGCCTTGCGGATCAATCGCTTTGAGCGCGGTGAATCCTCCCATGACGAACCCGGACAGGTGATCCGCGCCGACGACGAAAATAGCGTCTGCTGCGCCGCGTTGGATGAGCTTAGCGCCTTGCATAAGCGCGACGAGGCCGGAGACACAGGCGTTGGAAATATTTTGAACGGGGCCGAGCGCGCCAAATTCAGAGGCGAGATCAGCGGCGAGCATGTCGGCTTGTAGATGACGACTCGCAGCGGCAGAGCAGGGGCGGCCATCGGATAAGCGTTCCAGTGCCTCGATGTTGGCTTTTGTGGTGGAGAGGATCAGGCCGATGCGGTCGGGGGGAATTGAGGATTGCCGATTGCAGAGGCGTGAAATTGCTTCGCGTAGGGCGATGCTGGCGAGTTTATAGGCGGGATCGTCGCCGGTCGCATCAATCGGCGCAGTGCCGACGGTGTTGGATTGGAAGCGCAGCCGCGTGAAACGTTCATTGGGGCAGAGACAGCTCGTGTTGTTCTTCAGCGCAGTGAGGAGCGTCTCTGTGCCGTTGCCTGTGGCGCAGATCGCGCCGCATCCGGCGATGGCAACTTGTGGCTCACGCATACAACGATAATTCTCCTGTGGCGATAAGTCTCGTTCCGCAGGAAATCCTTCCGGCGATCATCAGCATCGGGCCAAGGCGTTTCACTTCGCGGACTTCGATGGTCAATTCTAGATTCATTGGTGGACTAGAATGGATTTTGAAATTGGAGACAGCGGCGAGCATTCCGTTGTTCGTCGCGCCAAGTTTTCCACTGGCGTGCATCCGTTGGCCTAGCGCGGCGGCGATGGTCTGCGCCATGCATTCGACGAGCGCGGTTTCGATCACGATGCTGTCAGCTACAGCAAAATGATTTGCAGTGAACATCGTGGTAGCGGTCGCGGTTGTCTCGGTGCAATCAATCAGCGCCTCCAACCAGCGCATGGGCGCGCGGTGCGGGATGAGTTCCTCGATGGATGACATTAGGCGATAGGCTAGAGGTGATGGGCGATAGGTTTTGGCGGCGCGCCTTTCGCCCCGGCTGTCTCCGTGCCTTCTTGGGCACATTCAACATTCAACATTGAACGCTCCATGCTCAAAGACTGATCAAGCAGCGACCCCTGGTTCTTCGATGTTGAATGTTGAGTGTTGAATGTTGCCGGTTGGTTCAGGGGAAGGGTAGCCGATAGGACAGGTGAAGGGATGGCGTGAGACTCCGATTGATCGTTCGCGTTCGGCACGGGGTGTTTTTCCCAGAACGGGAAAAAATTATACCACTGGAAGGGATCCCGTTTGACAATGGTTTCGAGACGTTCGGCGAATTGTATGGCGCAGGCCCGGAGGTGAGTGTCGCGTTCGTGATGCGGGGGACGATGCGGACGCACTGGCGGGAAGCCGAAGAAATGATAATGCCCGCCGGGTTCGCGCAGGCTGAACACGGTGACGATGGGGGCGCCCGCGATGGCGGCCATCACGTAGCCGCCGATGGGGAAGGGCGCAGGCTCGCCGAGAAACGGAACGCTCGTTGAGATGCTGCCGTAGGTGCGGTCGCCCATCATGCAGACGAGTTCACCGCGACGCATGGCGGCGACGAGTTGGATGGCGTCGGTGGGTGCGCCGGTGAGCGGGATGAGTTTGAAATGCTGACGTGACGAGCGATCCAATGCGGCGCGGATTGCGGGAGCTTCCTTGTCGAAGCCGGTGACGTTGATGGGGCATTTGACGCGGGAAAGAAGATGGCCGGCGGCTTCCCAATTGCCCATGTGCGCGGTGAGCAGCAACACGCCTTTGCCCTCGGCGACGGCATCATGGATGTGCTGTTCGCCGTCGAAGGTGAATGAAAACTTGCTGGCGTTACCGGCGAGGATGGCAGTGCGATCAATCAACGCGCGACCGAATGACCAGAAATGTTTGAACACGAGCCAGCGACGCTTCCACCACGGTTGCGGGCCAAAGATGCGGCGGTGAAAATCCATCGTGGCCGGAACATCGGGCGAGGCGAAGCTGAAATAGACTGCGGGAAAAACCGCGAGCAGGTAGCAGAAGCGCGGGCCGAGCAACCTGATCGCGGCGATGAAAAACGCGATGCCGCCACGCCCGCCGCGCAACTGGCCGGTGCCGGACCAGTTTTTTGATTTGGTTTCAGGCGAAGACATCAGCTTGTTCGGCAGAGGTAATGCCTGAGCATTTGAAAATCATGAACTTAGGAAAAGATTTTATTTCCGTCTATTCCTAGATTAGGTGGAGTGGTCGTGGTCATGAAAAGAAATTTCCTCTGACCGAATCGTCCCAAGGGTGATGAGTCCAACCGGGTGATGGCTCAGGAAATACATCGCGACTGTATCCGCGTTTTGCAGTGAAGTCGAACACCGCGTGGGGATACCGGTTAATGATGAGACAAGCCTTCGTGCTGTCACGAGACCACAGTATGTGAACCTCCGAAGGAATGTGGCGGTCGGTGACTCCCTCGACGCTGTAGATGTGCAGAGCATCCGAAATGTCTGCGGCGTCCACAGTGAAGTCCCGCGCATAGAAGTAACCCGTCTGCTCATCATCCTCGAATACGACTCCAAAGCGTCCATCAGGCGATGAGGTCTCAACCACAGTCGGGCAGCCGACCAGAACCTCCTGTTTCGCGCCGAGAACCGGCTCGCTAGATTGCTTTTCTGGTGAACTCATGCTGCTGGCGCGGTGTGCCGCCTAACTTGAACATCTAGTTTAGGGACGATGCCGTCAGTTGATTTTTCAGTTCGTCGGATTCCAGACGTAGCGACCGTTCTCGTCCACGTAGCCGGTCTTGCGGGAGACTTTTACGCGGGCGAGACCTTCGTTGAACGACGCGGCTTCGTCGAACTGCGGGTTGATGACGTATTTGCCGTTCTTGTCCACGAAGCCCCAGCGTCCGGCGAGTTTTACGCTTGCCAGATCCTCGGCAAACGCATCCGCGCCGTCGAACTGCGGATTGACGACGATTTTTCCCGCGATGTCCACGAAGCCCCAGCGGCTGCCGATGCGCACGGGCGCGACGCCTTTGACGAACGGGCGGACTTCCTCGAATTGCGGATTGATGACGATCTTGCCGTTTTTATCAATGAACCCCCAGCGCCGGTTCATCTTGATGGCCGCGAGACTGCACGAGAAAGCTTCGGCTTTGTCGAACTGCGGATTGATAACGATCTTGCCGGAGAGATCAATGAAACCCCAGCGGTCGCCGAGTTCGATGGCGGCGAGACCTTCGGAAAATTCTCCAGCGGTTTCAAACTGCGAGGGGATGATGACCGTGGAGCTTTTATCAATGTAACCCCAGCGACGTTTGAGTTTGACGGCGGCGCGACCTTCGGAGAACGCACCAGCGGCATCGTATTGTGGGTTGACGACGTATTGGCCGTCT
>WBXK01000093.1 GCA_008933055.1 Verrucomicrobiota bacterium | reverse complement strand
CAAGGAGGATGGCACTATCACTCTGCAATTCATTAACTCGATCAAAGCCGAAGGCAAAACCACAGGCGAACTTCAGCGCGAAATCCACAAAGCTTACGTTCCAACGTTCTACAAGCGTCTCACTGTCACAGTAAAAACCGACCGTCAGAGTTATTATGTTCAAGGACAGGTACGGCAATCCGGCCCCAAGGAATATCTTGGAACAACAACTGTGTTGAAAGCCATTGCGACGGCTGGTGATTTCACCGACTTCGCCAGCCGCAAAAAAGTCAGGCTAACGCGCAAGGACGGAACATGGCAGATAGTGGATTGCGTCAAGGCATCTCAAAACTCTGCGCTTGATATCTTGGTGTTTCCGGGCGACAAGATTGATGTGCCGCAGCGCGGGCCGTTCGAAGCGTGGTGATGCTCCAATTTCAGATACTTTCCGGTAAACAGGCGGGCTTCCTCTGGAATGCCCGCCGTTTTCCTGTCCGAATCGGACGCGGGGCGGGAAGTGACTTGCAGGTCGAAGAGGACGGCGTGTGGGACGAACATGCCCGTGTTGACTTAAAACCTGGCGAAGGTTTCGTGATGGCCGTTCACCCCGGTGCACTCCTCTCCGTTAACCAATCCCCCGTCGAGACCATCCGCCTCCGCAACGGTGACATCATCACCGTTGGCTCGGCACGAATTGCCTTTCGCCTGAGTCAAACGAAGCAACGCGGGTTGAAGTTGCGGGAATTGTTTGTCTGGCTGACCATCGCTGGAATCACGGTCGGTCAACTTGTCCTAATTGGTTGGCTGTTGAGATGACTTAGTGACGGAAATGCCGCGTGCCTGTGAAAGCCATGGTCATGCCTCGCTCATCCGCAGCGGCGATCACCTCAGGATCCTTAACTGAACCGCCCGGTTGGATGGCGGCAGTCGCACCTGCTTCCGCAGCGGCGATCAATCCGTCAGGGAAAGGGAAGAACGCATCGCTGCACACGACACTGCCTTGAAGCGTGAGCTTTGCTTCGCCCGCTTTCCACACCGCGATGCGGCTTGAATCCACGCGGCTCATCTGTCCTGCGCCTACCCCGAGAGTGCGATCCGCATTGCTGTAAAGGATGGCGTTGGACTTGAGATGCTTCACCACGCGCCAGCCGAACAACATGGCTTTCAATTCGTCCGCCGTGGGTTGCCGCTTGGTCACGATCTTCAAGTCAGACGCGCTCGTCACCTTGAGATCGCGTTGTTGCATCAGGAAGGAATCCGCGCCCACGCTGCGCACATCCCAAGGCTGAGCCGCGCTCACGCTCTTCAAAACCTTGAGCAGGCGCAGGTTTTTCTTCTTCTGCAAAATCGTTAGCGCGTCAGCAGTGAAATCTGGTGCAACGATCACTTCACTGAAAATTTCGGCGATAGCTTCCGCGCAACCTGCGTCGAGCGTGCGGTTCACCACGATGATTCCGCCGAACGGAGCTTGCTTGTCCGTGGCGAAAGCCTTGTCCCACGCCTCGCGCAACGTCTCAGCCTGACCCACGCCGCAGGGATTCGTGTGCTTGAGTATCGCCAGCGTCGGCGCGTCTCCCTCGAATTCACTGATCAACGCCGCCGCTGCCGTGAGATCGAGAATGTTGTTATAGGAAAGTTCCTTGCCATGCAGTTGTTGGAAAAACTCACCGAATTTGCCGTAAAGCGCGGCGACCTGATGGGGGTTTTCTCCATAACGTAAAGGTTGCGCCAGTGGCGCGGAGACGATGAGTGACTTCGGTAGCTGGATTGTTGGAGTAGTCAGGGCGTTGAAAGCTTTCTGGAGATGCGCGGCTATGGCTGCGTCGTAAGCCGCCGTGCGCGCATAAACTTTTGCCGCAAGCGCGCGTCGCATATCGAGGGTCGTGTTGCCGTTGGCCTTGATCTGTTCACCCACTAGCACGTAATCCGCCGGATCCGCGATCACCGTGACGCTGTCGTGATTTTTCGCCGCGCTACGGAGCATCGAGGGTCCGCCGATGTCAATGTTCTCAATCGCGTCGTGCAATAGGACATTCGGTTTGGCGACGGTGACTTCGAAAGGATAAAGATTCACCACCACGAGATCAATCGGCGTGATGTCGTGTTGTTGTGCAGCGGCTTCGTGCTGGGCGTTGCCTCGGATGTAGAGCAACCCGCCGTGAACTTTTGGGTGAAGCGTCTTCACCCGACCATCCATCATCTCGGGAAAGCCGGTGTGATCGCTGATATCTTTGACGGCGAGACCCGCATCACGCAAGGCTTTGGCCGTGCCGCCGGTAGAGATAAGTTCCACGCCAGCAGCCGCGAGGGTTTGTGCGAAAGGGATTAGACCTGTCTTGTCGGAAACGGAAAGCAGTGCGCGTGAAATTTTGTTCATACAATTGTTATCTGGCGGTAAATTGAAAACACCCTTCGAGCAATGGTTCGATTTGTTCTTGTGGAAAATCCCGGCTGGCCCGTCTCTGCTCCGGTTCGACGCGGCACTTTTTCGTTGTGCGAAAAAGTGGTGGTAGGTGATGGATTCGAACCATCGAAGGCGTTAGCCGACAGATTTACAGTCTGCACCCTTTAGCCACTTGGATAACCTACCAACATTCCCGCTGCGGGAAGCAAATTAAGCCACACGCGGTGCTGGAGTTCAAGCTTTAGCTTGTTCGTGTTGGAAGTCTTGGCGCAACATTGCTGCGCAGCACCAGAGTTCTTACACTGCCCGAATGAAACCGTTGCTCGCACCGGACGCCCATCACTTCAATGCCGCGGTCGGCTGGCTTGAGCTGGGCAATCGCGGCGAGGCTCGCGCAGAACTCGCAGCGGTCTCGCCGGAGAATCTTCATCACCCCCTTGTTCTTGAATTGCGCTGGAGTCTGGACGCCGAGGAAAAGAAATGGGACGCCGCGCTCGCGACAGCGCAGGTCATCATTGCCACGTTGCCGAACGACGCCTCAGGGTGGCTGCACTGTGCGTATGCGTTGCGCCGGGCGAAGAGCGGCGGACTCGACAAAGCGCTGGCGTTTCTTGAGCCGGTAGCTGACCAGTTTCCTGACGAGCCAGTCATCGCGTTCAATCTCGCCTGCTACGCATGTCAGCTTGATCAACTGGACGAGGCGCGACGCTGGCTGAAACGCGCGTCCGAGATCGGCGGTGAAAAAGAGATTCAACTCATGGCTCTCGAGGACGACGATCTGAAACCCTTGTGGGCTGAACTCAAAAAGTAGTGAGGCGGGGCTGAGGATTTATTCCACGCGCAGAAGCTTCAACGCTTCCTCTATGTCTGCAGGGATCGGCGATTTGAAGTGGACAATCTTGCTCGTGCGCGGATGGGTGAACGAGAGCTTGAACGCGTGGAGCAACACACGTGGAGCTTTGTAGCCCGTCAACTCCGCCAAGTTTTTCGTCTGGCGTGGACCATAGGTGGAATCGCCCGCAACTGGAAATCCGAGATGTTGGAAGTGAACGCGGATTTGATGTGTTCGCCCTGTGAAGAGCTGCGCCTCGACGAGCGTGGCTTGGTTGAGGCGTTCGATGACGCGATAACCGGTGTGCGCCGCGCGGCCGTCGCTCTCATCTCGCACGGTCATGCGCTTGCGGTGCGTGGGGTGTCGTGCGATGGCTGCGCGGATGTTTCCTTCATTACGTGGGAGTTCGCCGCAGAGAATGGCGAGATAAAATTTTTCCACGGTGCGCCCAGCGAATTGCGCGGAGAGCGAGGCGTGTGTCGCATCATCTTTCGCCACGACCAGACAGCCGCTGGTTTCCTTGTCTAGCCGGTGAACGATGCCGGGTCGCGCCACACCACCGATGCCGCTGAGTCCGCCCTTACAGTGATGGAGCAATGCATTGACGAGCGTGTGCTCTTCATTGCCCGCTGCGGGATGTACGACAATGCCGGGCGGTTTGTTTAACACGAGCAGCGATTTGTCTTCGTAAATGATTTTGAGCGGGATGTCTTCGGGTTTAGCTTCGGCGGGTTTGGCTTCGGGGATTTTAATCCGCACGACTTCACCTGCTCGCGGAGAGTGTGTGGCTTTGGTAGGTTTGGCGTTGACGGTGATGTGGCCTTCTTCGATCAGCCGCTGGATCGCTCCGCGCGACAGGCTAGGGAACTTGAGCCGCAGAAAAGCGTCGAGACGATCGCCTGGATGCGAGTGTTCTACGAGTAGGCTTTCGGTGGAGATGGACATCAAAGAAAGTTACAGGTTGCAGGTTGGGTGTTGCAGAGGGCTGCCAGAATGGGGGCGGCCGAAAGTCATAAGCCTTCAACCTTGCAACCGTTCTTAGCGGCCCGCTCGGTCTGCCACGTCACCCAAAACAGCGTCGCCACTCCCACGCAGATACCGGTGTCCGCGATGTTGAATGCAGGGAATCCTACCTCGCCAGTCGCCGTTTCCGCGTAGAATCGGAGGAAGTCAATGACGTGCTGGCGCGCTGGTAGGATGCGGTCGGTCAGATTGCCCGCAATCCCACCGAGGATCATGCCAAAGGCGAGTTGTCCCCTAAGTGTCTGAGTGCTGAAATGTTTTCGTGCCACTACCAAAACCACAAACGCGACCCCGGCAATGACCGCCAAGGTGGAGTTGTTGTCCCGAAACAAGCTCCAAGATGCGCCAGTGTTTTGCCAATGGACGAACCGAAAGAAGCCGTCCACGATGATTTTTTCCTGGCCGTGACCGAGCGATTTTAGGACGAGGAACTTAGTGAGTTGGTCAGAGCTATAAATCATAGCCGCCATCAAAGCCGTCCAACGGAGCGGTGGTCCTGGAATTGCAGGCGGGGTGTTGTCGGTTTCGCTCATGATTCCGGCCAAACGGAATGCCGGATGACCAGCTTGGAGGAGAAAGCCCCTAAAAATCCAGCGCAAAGACATGCTGATAATTCGGTTGACAGTCCTTCCCTGAATCCTAAACTTCCCTTGAAAGTCACGTTGTCTCGCAACCGATAACATTTATGAAAAGCATGAACAAAACCCTCACTTGGTTGATGGCAGCCGTATTGTCACTCGCCTTGATCGCTCCCGCTGGAGCACAAACCTCACCCGCTCGCACGGGCAAAGTCGTTCGCATCAAGGGCGAAGCACGTTACTCGACAGGTAAGAAAGTCTGGGAGCCGCTAAAGGTTGGCGCGATTCTCAAGCCCGGCACGATTGTTCAAACCGCGAAAGATTCCTTTGTGGACATTGTCGTGAACGAAGATGAAAGCGCCACCGCTGTCACCCTGAAGATGCTCACAGCCACATCCGCCGCGTCCTCAGGCGGTGCGGGTGTATCCGCCACTCCTGCTCCTGACCAAGACGTAATCCGCGTTTTGGATGATTCATATCTCGTGTTTGATAACATGAGCGCTAAGGGCGATGCCTCAAGCCGCGTCACGGAAACCCTCCTTGACCTAAAGAAGGGATCCATTTTCGGCAGCGTCAAGAAGCAGACCGCAGCTTCCCGCTTTGAAGTCAAAATCCCGAACGGTGTTGCTGGTATCCGCGGCACAATTTTCCTTATTTCTGCTTCTGGTAAAGTCTCCTGCCTGACCGGTTCTGTGGTCGCAGCATTCACAGGTTCATCCGGTGACGTCGCTACACAAGTCGTCGGTGCTGGAAATGAACTAAATACGAACACTGGCGAGATGTCTCCGCTGGCTGCTGCTTCAAGTAATTTAATTTCAGTCATGTCCAAAGATTCCAATTACGCTGAGTCAAAGGACAAAGATAAGAAGAAGGACAAAGACAAAGGTGACCACGGACAACCTGAAGGCCACGTCTCCAATCACAAACCTTCCTAAGTAGGAAACAATTTCAAAAAACCAGAGCGACCTTGAGTTGCTCTGGTTTTTTTGTTTAGTTTTTCAATGTGAAACTTCAGCGGCTCAAACAACCCCCCGTCCTGATCGCGGCTGTCGTCATCTTGCTTGTCTCCATTGCCGCCATCAGCCGCCTGGATTTCTTCGAGCGTCTGGAGCGCATGACTTATGACTGGCGCGCCCGCACCGCACAGCATTTCCCCTCGCAAGTCTCCACCAAACTCGGCTTCGCTCTTGTGGATGACGACACGATTGACGCTGTCAAGAGCGGCGAACTAGGTTACCGCTTCGGCTTGTATTGGCCGAGGCATGTGTATGGCCGGCTCGTTAATGAACTCTCCGCGGAAGGTGCAGAAGTCATCGCCTTCGACGTGCTGTTCGGCGAACGCAGAGAGGATCATGCGCCACTGATGGTTGATGGAAACCTTGTCGAATCTGATGAGTATTTCGCCAACGAACTTAGGCGCGCAGGTAATGTCATCATAGCTGCTACAGATCATCTCATACCGCCTGATTTCTTCGCCACCAACGCCGCCGCAGTGGGTCACGTCTCCACGGAAAAGGATTCGGACGGAATCCTGCGCCGCGCAAAAGCCTTCACCCAAGGGCGCGTCTGGCACATGGGCATCCTCCTCGCCGCGCGCCATCTCAAACTCGATCTTGACCACGCTGATGTGGACCTAGTTCATGGGCGGATTACTCTTCGCGGCGAAGGCGGTATTGAACGAGTCATCCCGGTGGATCAGGACGGATTTTTTTATGTGGACTGGGCTTTGCGTCCTCAAGATCACCGCCTGACGATTGAGCCCGTTCACAGTTTGCTCAGGCAAAACCGCCTTCGTAAACTCGGCCAGTCTCTCAAGCCCCAGGTGGATTGGCGCGGGAAGCTCGTCGTTGTCGGTTCCAGTGCGCAAGGTAACGACCTAACCGATCTCGGCGCGACCCCTCTGGACAAGAACACACTTCTTGTCAGCAAACATTGGAACGTGGCCAACTCGGTCCTTACCGGCAGATTCATTCATCCCGCTTCGTCTGTGCTTCAGATCATCTTGATCATCTTGATTGGCATCGTCACAGCGTTGCTAAGTTTGAAAATGCGCGTCGTGCCTGGTCTGCTCGCCGTGTTGCTGCTCGCCACAGCTTATTCAGCACTCTGTGTTGGTGTTTACGTTCAGCAACGCCTCTGGCTGCCTATGATCCTGCCGTTGGTTGGTGTGCTCTTTGTGCAATACGCCCTCCTCGTTACATATCGCGCCTTGTTTGAACAGCGCGAACAACGACGCGTCAAAGCCATCTTCTCCAAAGTCGTTTCGCCGAACGTCGCCAAGGAATTGCTTGGCCGAGAACATCTCTCACTCGGCGGCGCGCGTTGCGAACTCACCGTATTGTTTGCCGACGTGCGTGGGTTCACCGAACTGACCGATGCTGCCCAAGAGCAAGTCGCGGAGTTTGTGCGCGTTAACAAACTCAACGCGGAAGCCGCCGAAGCCGCCATCAACGAATCTGCTCGGGAAACCCTTGATACTGTCAATACGTACCTCGCGCTCGTTGCTGACACTGTAAAGAAACACGATGGCACACTCGACAAATACATCGGCGATTGCGTGATGGCGTTCTGGGGTGCGCCCACGCCTCAAACGCAACACGCGCTCAACTGTGTGCGCGCCGCCATAGATTCGCAACGCGCGATCCACGCGCTGAACGAACGTCGTATCGCGGAAAACAGTCAACGCGACATTGAGAACAAGGCTCGCGCCTCAGCGGGGCTTGCCGCCAAGCCTATGCTTCCAATTCTTTCGCTTGGCACGGGAATCAATACAGGTTCCGTCACGGCAGGTTTGATGGGGTCAGCCGATCATATCTTTAACTATACCGTGTTCGGACGGGAGGTGAATCTCGCAAGCCGTCTCGAGGGAGTGTCTGGTCGTGGACGCATCATCATTGGCGAGGCCACGCATGCCGCTCTCTTGCGGGACAATCCTGCACTAGCCAGGCGATGCGTCGAACAACAGCCGGCCAAGCCTAAAGGCTTCCAGAAACCCGTGCGCAACTTTGAAGTGCCCTGGCAATCATGATCGCTCTTGGATTTCAGATTGAAACTTCCGCCTCATGTCGTTTCTACTGAACCCGTGGACGCGCCGATTCAAACCGCATGGCAACCCGTAACGCCTCAAGGCGTCGCGGCGTTTGCGCACTCGCCATGGCGACGTCTGCTCCTCGTGCAATTCATCGTGGCTTTGCTGGTTGGTGGTGCAATCGCGTGGTTCATCCAGATTGAGTACTATCCGACGATCACTTCTGCTATCCAAGGGTTGCCATCCAATGGAGAAATAGCTGCTGGCAAACTCGCTTGGAACGGCGAATCCCCCGCTGTTCTTGCTGCTGGAAAATTCCTAGCTTTGACCGTGGACATGGATCACGCCGGACAAAAACGAACAGTCGCTGACGTGCAATTTGAGTTTGGTCGCACCAACGTTTTCATCCACTCCCTGCTTGGCTACGCTGTTTTTGAGTATCCGAGCGATTGGGCATTCGCCACAAACCGCACCGCACTTGAACCGCTCTGGGGCGCATGGCGGCCGCCCCTACTCGCGCTCATTGTGTTGAGTGTAGCGGCCGCTCTCATGGTAAGTTGGTATCTGCTCGCGACGCTATACGCAGCGCCTATCTGGCTGCTCGGTTTTTATTTGAACCGGGATCTAAACTGGCTGCGAAGCTGGCGGCTCTGTGGTGCGGCCTTATTACCCGGCGCAATCTTGATGCTGTTCGCGATCTCTTTTTACGCGCTCGGCTTAATGGACTTGGTGCAATTCGGTTTTGTCTACGCATCGCACCTGGTCATCGGCTGGGTTTATTTGCTGGCCGCAATTTTCTTCGTGCGCCGCGTGGGCGAAACCAGCGCCCCAAAAAATCCGTTCAAGTCCTCGAAGTAGAATTGCGCCTCACGCAGTCTTCGCTACCAGCACGCTTTTGAGATATTTCCCCGTGTGGCTTTCTGCACACGCTGCCACTTGCTCCGGAGTGCCTTGAATCACGATGTTCCCTCCACCATCGCCACCTTCCGGCCCGAGATCAATCACCCAATCCGCCATTTTGATCACATCGAGATTGTGTTCGATGATGAGCAACGTGTTGCCAGACGCGCGCAGCTTAAACAAAACCTCAAGCAACTTTGCCACATCGTGGAAATGCAATCCCGTCGTGGGTTCGTCGAGAATGTACAGCGTGCGCCCTGTCTGTTTGCGACTTAGTTCTGCCGCGAGCTTGATGCGTTGCGCTTCGCCGCCGCTCAATGTCGTCCCGCTTTGACCTAGCCGGATGTAACCCAATCCAACCTCGGCGAGTGTTAAGCATGGATCAAAAATCTGCGGCACCGCGCGAAAGAAATTCACTGCCTCGTCCACCGTTAGATTCAGCACATCAGAAATGTTCAGTCCCTTATACGCGATCTCCAACGTCTCGCGATTGTAGCGCTTGCCGTTGCAGTTCTCGCAAGTCACATAAACGGGCGGCAAAAAGTTCATCTCGATCTTCAGCAGACCGTCGCCCTGACACTTCTCGCAACGCCCGCCCTTCACATTGAAGCTGAATCGTCCTGCTTCGTAGCCGCGAATTTTCGCTGCTGGCAACTTCGCGAATAGATCTCGGATCGCATTGAACATGCCGGTATACGTCGCCGGATTGCTGCGTGGCGTGCGGCCGATCGCTGTTTGGTCAATCACCACTATCTTCTCAAGCCCATCGTAGTTCTTGATCTCACTGTGCGCGCCGGGTCGTTCCTTCGAGCCGTAAAACTTCCGCATCAAAGCCCGCCGCAACGTATCATCCACCAACGTGCTTTTTCCCGAACCACTCACACCTGTCACGCACGTGAATAGTCCGATTGGAATCCGCGCGTTGACGTTCTTCAAATTGTTTTCGCTCGCGCCCACGATTTCAATCGTTCCGCGATCCTTGTCGGGCTTCTTACGCTCTTTCGGCAGCGGAATGTTCAGGTCGCCCGTGAGATAACGCCCCGTCAGCGAGCGTTTGTTCGCCAACACTTCCTGCAACGTCCCGGCCGCCACAATCTCCCCTCCATGAACGCCTGCGCCCGGGCCGAGATCAAGGATGTAATCCGCCGCGCAAATCGTGTCCGCATCATGCTCCACCACGAGCACAGAGTTGCCGAGGTTCCGTAAACCCTTCAGCGTTTCGAGCAACCGATCATTGTCCCGCTGATGAAGCCCGATGCTCGGTTCGTCGAGAATGTAAAGCACGCCGACCAGCCCCGCGCCGATCTGCGTCGCGAGCCGAATCCGCTGCGCCTCGCCACCCGAGAGTGAGCCGCTCTCACGATTCAGCGTGAGATAACCCAATCCGACGTTCTTGAGAAACCCGAGCCGCGCACGGATTTCCTTGATGACATCGCCTGCGATCTTGAGTTGAAACTCCGTGAGTTTGAGGCTCGCAAAAAACTCATCCGCCTTGTTCACTGAGAGCAAACAAACGTCCATGATCGAAAGGCCGGGAATGGTAGGTCGCGTCACTCCACGCTCGCCATCACCCCGACCCTGTCCCCCAAGTAGAGGGAGAATCGTTTTCCGCTTCTCTACACTTTCATTATCAGTGGAATCACGCTGGCGCTGGCTGCCATTCTCCATCTCCCCCTCGGAGTGGGCCGGGGGCAGGGGACTCCCGGCCCACCCCAACGTGACTCCTAAAATTTCCGGCCGAAGCCTCTTCCCATTGCACGCATCACAAAACTGCGGACTCATGAAAGCCTTGAGTCGATTGCGCGTGAACTCGCTTTCGCTCTCCACATAAAGCCGCTCCATGCTCGGCAAAACGCCTTCAAACAGTCGCTTCACCGTGCTCGCTTTGCCCGCGCGCCAGAATTGAAACGAAATCTCTGTCTCGCCTGAGCCATGCATCAACACTCGCTTGAAATCTTCCGGCAGATTCTTGTAAGGCGCTTCCATATTTTGGCCGCAGTGACCCGCAATTGCCTTCAACATCGCCTTGTAATACACAATCAT
>WBXK01000092.1 GCA_008933055.1 Verrucomicrobiota bacterium | reverse complement strand
GATCTTGGGCGGGCTGAGTTTGCAGGTCAGTCCAGCGTCGCACAGGTTGGATTTGAAATTGCCGACGATCATGTTGCATAGCTCTCCAATGACATCGTTTGCCGTGGCTTCATCTTCCATGTCAGCAGCCGCAAGATTGAGAAGACGTTCGCCCAGCAATGGCACAAACGCTTTGGGCAATCGCAGATGCACAAGGCCGGTGGCTTTGCCAGAAAAGCTCACTTCCCCGAGCACGTGTTCTTCCTTCAGCGGATCTAGGGCATTTGGTGCAAGTGCTTTCAGCTCGATCTTGAGCATCAGTGCAAAAGATTTGTGAACAGCTCGTATGAGTGGATCACTCATCGCCAACAACAGAGCGCTGCTCATGCCGGTGCGCCCGAGCGCATCCTCGACGGTTGTCGTCGTGTAATCCTCTTCAGATTCAGCGCGAGGATTTGCGGCGCGCAGCAAGCGTTCGGTGAGGTCTTTGTCCTGCGAAATCAAATTGGCGAAATCTTCCGTGCTCGCATCACGTTTGCCAAGAAGTTGGCTCAACCGTTTAACGCTTTCCGGAACAGACTCTAATCCAAATTTTTTGGCGATGTCTTCGGTGGTTATGTTTAGCATATAGTTTGCAGCGCCATCAGGCGTAAGCACCCGATTCAGACGCAAAAAGTTCTTTAGTCGCCCGCTGCGTTTCTGCGAAACAAGTCAATTCCAGCGGGTCTTCGGGCATTCCAACTGCCAGTGCTAATTGCTTCAATTCTTCCAAGTCCACTGAGTGTCCATAGGGGCAACCCAGTCCGGCTAGCAGCCCTATGCCGGTGGAAAGTTTGAGCATGGCCACTTTTTCGTCCTGCTCTCCAAATATGCCTTCAAATGGATCTGCGTAGTGGAGAATGGCCTCGCAGATGCAGCGCCCCAGTCCCCATTTCTGAGCCACAAGCGCCCCTACTAGCGGGTGTGAAAAACCGATCACCGCCCGCTCTGCCGTGGCGAAATCCTCCTTGTATTCGCTGATCCGGTTGGTTACGGCGCAATACTGATCCCGAATTTCTTCACAGGAAAGCAAGACGATCTGACCAAGGTTATGGAGAAGGGCAGTCAAATACAGTTCGTCACTATATTTCTTTTTCAGAGCATTACACAGGATCTTGGCGGCGCAGGCAGAACCAAGCGATTTCTCCCAGACCAATCGCTCCATAGGGCCGAATCTCCGATTCCAGCGGCGGAGGGTGGTTGCCATGAGCATGTTCTTGATCTGGCGCATGCCAACAAGAAGTATGGCAGTGGACAACGACGTGACCTCTCGCTGCTGACCAAATGCGGCAGAATTGGCGATGCGCAGGATGGGAGTAGCCAAAGATGGGTCTTGTAAGATGATTTTGGCTAGGTCATCAGGTTCGCTGTTAGGGTCGTCAGTCAAACGCACGGCCTTTGTCAGTACATCAGGCATCGGTGGCAGTTCTTCAACCAAGCCCACAAGGTCGTGAAGGCTTCTGCCATTGCCGAATTGCCCTTCGTATTCTTGCATCAAAGTTTCATGCATATTTTTTTCTTTTCTGCTTCAAAGGGTCATGCCGTTTCAACAAAAGCAAAAAGGCACAACCGAAAGGGTTTTGCCTCCTTAGGAGGACGAATTCCAATTCGATTGTGCCTTCAACGTTCTGGCTCTAGGCCAGCCCACTAAGGCCAACAGACGCTGGTGCGTCGTTGTTGCCATTCTATTTATCGGCACAGAATAATGATGCTTTAGCCTGGTGCTGATAAATTCTTGCGATCACGTCACAACAGCAGCCGTCTTGGGCTGCAAGGCCACAACTCTCTTAACTTTCTCGATGAGTTGATCGTCCTTGAACGGTTTTACCAGATAATCACTTACACCAAGGCTGGCGATGAATGCTACATTCTCCCGCCCAGACTCGGCGGTGAGCATAATCACCGGAATGTTCTTGAGATCGGCGTTTTCTTTCAGCTTGGTAAGCATCGTCACGCCGTCCATCACGGGCATGGTGATATCCAAAATTATGATATCAGGTTTGTTGGCCAATGATGCGGCGAGGCCTTCCTCGCCATTGGCGGCTTCAAACACAGTGGCGTCATAAGGAGCAAACGCCCGTTTGACGATCATGCGGATAGTTTTGCTATCATCTACACTTAGGATTTTTGAGCTCATAATGGGGATGGGTTTGGGTCATGTGGACTGCTTCATCTGGAGTTCGATGAGTATGTGGTTATTGCCGCAACAAAATCCCAGAAGCGATTGCTCGGTCGAACTCGTTGGAGATACACTGATGTTTTCTCCACGGACGATGGCGGGAATGGTCAGCACACAAGTGTTGCCCATGTCGCATAGCTGAGATTTCACCGCGCCGACAATCATGTTGCTCAATTCTCCGATCACGTCGTTGACCATTTCGTCGCCATCAATTTCATTCTCAGCCATGCCAAGCATCCTGCTGGCCAGGGTGCGCGCGAAGTCGGAGGACACGTGGACGTGGACGATGCCATTCGCCTCCCCGATGAAGCCAATTGACCCCGCCACCAAGGGGCGGTGGGATAATTCCAATTGGTCTGAGGGTAACGGTGACGTTTCCAGACTGAACATGGTGCGGAAGACCTCAGCGGTGCTGGTTTGCAGCAGTTCGCTGACTTTTTCAACAAGACTTGTCTTGGTGTTTGTCATATTAGTTGTTTTTATTTTTTGTATTGAGCCTTCAAGCAGGGTGTCAAACGGCATCATATCGCTTGCGTAGCTGTTCAAAACGCGAAGCCGCAATAGGACAATAGTTGTCCAAAGAACTCTTTGTCAGACCCACCTGCTCCAAAATGTCGTCGGGGATCAACAGATTCAGTCTGCGACCATCGAGTCCAGCTTCGATCCGTTTGGCGATCTGGTTGGCCATATAGGTGAAGGCGCATATCACGTCCTCTGATTTTTCGGGGTTATGATGATGGGTGATGCCTTGAACAACTCGTTCCGGGAGCTCCCAATGCTGGGCAATGAGTCCCCCCAGTTCGGCATGATCCACCGAAAGCAGCAGTGATTCCGCCTCCCGCTCGCCTAGATGATCCACTTCCTGTGCGCTCTTGATGAAGTTGAGAATTTCCGGGTTGAGAAAACGGCTCATTACGAGTTTGCCGATGTCGTGGAGCAGGGCAGTCGTGAGTGTCTCCGGCGGCACCGGCACTCTGCAGAAATGGGGTGCGACTTCTGCCGCCACGGCTGCGGCTACGGAATGTCGCCACAGGTTGGGTTCGCCCGGTCCGTAATTGTGGATGCGTGATTGGAGAAAGGGTCTGGTGCTCGCGGCCATTGCAAGAGCCATGACCTGTGCGGTTCCGAGGCGGCCCACGGCTTCTTTCACATTACTGATGCGAGTCGCGCTGGCATTGGCGGAGGAGTTGGCGGCGCGCAGTAATTTCACCGTCAACCCTTGATCAAACTCAATGAGTTCGGCCACATCGTTGAGGTCGGATTCCGGACTGCTGACTAGCCGGGCCAGACGCACCGTGCTGGCCGGAAGTGGCGACAGTTCGTTTGCTTGTTCAATGAGTTTTTGGATGTCAATCATGGTGGTGTTCTTTGTTCATCCCTTCTTCACGCGGTAGCAGGTGGTCTTGTCGAACATCACCCGTTCAAACGCATCGTCAACATTGAATGTGGTCTCCGCGCCGCCGAGGAACAAGTAGCCTCCCGGACGGAGCAAGCGGCGGATTTTGGCGAGGATGGCTTTCTTGCTCTCAACGTCAAAATAGATTAGCACATTCCGCAGCATCACGATGTCCAGCTGAGGAAGCGGCAACCAGTCTTTTACCAGATTCATTTCCTTGAAATCCACCCGGCGGCGTAAATCCTCCCGCACCTCCCAATCGCTCCCGGTGCGGGTGAAGTATTTGACCAACATTGCGGCGGGCAGGCCGCGGTTGACTTCGAGCTGGTTATAGCGGCCTAGTTTTGATTTGGCCAACACGTCTTGGCATAGGTCGGTGGCAACGAATTTGAAATTCCAGGTGAGCAATTCCGGAAGATGCTCATTGATGAGCATCAACATGCTGTAAATCTCCTGACCAGTGGAGGCCGCGCCGCACCAGATGTTAAATTGTTTGTCCGTTCCGCGCTTCGCTATCAACTCCGGGAGAATTGTTTTCTTCAGCGTCTCAAAAGGATGAATGTCGCGGAAGAACGAGGTCTCGTTCGTCGTCATGGCATCAACCACCTTGCGGGCGAGCGGTCCCTTGGGGGCGGTGCGCACTTGCTGGATTAGAACGTCAATCGATGCAATGCTTTCCTTGCGCGCCAGCGTTTGCAGTCGGGATTCCACCAGGTATTCCTTGCCCCTTTCGAGCACAATGGCCGCTTCCTGGCGGATGAAACTGCAAATAAAATCGAAATCGGGAACGTTCATTATACGTATACGACAGATAAGTTTTTTACAGGTGGAACAATGGGCTTTACTGTGCCGGTAATCAGGCCGACGCGCCTGTTGATCTCGGAAGCAATCGCGTCCAGCGGCAATGTCTTATTTGCCAAGCCTGCGGCAGCCACTGCGCCTGGCATGCCCCAGACGACGCTGGATGCCTCGTCCTGGATCAGCACTTCGCCGCCGCGTTCGCGGATGTGTTCGCAACCGCGCATGCCGTCCTGACCCATGCCGGTGAGAATCACGGCGAGCGATTTGGAGCCGTACGCCTTGGCCACCGATCGGAATAATACATCCACCGCCGGGCGGCAGGAGTTTTCGGGAGGCTCTTCGTGCAGTTTTAACTTCACGCCTTCCGCAGTCCGGATGAGTTCCATGTGGAAACCGCCCGGGGCGATCCACGCATCCCCGGGTTGCAGCAGCGCGCCTTCTACGCCTTCGCGAACACGCAGGTTGGAGACGACGCTGAGTCGTTCCGCTAGCAACCGCGTGAACAGTGGAGGCATGTGCTGAACCATCACCACGGGCACGGGGAAATTCTTTTGCAGCCCTGGAAACATCGTCGCCAGAGCATTCGGCCCACCGGTGGAAACACCAATGGTTACCACTTCCGGGTGGTTGGCTCCGATGATGTTTATAGGCTTACGCGGTACAAATGGGACTGAGATTTCAGGTGTTTTACGGCACAGAGCTTTGATTTTTGGGATGAGTTCATCCCGGATGCGCTGCATCCCGATTGCGACGCTGCCCACGTTGGATGGCTTTGTGACATAATCATTCGCACCGCGTGAGAGTGCATCCAGTGTGGCGCTGGCCCCACGCTCAGTAAGCGTGCTGAACATGATTACCGGCAGTTTGTTGTAAATCTTGCGGATCGCAGCCACAGTTTCCAACCCGTCCATCACTGGCATCTCAATGTCGAGAGTGATGAGGTCAGGATTGAGTTGCGAAATTTTTGCGAGACCGATCTTTCCGTCCGAAGCTGTCCCCACGACTTCGACATCGGGATCAGCAGACAGGCAGTCTGTGAGAAGTCGGCGGATGACCACCGCGTCATCGATAATAAGAACACGAATTTTTGGCATAATCCCTTAATTCCATTAAACCAGACCGAGCATTGCTAATTTTTCGAGCAGAAGCTCCTTGGTGAAGGGCTTCATCAGATATTCATTGGCACCTGCATTGAGTGCCTTTTCGATATTAGTGATGGAGGTTTCAGTGGTGACCATCATGATGCGGATGTTGCTGAGGAGTGCGTTTGCCCGGACGGCGCAGACGAGTTCATAACCGTTCATCACGGGCATGTTCCAATCCACGAGCATCAACTCCACTTCCTCGCCAGTGTTGAGCCGGTCGAGGGCCTGCTGGCCGTCGGCGGACTCGGTCACCTGGAAGCCGACTTCCTTTAAGGCTTTGCCGAGAATCATCCGCATGGATTTTGAATCATCTACAATAAGCGCGCGCATAGGCTTTCTGACAGGTTAACATTTTTGTCCAAACAATGTTTTGGGTGGCTTGTTGGGAGGGATTGATTCTCGTTTTTTGTGGGCGGAAACATCCGGCAAGTTGCAACTGACCTTCTGGCGGAGTCCCGCACTGCCGGGAGGGCAGTGCGGGAGACAATCCCGGTCATCATGAGTTGCGAGTGCGTCTGCATGGCAGGCAAGGAGGTAACGTGGCTTACTTGTTCTGGAAATTGCTAACGATGGCCTGAAGTTCGGAGGCCATGCGTGAGAGTTCCCCAGCAGCTTTCTGTGTATCATTTGCACCAGAGGTCGTGCTCTTGGCGGCAGTGGCTACACCTGTGATATTTTGTGCGATCTCCGTGCTGCCCTTGGCGGCTTCTGCCACGTTGCGGCTGATCTCATTCGTCGTCGCGGTCTGTTCTTCAACCGCGCTGGCAATGGTGTTCTGATAGTCGTTGATTTTGTTGATAATCGCGCTGATCTCAGCGATGGCAATGACGGCACTCTTGGTATCACCTTGGATTGCTTCGATCTTTTGACTTATGTCTTCAGTGGCCTTGGCAGTTTCCTTGGCTAGCTCCTTGACCTCATTGGCGACCACCGCGAAACCTTTGCCCGCTTCACCAGCGCGTGCAGCTTCGATGGTGGCGTTCAACGCCAGCAAGTTGGTTTGCTGCGCGATCGATGTGATGACCTTGATGACCTTTCCGATTTCTGCGCTGCTATCTCCGAGTTTGGAAATCGTCGCATTGGTGGTCTCGGCGGTCTTAACCGCGCTGGCAGCGACCTTGGCTGCATCTTGGGCATTCTTGGCGATTTCCTTGATGCTGGCGCCCATTTCCTCAGTGCCAGTGGCGACGGTTTGAACATTCTTACTGACTTGTTCAGCAGCCGCAGACACGACTCCAGCTTGTGTTGCTGTTTCTTCAGCGTTGCTGACCATCTGAGAGCTGTTAGCCGACAGCTCTTCTGAAGCGGAGCTGAGAGTGGTGGCATTTTGCGCCACTGCCGCAAGGGTCTTTGCGAGCTTGGCCTCAAAGAGTTTCTGCATGGATACATCCGTTGCGATCTTGATGATTTTGAAGATTCTGCCCATCTCGTCCTTAACCGGAGCATAGACGGCTTGGATATGAATCTCGCGTCCGTCTTTGGTGATGCGTTTGAACACATCTGCCTTGGCCTGGCCGTTGTTCAAATCTGTCCAGAATTGTGAATAAGCGGGGGAATTGGCATAAGACGGTTCTACGAATAGGCGATGGTGTTTACCAGTGATCTCATTGAGTTGGTAGCCGAGTGTCTTGAGGAAGTTTGTATTGGCTGTGGCGACTTCACCCTTTAGGTTGAACTCAATAAAGGCGTAGGCTTCGTCAATCGCGTTCAAGACACCCTTCGCATTTTGACGTTCGATTTCGGCCGCCGTAATGTCGTAGCGGACGCCTATATATTTCTTTGGTTTGCCGTTCTCGCCAAGCACAGGAGCGATTACCGCGTCCACGTAGTAGGGCGTACCATCTTTGGCGCGGTTCTTAACGATCCCACGAAAGATTTTGCCCCTCCCGATGGTGGACCACATTTCCTTGAAGACCTCCTTCGACATGTCGGGATGGCGTGTTGTGTTGTGAGGCTTGCCGATGAGTTCTTCGCGGCTATATTTGGACACCTCAATAAACTTTTCGTTGACGTTCAAGATGTCGCCCTTGAGGTCGGCTTCGGAAACGATGCTAGTGAGATTGGTGATCTCAGCGCGCACCCGAAGTTCCACGGCTTCGTCGAGAAGCTTGTGTTGTTCGGTGCAATCCGTTGCGAACTTGACCACCTTGTATGGCTTGCCGTCAGCGTCAAACAACGGGTTGTAGCTGGCTTGGATCCAGACTTCCTTGCCACCTTTGCCGATGCGTTTGTATTCCGCCTTTTGAAATTTGCCTGCGGCGAGGTTAGCCCAAAATTGTTTGTAGTCCGCGCTATTCTGATGCGATGCCTCCACAAACAGTCTGTGATGCTGGCCTTGAATCTCACTGAGTGAATAGCCCAGCGTCTTAAGAAAGTTCTCGTTGGCGGTGATGATGGTGCCGTCGAGTTCAAACTCGATGACTGCTTGAACCTTGTTGATGGCGTCAACAGTGGCGCGCAATTCAAGTGACTCGGTGTTTAATCGAGGCGCCTCGGCCTGAACGTCAGTGTTGGTATTGTTGCGCGGACGTGTGCTGTTCTTTTTGTTTACTGAGGGGGATGTAGTTTGCATGGTTTTTTATTTGATAGGAATTTTTTGCTTGTTTGTGATCAGGTGTTGACTTTTTTTAGCGCGAGGAATCCCGCAGTCGCCATCACCTGACTAAATAGATGGGGCGGGAAAGGGAACGACCGGGCCGATCTATAGAGCGGAGCGGTAACGTGGCCGAAGTGAATTGGAAAATGTTCTAGCATGGTTTTCAGTTCCCTTGCAGTTGGGATTTCTTGTAATTGACGGGTAGGCTGACGGTACGCTCGGTGTCCAGAATGAGCAGCAGCCGATCTTTGAGTTTATACACGCCGGTGACTAGTTCGCGGGCCACGCCCTTGAGCGTCTCCGGCGGACGTTCGTAAGCCTCATCCTGGATTTCCACCACGTCGCCGATTTCATCCACGAGCAGACTCACCGCGCCGTCTTCGCTGCGGACGACGACGTTCATGGGAAGCTGACCTTCGGGACGCGGCGGTAGTTCCAGGCGGCGGCGCAGATCAATCGCCGTGACGATCTGGCCGCGCAGATTGATCAGCCCCTGAATCATGTTGGGCGCGAGCGGCACTCGGGTCATTTCCTGATAGCGGATGACTTCTTGAACTTTGAGCACTTCGACACCAAGGAACAAGCCGTTGAGAAAGAACGTTGAGAATTGTTTGCTGTCAGTCATGGATTGATGGGGTTGGGGTGTTCATGCGGCGGTGGACGCGTGGGTTTTAGGATAGAATGACGGATCCGCAGCGCGGATTATGGATTGCACGTCAAGCAGGTCGGTGACTTTTTCTTGGATTACAACCGAGCCGAAGATGCCGTTGCCGTGCGCGTGGCGTTTGACCGTGATCGTTTCTTGAACGATATCGTTGATGCGGCCCACCACCAGACCGACGCTGCGGCCTTGTTCGGAATAAACAACCACCTGCATCGGATCACTCTCCATTGAGACGGCAGTAACGGCTGGGATGTGGTTCGAGACTCGGATGAGCGGTAGGATCTGTCCTCGATAACGCACGACTTCCTGGTCGCCGGAACGCTCAACCTGTGATTTTGGAAATTCTTCCAATCGCGCCACCATCGAGAGAGGGATCGCCATGCGGCTGCCCTGGCCGGCATCGAACAGCAGCAAAGTCTGGCGGGGATCAGCTGCTTTGCGAGTTTGAGAGGCGGCTTCCATGATGGAACGGTCGCGCACTTCACCCACAACGCTTGCACCTTGCGCGATTCCGAGCACATCGAGAATGAGCGCCACGCGTCCATCGCCCATGATCGTCGCGCCGGCGAACGAGGCGACGCCTTTGAGTTGTTTGCCCAGTGGCTTAACGACGATTTCCTCGGTGTCGTTGATCTCATCAACGACGAGTCCGAAGGGATGGCCGTCCGCCTGAAGGACCACGATGTTGATCGCGTCCTGACCCGATGCGGATTCCGGGCCAATTTTAAGTTCGCGATTCAAATAGACAAGCGGCAGGAGTTGGCCGCGCAGACGATAGACCGGCGCGCCGTGGATAAACTCAATCTGCTTGCGCGCCTGCTCGCCTTCCATCCGCACCAGTTCCAGCAAGCTGACCTGTGGAATGGCGAAGCGATCCCCTCCGCTCGTGACGATAAGCGCCGGAATGATGGCGAGAGTCAGGGGGATTTTGATCTTGATCGTAGTGCCAATACCGGGCTGGCTTTGCAAATCAACCGTGCCACCGATTTTTTCGATGTTGGTTTTCACCACGTCCATACCCACGCCACGGCCGGACACGTTCGTGATTTTTTCAGCTGTGGAAAACCCTGGCAGGAAAATGAGATGCAATGCCTCGTGGTCGCTCATGCGGGAAATATGCTCGTTGGTAAGCAGTCCACGTTGCAGCGCCTTTTGTTTGACCCGCTCGATGTCAATGCCGCCGCCGTCATCGTTGATCTCGATGTTGACCTGGCCGCCCTCGTGATAGGCGCGCATTTTCAGGCAGCCTTCCTCAGGCTTGCCGCGAGCCACGCGAACATCCGGCTTTTCAATGCCGTGATCCGCAGAGTTGCGGACGATGTGAGTGAGTGGATCCTTGATAGCCTCGATGATGGTCTTGTCGAGTTCGGTTTCCTTGCCTTTCATCTCGATTCGAACCTGCTTTCCGCAGGCCGTTGCGAGATCACGTACCACGCGCGGCAGTTTGCTCCAGACATTGCCGATGGGCTGCATACGTGTCTTCATCACGCTGCCTTGCAGTTCGGTGGTGATGAGATTCAGCCTTTGTGATGTCGCCAGAAACGCGCTGTCGGTGCGCTGGCTCGTGAATTGGAGTACCTGATTGCGGGCGAGAACCAGCTCACCCACGAGATTCATCAGTTTGTCCAGCAGGCCAACATCCACACGGATTGTGCTGTCGGAAACGCCGGAGCTGCGCGTTTCGGTGGGCTCGGCAGACGCGGTTGGTTCCACAGGTGCCGCAGCAACCGGTGCGACGACAGGCTTGGCGACAGGAGGCATGGCGGCTTCCGGCGTTGTCGCGGGCGTTGGAGTAGGAGCAGGCAGTGTTGCCTTGGTTATAGTTTCCACAACGTCTACAACGACTGTCGCTGCGGCACACGGCGGGGTGGGGAGGGCAGTGGGCGCAACTATTGGATCGGCATTCTTGCCGTCGTTTAAACGCGTGAGGAGTTCGATCAGGCCGGAGTAATCATTTTCGCCGGGTTGCCCTGTCTTTTCAATCTCCCCCAGCATGGCGCGCACGGCGTCCACGGTGGAGAGTAACGCACTAGTGATTTCTGGATTGATCACTAGCAGCCCGTCGCGCAGCTTGCTGAGTAGGTTTTCTCCGACATGCGCCACGGCTTCGAGTTTTCCAAATCCGAGAAACCCGCTGCCGCCCTTGAGCGTATGGATTGTGCGAAAAATACTGCCGAGCGTGTCCTTGGCGTGAGGATCTTTTTCCAAGGCCACGAGGTCGCGGTCGAGGCGGTCGAGGTTCTCGTAGCTTTCAACCAGAAATTCTTTTGTGATGTCGTCCATATGTTTATCGCTGTGGTTCTAAACCGCTTCTGCACCATGGTTTGGGTTGATTCGATAAAACAAAAAAGG
>WBXK01000091.1 GCA_008933055.1 Verrucomicrobiota bacterium | reverse complement strand
GTAGCGATTGTTAAGGGTTTCTTTATGGTCTTTTTCATATGGATTCTCTTCAAGTTCAGTTCAACTATGTCCAGGCTGGCAAATGATGGACAGCGAGAGTCTCCGCTTTGTGGGAAACAACATCGCATCACCGGAAGAGCTACGTCTGTGCCAGAGGCGTCTGCCACCAGGGTTTGCAATCACAGGAAGCGCGACTAGCCAACCACTGGACATTCCGGAATCAGACGAGAGTTGTCAATTGCACGCCCAGCTTGAGCAGCTTGTGGGCTTCTGCGTCAGACTTCGCTTCGGCATAGATACGGAGAATCGGCTCAGTGCCCGAACCGCGCAGCATGAGCCAAGATCCGTCTTGCGAAATGAACTTCACGCCGTCGTAAGATTTCACATCGGCCAGAGGCGAGCGCAATAGTTTGGCGGGTGGATTGGTTTTCAAGAACTCCATTAGCGCACCGCGTTTCTCAAGCGGGAAATGCGCATCAATGCGGCCGTAGCGATGCTGCCCAAACTGCTTTTCCAGGTGCGCTACAAGCTTGTTCACCGATGTGCGCTCGACGGCGAGCATTTCCAACAACATCAGACCAGAGGCGATGCCGTCGCGTTCGGGGATGTGTCCAGGAAAACCGATGCCGCCGCTTTCTTCCGCACCCAAGAGGACATTGCCTTTGAGCATCTCCGCGCAAATATATTTGAAGCCCACGCCCGTCTCGACGAGTTCGATGCCGTAGGCTTCGCACATCTTGTCCACCATTGAGGTGGTGGTGAGTGCTTTGATCATGCGTCCGCGCCCGTGGCGGTTGACGAACAGATGGCGCAGCAACAAACAGATCAATGTGTGCGTGGTGAGATAATTCCCGCGCCCGTCCATACCACCGACACGGTCCGCATCGCCGTCTGTCACGAGGCAAAGATCGTGCGGATGTTTTTTGAGATACGCCTGACTGCGACCGTAGTTGGACTCGATAGGCTCAGGGTTGATGCCACCGAACAACGGATCGTGCGCGCCGTTGAGCGTGGTGACTTTGCAGGTCGTGCCCGCGAGCAACTGCTCGAAGCAACCCGCGCCGACGCCGAATAATGCATCGTGCGCGAAAAGCAATTTTGATTTTGCGATGAGTTTGAAATCCACCAACCTCTTAAGTGCAGCATAGTGCGCGGGGCGAACATCTTTCACCACGACCTGCTTCGACTTGATCGCCTCGGCGAGTTTGACGCTGCGGACAGGATTCTTGTCCAACCAACCTTCCACGCCCTTGCACGCTTCTGGATCGCTGGAGCCGCCGTAATGGGACTTGAGTTTGAAGCCGTTAAAAATCGGCGGATTATGGCTCGCTGTGATCATCACGCCACCAATGGCGTGTTGTGCCTTGACAGCGAACGACACTGAAGGCGTGGGTGAGGGCTCCGGTGTAAGCGTCGCGTAGAAACCATTGCCCGCAAAAACTTCCGCGGCGCGCGCGGCGAACTCCTTGGATAGGAAACGGCGATCATAACCGACAACCACTTTTTTCTCCGCGCCGGAAACAGGATTCGCACTCCAATAGTCAGCCGTGGCCTGGGCCACGCGCGCGACGTTGGCAAATGTAAAATCCTCCGCGATGATCGCGCGCCATCCGTCTGTGCCAAATTTGATACTCATATAGAGATTAAAACTTCAAGTCTGCAAGTCCGGGGTCGTTGTCTTGAACAATCTTCCGCATCTTTGTCACCGCCTGTTTCAGACTGTGCGCTGCGAACAATGCGCTGCCGCTGACGAACACATCAGCGCCCGCTCTTGCACATTCCGCCACAGTCTTGAGGTTCACGCCGCCGTCCACGCCGATGGTGTAGCGCAGGCTGCGCTCACAACGCCACACATTCGCCTGCTGAATCTTTGGCAGCGTCTCGTAGATAAATCCCTGTCCGCCAAATCCGGGATTGACCGTCATCACGAGTAGATGATCAATCTTATCGAGGTAGGGCTTCACAAGACCGACGTCTGTAGGGGGGTTGATGCAGAGCCCAACCTTTTTACCAAGCTTCTTGATCTCCCAGATCAAAGGAGTGACGGCGTCGCCGAGTTCTACGTGAATGGTGATCATGTCAGCGCCCGCTTTAGCAAACGGTTCAAGAAGAACCTTCGGCTTGCTGCACATGAGATGCACATCGAAGAACATCTTCGTCAGCGGACGGAGAGTTTTTACGACATGCGGGCCGAAGGAAATATTCGGGACGAAGTGTCCGTCCATGATGTCAAGGTGTAGCCACTCTGCGCCTGACTTGCCGGCGCGGATGGTGTCCTTGGCAAAATTTCCATAGTCGGCAGCGAGCAGCGACGGCGCGATGATCATGCGCGAGGAGGGTAATGGATTAAGGACTGTCGATGGAAGATTTAAGATGACTTTGTTGAGCGAGTCATCTTCAATCCTTGATCTTTACCTCAGGCTGCGGGCGCAGGTGACGGGGTTCCTAGTCCAGGCAATGTCGGGGAGACGATTTTCGGAGGCGGCTCTGGCAATGTTGTTCCCGCTGGCGCACCGACCATCGGCCCTGGGTCGCTCGGTTTTTCCGGCGGCGTGAAAGTGCCGTTCTTGACGATGTCGAGAACTTGGGCTCCATCGAGCGTTTCATACTCCAACAAGGCTTTTGCGATGAGTTCGAGTTTGTCGCGGTTCGTCTCAATGATGTCCTTCGCTTTGCGATAGGCCTCATCAATGATCCGCTTCACTTCGTTATCAATCGCCTGAGACGTCTGCTCGCTGTATTCCTTGCCACGCATCATGTCACGTCCGAGGAACACATATTCCTGCGCTTCACCGTAAAGAACCATGCCGAGTTTGTCGCTCATGCCGTAGTGCATGACCATCGCCTTGGCCATGCTCGTGGCCTGTTGGATATCACCAGCGGCACCAGTGGAGATGTCGTCGGAAACAATTTCTTCCGCGATGCGTCCCGCCATTGTGACCGCGATTGTGTCCAACATCTCCTTACGACGACGGCTCAGGATGTCGTCCTTGGGGAGGAACATCGTAGCACCGAGGGCTTGACCGCGCGGGATGATGGTGACCTTGTGAAGAGGATGGGTGTGCAGTAACACCACGTTTACGAGCGCGTGGCCTGCTTCGTGCCATGCGGTGAATTTCTTATCCTCATCAGTCATCGCAAGACTGCGGCGTTCGCGTCCCCAGCGCACTTTGTCGCGCGCTTCTTCGAGTTCAGCTGCGCCGATGCCCTTCTTATTTGTGCGAGCCGCGAGCAACGCTGCTTCGTTTAAAAGATTTGCCAGTTCAGCGCCGGAGAAACCGGGGGTTCCACGCGCAATGACAGACAGGTCAACTTCCGGCAGCAGCTTCACGTTTTTCGCGTGAACTTTCAAAATAGCCTCCCGTCCGCGAACGTCGGGAAGACTGACGGTCACTTGACGGTCAAACCGTCCCGGGCGCAGCAGTGCGGGATCAAGAACGTCGGGACGATTCGTCGCCGCAATGATGATAATACCTTCCTGCGTATCGAAACCGTCCATCTCCACGAGTAACGCATTGAGCGTCTGCTCGCGTTCGTCGTTGCCGCCGCCGAGTCCGTGACCACGTGAGCGACCCACGGCGTCAATTTCGTCAATGAAGATCAAGCAAGGCGTAGCCTTGCGCGCCTGTTCAAACATGTCGCGGACACGGCTGGCACCGACGCCGACAAACATTTCCACAAAATCCGAACCGCTGATGCTGAAGAAGGCAGCGTCTGCCTCGCCGGCGATGGCCTTCGCCAGCAATGTTTTTCCCGTGCCGGGCGAGCCGATCATCAAAACGCCTTTTGGGATACGCCCACCGAGACGTTGAAATTTTTTGGGGTCTTTGAGGAACTCTACGAGTTCGGAAACTTCTTCGATGGCCTCCTCTACACCCGCGACATCTTTGAACGTGATCTTGTTCCGCTCCTTGGCGAGCAGACGCGCCTTACTCTTGCCGAAGCTAAGAGCCCCCTTGCCCGCCATGCGAATGGGACGGATGAAGAAAAACCAGATGAAGAAAATGAAACTGCCGAAGATGAGGATATTCATTCCGACATTCAAAAGCAGCACGCTGTTCTCATGCGGAGAGATGGCTTCTATGGCGAGCAGCCTGTTCTCGATGGTTTCGGTCAAGCGCGCTTCCGTTCGGAAGGCAATCTCCTTAGGCTTTCCATCGACACCGAGGAGTTTTTCGCCCGTGGCCTTATCCACATCAAAATAACTCCCGCGCACTTCAGTCAATGCACTGCCTGTCGAACTATAATTGATGGTGGCCGTGGCGATGAGGTTAGAGTTGACCTTTTGCATCAACTCGTAATGCGTCAGCTTCGCGGGCGGCGTTTGTCCGAACTTGCCCTTCATGGTAAACAAAAAACCCATGATTACGATGATGGCGATCCAAACCATGATTGTGCCGGGTTGCATCTTGCCGCCACCCAGCTTGCGTGAGTTCTTGTCGTCGTCTTTGATTTTATTTTCGTCAGCCATGATCTTTTAATTTAACGCAGGGCAGAAACTAACATGATGAAACCACGCCTGCAATCCAGTAGTTCCAGCAGCTTCACTGCCGAATCCAGCGCCAAACCAATCTTCGTTGCGTTTGCTCACCCAGTTTGAACCGCTCACCGATCCGCAACCCTTCGACCCAAAAGACCTCTCCGCGTTCAGTTGTTGCCAGGATAAGTTCCCGCCGACGCGCCATTGGAATTTTTTGGTTCGTAAACCAATCTTGCAACTTTACCGCTGACTTCATTCCGATGGGATGGAAGCGATCTCCAGCATGCCAATGCCGCAAAACGATCGTTCCGCCGACCTTCTCGGCATCAAATGTCTCCGATCCCGGAACACTGCGGCGAATTTCACGCTTTCCGTTAGCGGATATCTCCCAGAAAATTTCCGCGCCTGAAAACTCAGTCTCCCCCGCCTTGTTTCCAAGAGTGACTCGAGCAATATCGTCATTGAAGCGGATAGCCGGCGAAAAAACCTTTTTAACATCACCAACGCCATCCGACCGAACCCACACTTCCCGCCCAACAGAAATAATTTTCCCCGGCTCAAGCCTCAGCGATTCGACTAATTCAAAATCCGATTTTACGCCTATGCCTTGCAACTGGAGTTGAATGATTCGTCGCTGAACAGCGATTGGACACTCTTCGAAAGAAACTTTCGCCTGAGATGAACTAGCAAGGCAGGACACATTGTTCGCCAACCACGTTTCCGCCAACATGGTCACGACTTCTCCTTCCCCTCGGACGATTTCCATCAATCGCTTAATGGATTTGTCCACCGCCGGATTAAATCGCCGCCGCAACAACGGCAACAGCTCCAGCCTGACACAGTTGCGCAGAATATCTGCGGAGCGATTACTCGCATCTTCGCGAAACGAGATGCCCGCCTGCTTCGCAAACTCAGCGAGTGCGGACTTCTCCAAATCTAGCAACGGGCGTACGAGCCTGACCTTATGATCCACGGGAGATTCAGATTTCCATTTCATCCCGGCTAAGCCTTCTCCACCCGCACCTCGAAGCAATCTTAGAAAAAACAACTCAACCTGATCGTCTGCATGGTGAGCCGTGGCGATGACTTTAGATCGTGCCTGCTTTGCAGTCTTGGCTAGAAATGCGTGCCGTAATTCCCGCGCGGCCATCTCAATAGAGACGCCTTTCGTCCTCGAAAGCGTCTTCACATCACCGCGCCCTACAAGAAACTCCAAACCCAGTTTTGACGCCGTTTTTTTTGTGAGGCGTTCATCCGCATCGCTGCTATGCCCGCGCAACTCATGATTGAAATGAGCCACGACCAATTTCCATCGAGAGGCATTGGCAAGTTCAGCTAGGACATGAAGCAACACCATTGAATCCAGCCCACCCGACACGGCGACAAGAATTTTATCACCCCGACGAAACAATGTTCGCTCGCGGATGGAATGTTCAACACGCTTCAGCAGATTCATCGCGCCAAGATGCTAACGGTTCAGACAAAACAGGAGCAAGGGGATAGCGGATGACAAAACGCCTGTTTGAATTTTCGGTTGTTTAATCAGTTTTAGGTGTTTTTTCCGCAAGCAAGGATGCACGGCGACCACGAACAAATGCCGCCACGCCCGAGGCTTGCTGTTCCCCCCAATTTCCCTAGCTTGGTCCTGCATTCTAGTTGGGCGCAATGAAACACAAGAAATCCAAACCATCCCTAGCCGCTGCAGCGGCACTCATCCAAACCGCCACGAAAACCGCTGCATCGCGTGCACGGTGGAAAAAACGATGCATTATTGGCTTTTTGATCTACACGATGGTCGGTTTCCTTATCTTACCCGCGATCATCAAGTGGCAGTTGCTCAAGCACCTTCCCACGCTCACGCATCGCATCGCGGACGTGAAACAGGTAAGGATGAATCCTTATGCGCTCTCGCTGACCGTGCGTGGATTGTCGCTTAAGGAAACTAACGGCGCACCATTCGCCGCGTTCGAGGAACTTTACGTGAACTTCCAACTCTCCTCCGTGTTTCGCGGAGCGTGGACTTTCGGCGACATCCGACTCGTCCACCCCACGGCGAATCTCGTCCGGCTCGCGGAAGGTGGCTTTAATTTCTCCAATCTCGCCGGAACAAACTCCGCGCCGGCCACGAACCCTCCGACCGCGCTGCCTGCCGTTCTAGTTCAATCACTTCTCATCACGAACGCTGTCGTCACGTTCGCGGATGAAACGACGTTGCAGCTCTTCAAAGCGGATTACGGCCCGATTAATCTAGCCATCACTGATTTCACCACGCGCCGTGCGAAGGACGGCCCATATAAATTCGTCGCCACGACGACCGACGGCGAATCCTTTGCGTGGTCGGGCCGCATCTCTATCAACCCGCCTCAATCCACTGGACGATTCGATCTCACCGGAATTTCGCCCGGCAAATATTCCGCGTATCTCGCACAGTTCATTACGGCGCAAGTGGCGTCGGGGAAAATTGATATTGGCGCAGACTATCGCGTGAACGCCGCAATCTCTCCCCTGGAATTCGATGTCAGGAATGCCACGTTGCGTGTGAACGATCTGATTGTGAAACCACCCGGTTCAGACGCCACGCTGTTCGGCATGAGTCAATTCATCGTCACGAACGCCAGCGCGACCCTCACTGGACGCGTGGCCCGTGTGGGATTGGCTTCGCTGCATGGCGGCTCGGCACTCATCGGTCGCGAAGCCGACGGTTCGCTCACGGCTTTGAAATACATCATAGCAGTGAAAAACCGCACCGCTGCAACAGTTGCCACCACCAACGCGCCCGAAGTTTCAGCTCCGTGGAGATTCGATCTGAACGAACTCGATATCACGGGCTTCAACCTCGCAGTGCAGGATCATTCCACACCGATTGCCGCGGGGCTTGGCCTGGAAGCATTGCGCCTGAACGTGAAAGGGTTTTCCACAGAAACGAACACGCCTGTGGACACGGCGCTAGCGTTCAACTGGCGCGGCGGCGGGTCGGTCACCGTGAAGTCGCGCGGGACAATTCAGCCGCCGGACATCACCGCCACGGTTGGAGTCAGTCAGATGGCCATAGCGCCGTTGCAACCTTATATCGGACAGAACTTAAATATCGTCGTCCACTCAGGTGGCGTCAGTGTGGATGGCGAGGCGAAGTTCAATCCGTCTGCACAGCCTCAAATCCACTTCGCCGGAGACGTCGGCGTCACGAACTTCTCATCGTCAGAAACGATCTCGTATCATGAACTGTCGAGCTGGAAAAATCTGGTGGTGCACGGGATTGACTTCTCGCTCCAGACGAATGCGCTCTCGATTCAGGAAGTGAAATTCACTGATGCGCGAAATAATTTTGTAGTCAGTTCCAACGGCGTGCTCAATGTGGCGGCTTTGCCAAAAATGAAGCCAGCGGTCACAAATGAAGCGAGTTCTGTTAAGAACACAAACGTAGCGCCCAATGAGCCCTTCCCGATCCGCGTCAACGCCATCGTAATGGAAAACAATTCCGTCCGCGTTGCGGATGACTCGTTGCCGAATCATTTTCAGACGAGCATTGAAGAATTTACCGGCACAATCCGCAACATCATTATGCCCGGCACCCACAAGGCAGGCGTAGATATTCACGGCAAGGTCAGCGCGCTTTCACCATTTGAGATTTCCGGCGAAGTGACACCTGACCCTAAAAATCTGTTCGTAAATCTCAAGATCGCTTTCACCAACACCGATCTGACGCCACTGAGTCCCTACACAGAGAAATACGTCGGACGCCCTATTAACAAGGGCAAGCTCACACTAGATCTTCGCTACAACATCGAGCAGCGCGTTCTCAAGGCGGAGAATATCGTGGCGTTCGATCGTTTCACTTTCGGTGCGAAGAATGGCAGTCCGGATGCGACCGCACTTCCTGTGAAGCTCGCCGTGGGTCTGCTCAAGGATATTCATGGAAAGATCGACTTGAACCTCCCGGTCGCGGGTAGCCTCGACGATCCCCATTTCAGCATCTGGGGTTTGGTGGGGAACGTATTCAAGAACATGATCCTTAAAGTCGCCACATCGCCGTTCTCATTGCTGGGCGCGTTGGTGGGCGGCGGTGATGACATGCAGTTCGTCGATTTTGCTCCGGGCCGCGCTGACTTGAGAGAAAACCAGACAAACAAATTGATGAAGCTCTCCATAGCTCTCACCAACCGCCCGGCTCTGGATGTGGAGATAGGTGCGACGTTTGATCCCGTGACCGATACAGAGGCGCTCGGACGACAGAAGGTGATGGAGAAGATGAAGCTACTGCACATCCAACAACTTGTGTCGCGCGGCAAGCCTGCGCCCGCGCTGCAATTATTGAAGCTGGCAGACGACGACTACGACGACCTCCTGCGCGCCGCCTACAAAACAGCGTTCAACACCACACCGGAAATCGCGCTGCGCGAAGCGCTCGCCGCAGCTCTCGCCACGAATTCAACCCCTAACGCCGGAGTATTGGAAGACGCTAGAGTTGACAGCTCTGAACCACGGAAAGGCGCCAGCCAACTGATGCGCGAAAGCAAAACCCTCGCACAACTCACCGCGCAGATCGCGCACAAAGCCGGCAGCCCCGGCGCAGCCCAGCCCAAAACAGAACGCGAACTGGTCCGCGATGAACTGGAGAGACGACTCGCCACCACCGTGCCCGTAAGCGGCGACGAGTTGAAAACACTCATGCGCCACCGCGTGGAAGCGGTGCAACGATTCCTCTTGGAAAGCGGTAAGATTGAAGGCCAGCGATTGCTTGTGACGTTGCGCCCCCCGGAAGACACCACCAGCAAAGGCGCAGCCCGCGTGATATTCGCGTTGGAGTGATTCTACGCCGGAAGACTGAGGTATGCTTCATCAAGTCGAATCTGTTTTACTCCGCCGATTGCAACTCACAACTCATCACGGACAACCCATAGATAGCCGCTGTGTCGCTGCGAAGAACAAGACTTCCCAACGAGATAGGCAAAGCGCCTGAGCCAAGGATGAGTTCCATTTCTGAGGGCGTAAAATCTCCTTCTGGCCCGATCCAGAGGCACGCGGTCTTGGGAAGACGTTTGTGTGTATCGCGAAACCTCTGGATGAATTCGTGCGGATTGCGGCTGCCACTTTGCAGTGAGGCTACGAGCGGCAGTTCAAATTGTTCGCGCCGGGCGAGGAAGTTTTCCAACGAGACGGGCGGTTCAATCTTCGTCAACCACGGTGAGCCGCATTGTTTAATGGCTTCTATGGCGAGGGGTTGTAGCTTAGCAGCTTTGTCCGGCGCGGAACGTTCGTCCACATGAGCGATGACGCGATCGGTTAGAAGCGGGACGATACGTACAGCGCCGAGTTCGGTCGTTTTCTGAACGATGTAATCCATCGCCTTAGGCTTGGGCATGGCTTGAAGCAGCGTAATCTGGCAGGGCAACGGTGGTGAATATGTTTTCTTGAGCGCAGTCAATATGACATTGCGCTTGGTGACTTCGCAGATTTCGCAATCAATGACATGCCCCGCACCATCTAGGACGGCGACACGCTCGCCGGTTTCAATCCGTAACACTCGGGACGCGTGGTGAGCTTCGTTTGGGGGGAGTTGGATGATGTCGCCGTGACAGTGTTCTGGCGGGAGATAAAAGCGGTGCATTTGTATTCAGGGGTGTCCGTTCACACTGAACATGGGCGAACTATGTCGAGAGTGGGACGCAGAAGCAACCGTTCAGAGCATAAAAAAGGAGCTTTTGAGGCTGAGATTAGGCGGAGGCCAACTTTGCTGTCTCCGTATCAGACGCGGTTTTATGCACTTTCCTAAAATGATTTATTGCGCACGAAGCTCGTTCCGGTAAAAAATAAACGGATTTCTGAACGATTGTTCGAAATCAAATAACTCAGCGATGAATAGCAGCAAAGTCGAAGGCAATCTGAATCAACCCGTGCGGCTCGGTCCGCCAGCCAAGCAGGGTCTTTACGACCCGCAATTCGAACACGACGCGTGCGGCGTCGGGTTCGTCGTTAATATAAAAGGGCTCAAATCTCACTCCATCGTTGCGGACGCGTTGCAGATTCTAGTGAACCTCGATCATCGCGGCGCTGTCGGCTGTGAGATCAACACCGGTGATGGCGCAGGAATTTTGATGCAGATGCCGCACGATTTTTTGGTCAAGGCCACAGGAAAACTAGGGATCAAACTTCCTGCGTTCGGCCAATACGGCATGGGAATGTTGTTCATGCCCCAGGAAAAAGTGGAGCGCACGAGCGTGCAAAAAGCTTTTGAGAAGATCGTCGGCGAAGAAGGCCAGACGATTCTCGGCTGGCGCGATATTCCCACGGACAATTCTTCTCTGGGTGCGACGGCTCAAAAATCTGAGCCATTCATGATGCAGGTGTTCATCGGGCGCAATCCTTCGATCAAAGACGACCTCGCGTTCGAGCGGAAACTTTACGTCATCCGGAAAGTCGCCGAACAGCGTATCCGTTACAGCCCCTTCATGATGGGCGGAAAATGGTTTTACGTCTCCAGCCTCTCGGCACGCACGGCGGTGTATAAAGGCATGTTGATGCCGGAGCAGGTGGGTAATTACTTCCTGGACTTGCGGGACGAGGACATGACTTCCACTCTGGCGTTAGTTCACTCGCGCTTCTCCACAAACACATTCCCGAGCTGGGATCGCTCGCATCCATATCGGTTCATCGCGCACAACGGCGAAATCAACACGCTGCGCGGCAACGTGAACTGGATGAACGCCGGGCAATCGAATTTCGTTTCCGAAAAGTTCGGCAGCGATATGAAGAAGTTGTTGCCCATTATCAACACGGACAGCAGCGACTCTGGGATGTTCGACAACTGCGTGGAGCTGCTCATGCTGGCGGGGCGCGAATTGCCTCACGC
>WBXK01000090.1 GCA_008933055.1 Verrucomicrobiota bacterium | reverse complement strand
GGATTGTGCGTGGTCGCGCCGATGAGCCGGATGACGCCACTTTCGACATCGGGTAGCAAAATATCCTGCTGCGATTTGTTGAAGCGATGGATTTCGTCGATGAACAGGATGGTCGGCTGGCCTGTGTTCTCGAGGCGGTTCTGCGCGGACGCGAGCACGCGGCGCATGTCGGCGACGTTGGATTCAACGCCGCTTAAACGCTCGAACTTGCTTTTGGTCTGGCGCGCTATGATCTGGGCAAGGGAGGTTTTGCCCGTGCCGGGCGGGCCGTAAAAGATCAGCGACTGAATGCGGTCCGCTTCGATGGCACGGCGGAGTAGTTGCCCTGGCGCGAGAATATGGGTTTGTCCGGCATATTCATTGAGCGAGCGCGGCCGCATCCGAGCGGCGAGGGGTTGATGGCGCAAAGATTTTTCTCCGACGGAAGTTTCGGGAGAATTTTCCGGGGTTGGAGTGGATGAAAACAAGTCGTCGCGCGCCACAAATTAAGACTAGCAGTTGGACAGAGGAGGGGGAAAAGAAAAAAGCCCGGCACAAGATTGCCGGGCTTTTGTTCTAAAGTGACCCCACCATTGCCGTGTGTAGCTACTCCTTTGAACATGTTGAGTCAACATGCGGCGCCCGCCGGATAACTTTTGACTTCCAATTAAGGCCTGTCGGCTGTCATCACGAATAGACACCAGGATTCGTATAATTACGGTTCAAGGATTCAGCTACGAATCACGCACAGGGCAGGGTAAATCTGTTTCCTGTTAACTTTTTTGTTATGACTTCAAAGAACGGTGCGACTTGGTAATAAGCTTTACGCACTCTACGTGCCAACTACATTGCCCGGGGTGAATTTAGACGCAAGATTTTTATAGTGACGATGCTGAAACATTTTCATTGCACTTGAAAATTTGTGCAGGCACGCGGAAACAAAACCGAAAAAGAGAAAAGGAGTTTTGTGTAGGGATTACCCCTGCCCCTTTCCTCCGATAGTCCTTTTCGATGGAATCAGTCGGAGCTGACTCACGGCGGCTATCACCCATCAGAAGGGGCTTCATCCTAGCTTAAGGTTGCTTATGCAATCTTCCATTGTGGCTTACGCAATATTCAACCTGTCATAGGATGCTGACTTTGTCAGAATCGCGGTAGTCTAAATCGCCATCATGAGAATTCTTGTCGTCGAAGACGAACTCGATTTGCAACGCGCCCTCGTACGCGCCTTGAGGGATGAAGGCTATGCTGTCGATTCGGCGAACGATGGCGAGGATGGTTTTTTTAACGCCAAGAACACCGACTATGACGCAGTGATCTTAGACGTAATGATGCCGCGCATGGATGGCTGGGAAGTGATAAAGCAGCTTCGCAAAATCAAGCGCACTCCCGTGCTGATGCTCACGGCGAGAGATCAATCCCGGGATCGCGTGAAGGGTTTGGATTCGGGCGCGGATGATTATGTGGTGAAACCATTCGATCTGCCGGAACTGCTCGCGCGCTTGCGCGCCATCATCCGGCGCAGTGCTAACAAGACGACGAATCAGATCGAACTGGGCAGCGTGGTGGTGGATACGGCAGCGCGAAACATCATGCACAGCGGCAAGCCTGTGGAGTTGACAGCACGCGAGTATTCATTGGTGGAATTTCTGGCCTTGCATCGTGGCGAAGTAGTGACGCGCACCACACTTTACGAGCATCTTTTCGACGAGGACGATTCCACAATGTCCAATCTTCTCGATGTTCATGTATCGAATGTCCGAAAAAAACTTGGTCCTGAGTTTATAACAACGCGTCGAGGCCACGGCTATTGCATCGAATGAATTTCAAATCCATTAAGTGGCGGTTGCAAGCTTGGCACGGTTTTCTGCTCGTGGCATTGGTTGCAGGATTGATGATCGGGTTTTATTCGTTTGAGCGGCGTGCGCGATTGCAGTCCATTGATAAGGCATTGCAAGAGGTGATGACCTCCCTATTGCCAAAACTGTCACCGGCAGGAAATGGTCGCCACAATGGACCAGGGGACTCCAGAGGGTTTCGCCGACCGCCGCCGCCCGAGTTCGGGGGAGATATCCCGGAGCAAGCGCCGGGAGGATTTCGTGCGAGGGCCGTGGATGGAGTTGATCTGGGGAAATTTTATTACGCATCGTGGTCGCCCGAAGGTCGAGTTGTGAGCATTTCGACAAATGCGCCGCCAAATCTCCTACCCGACGAGCGCTCAATTGCAAACACGCCCGGGATGATTAGGACTGCCGGGATCAACCGGGAATTGACACACCATGTTCCTAATGGTTTCCGAGTGATAGCGGGAACATCCCTCGCGCCAATGGTCGCCCAGTTGCGTCAGCTTGCACTTTGGCTTGTGGTAATCGGTAGCAGCATCGTTATAGTCGGTTCAACCATTGGCTGGTGGCTTGCGTCGCAGGCATTGCGCCCTATCGAAGCAATAAGTCGTACGGCAGAAGAGATTGCGCGTGGCGATCTTTCCAAGCGGATCAATTCTTCTGAAACGGAGAGTGAGCTTGGACAGCTTGCCCTGGTATTGAACTCTACTTTTGCAAGACTGGATGCCGCATTTGAACATCAAAAGCAGTTCACTTACGACGCAGCCCACGAACTGCGCACGCCGGTGTCAGTAATTTTGACGCAGACGCAGAGCACGTTGAACAAGGAGCGCAGTCCGGCGGAGTATCGTGAGACGTTAGAAGCCTGCCAGCGCGCTGCGCAGCGGATGCGGCGACTCATAGAGTCGTTGCTTGAACTCGCACGGCTCGACGCCGGGCAAGAGACCATGAAGCGTGTCCGGTTTGACCTCGCAGATGCGACGCGTGAATGCGTCGAGATGGTTCGTCCTCTGGCAGATGAAAGGCGGATTGTAATTCGCCTGGAGTTGTCTCCTGCGGGTTGTCACGGTGATCCCGAACGCGTGGCACAAGTGGTTTTGAACCTGCTTACCAACGCAGTTCAGCACAACAATGATAACGGTGCAATCGTCGTTTCGACCAATCCTAACAACGGTTTTTCCACGCTCATTGTTTCCGACAGCGGCCCCGGAATTGCGCCTGAACATCTGCCGCACCTATTCAAAAGATTTTATCGCGCGGACGGAGCGAGAACATCATCACAAGGCCGCAGCGGACTGGGTCTGGCGATTTCTTCTGCAATCATTCACGCACATGGCGGAAGCATCGAAGTAAATAGTAATGTGGGAGACGGAAGTCAGTTCACGGTGCGTTTGCCATTGGCATAAGTGCGATTTTTTGGGAACAAGAGCAATCTTGTTGCGAAAAAGTTTCCGAAAAGTCACTAGGAAAAATGCACGTCGAGCCTGATTTCATTGACGAATCTTTCGTTGTGAATAACTCGCGAATAAGTGTTAATATATTGTCCTCGTAACAGTGGGGAGATTCTCCTAAAAATCTTCACAGCGATCAGGATTCACTTAGCCACTGTGCCCGCAGAAACCAAGACCTTCGGCGGGCTGTTTTTTTGAAAAACGCAAGCTGTTGAATATCAATGAAGTGAGTCGCTATTAGGTCAGGGTAATGATTCAATCCGCCAGTGCGAGCAGAGTTTTTTGTGGCGTGTGATTTTCAGAGTGATAACAATGGCAGGGCAAAACGTCTGCCAAAACCAATTTCGAGGCTAAGTGAATAAAACGCAGGAAAAACCCAGCTCAAGGATAACGAGCGGACCGCAGTCAGCAGAGGGAATCTGGAGTTCCGCTCAGGACCAACTTCGCTCGATGTTGAGTGCGGACACTTTCAATCTCTGGTTCGCGCCGCTGAGAGCCACCGGGTTTGAAGGCGATTTCGTGGTGCTCGAAGTATCGAATGACTTTTGCGAAGTGTGGTTGAAGGACAACTACCAGGGTCTTTTACAAGATGTTCTCAGCACGGCGGCTGCGCGGCAGTTGCGTGCGAAGTTCATCGTTGCAAACGGACACAGCACACTCGCTGCTCCGGCCGCGGCCAAGAAAGTTGAGCCAGCCTCCAAACCGAAACCCGCTGCCCTAACTCCTCAAGACCGTGCCACCGGAAATAGCGAGTGGAGCTTCAATCC
Organism: Verrucomicrobiota bacterium; assembly: GCA_008933055.1. GTDB lineage: Bacteria > Verrucomicrobiota > Verrucomicrobiia > Limisphaerales > JADLHS01 > JADLHS01. Next base: position 7,362 of record WBXK01000090.1, on the reverse strand, counting down.
CAAGAACACGTTTGAGACTTTCGTCGTCGGTAACAATAACAACTTTGCCCGTGCGGCCGCCAAAGCCGTAGCGGATGCACCGGGGAAATCTTATAACCCGTTATTTCTCTATGGCGGAGTCGGTCTCGGCAAAACTCACCTCCTTCATGCCATCGGACAGCACGTCGTGTCCACAAAGAAAGGCGCGCGAGTTGGCTACGTCTCCTCTGAGAAGTTCACGAACGAATACATTGACGCCATTCAAAACAACTCGCTCGCCAAGTTCCGCAAAAAATATCGGCAGACGGATGTGCTGCTGATAGATGACATACAGTTTCTCGCTGGCAAGGAGCGCATTCAGGAAGAATTTTTCCACACTTTCAACGCCTTGCACGAAGCGCACAAACAAATCGTGCTGACTTGCGACCGGCCGGCGAGCGAAATTCAAGGCTTGGAACATCGACTCGTTTCGCGTTTCGAGTGGGGATTGGTCACCGATTTGCAACCGCCCGACGTGGAAATCCGTCAGGCCATCCTGAAAAAGAAAGCCGCGTCCATGGGCGTCGAATTGCCCGAGGACATCATGAGCTTCCTAGCGCACCGCATCCGCACGAACATCCGTCGTCTGGAAGGCGCTCTCATCCGAGTGGCTTCCTATGCCTCGCTCACAGGCAAGACATTGAGCGTTGAGGTTGTCGAAAGCCTGCTCCGAGAAATCCTGCATGAAGAAGGCCGATTCTCCGTCAACATCGAGGTCATCCAGAAAAAAGTGGCCGAGCATTTCGACATCCGCCTGGCTGACATGACGAGCAAGCGCCGCCCGGAAAACATCGCGTTCCCCCGCCAAGTTGCCATGTTCCTCGCACGTCAGATGACAGAGACATCACTCAGCAGCATTGGGGAAGCCTTTGGCGGACGCGATCACGGCACGGTGCTTCACGCATGTCGCTTGGTAAAAGACCGCATGGAAGTGGACGCCAACGTCCGTCAAGTGGTCAGCTATCTTGAAAAGCAGTTGATGCGGTGAGCGGCAATTCGCTCCGGATTTTCATCGCTGGAAAAACTGTCACCACTGTTTCCCCAGGCGGGCTTGCGTCTGTATCCATCTTCACCTCACGTTGCAACTGCATCGCTGTCGGCAGATGCGCCATCGCATACAAGATCACGTAACCGACGAAGATGAACGTGGCGAACAACGCGAGGAATGCGAAGTGGCGCGGGTCAGAGAATTGCGCCGCTGCCGCAGCACTGATGCCTTGATACAACTCCGCCGGTTTTGAGATCACATCCCAACTGTTGAATCGCAAGAATCGCCCGAGATAAACCCCAAAGCTGCTCACTGCTGAGACAACAATCACAAATCCCCAACCTGCGCGCTGGCCGAAGCGGTGAGTAACGAGCGAATGCATCAGGTAGAGCGAGACGAATCCCAGAATCAAACCCGTGAACGCGCACGACAGGATCACGGCCAAATCCACCCAGAAGTGATTCATGGAGCGGCGCGTCAGATGGATCAAGTCAGTGAAGATGTAAGGCGCATTCGGAAAGAACAACAGCCACGCGGCGCACAAACTGTAAAACTTCACACCTGCGCGTTCGCCATTCCGTCGGGTGCGATAATCGTGCCTCGCGATCTGCGCAAACACCAGCGGCATCCAAGCGAGAATCAGATTCCACACGAGAAAGCCGTAGCGGTAATCGCGAGTCACGATGACGCGTGAAAAGATCAGCGTGGCACTGACGGCTGAGGCAAATGTCAGCGCGGCCATCGGCAGGAACGTCTCGCGTTTGAACAAGAGTTTGAGAATTCGCATAAATCAATCCGAACATTGGACACCATCTAACACAAAGAGTTCACCCAAGAAGCAGGCTTCGAGCCCAAGTTTCGGTAATCAACATGATTTCTCGCCACAACAGCGGTCTCTGTTTTATGCTAACACTTCAAATATGAGTAATATTCCTCACATTCCAGCACTAAGGCGCGGCAAAGCATACGAAAGCCTCGATACTGCCGAGGTGCGCGATTTTCGAACGGGCGAAGTCAAAGCCGTCGTCAGCCAGGTCAACGCCGGTATTGTGCGCAAAGATTTGGCGCGTGTGTCCGAAGGTCAGGCGGCATTAAAAATGTTTTCTGCGGCGCAACTCATAGAGATTTGCGCCAAAGCCGGCGACCAATTCCTCAAAGGCACGTTGCCCCTCGGCGACAAAGGCCACACGCAATCGCCACAGCAATACATCGAGACGCTGAGTAGCACGAGCGGCCTGCCGCATGTCATGGTGCGTCGCAACATGGAGAAAATCCACCTCGCGCTGACGAACATGAAGATGGTGCTGAACGGTCTGTCGCGTGGCCTTGATCTCTCGATCCTAGATTCCGGCAGCGGCGAGCAGTTCGGCACGTGGTTGAGTTATTTTCCAACCACGCCTGCGCTTGGGCTCGTGATGCCGAGTAATTCGCCTGCGGTGAATTCACTCTGGTTGCCGAGCATCGCGTTGAAGACGCCTGTGATAATCAAGCCCGGCAAAGAAGAGCCGTGGACGCCGTATCGGTTGATTCAGGCGTTCATCGCGGCGGGTGCGCCAGCGGAGGCGTTTGGTTTTTATCCGACGGATCACGAAGGCGCTGGCGAGATTCTTAAAACATGCGGACGCGCGCTGATCTTCGGGGACAAATCCACCACGGCGCATTACGCCAGCAATCCGGCCATCCAAGCACACGGTCCGGGCTGGAGCAAGTTTCTCATTGGCGACGATTGCATCGAGAACTGGCGCGATTACGTGGACGTTATGGCGGCGAGCATTTCTGACAACGGAGGTCGCTCGTGCATCAACGCCTCGGCCATCGTCGTGCCAAAATACGCGGAGGAGATTGCAGACGCGCTCGCGCAGAAACTTGGGCCGATTGCGCCGACAACCCTCGACGATGCAAACGCGCGGCTCTCCGGCTTCGCGAATCCGAAGATGGCGGACTTCATCGACGGCGCGATTGATGAAGGTTTGAAAACAACGGGGGCGACTGACGTGACGGCCAAGTATCGGAATGGATCGCGCAAAGTCACCTTCGACGGCGGCACGTTTGTTCGTCCCACAGTCGTGCTATGCGATTCCTTCGCACATCCGTTGGCGAACCGCGAATTCCTTTGTCCCTATGCCAGCGTGGTTCAAGTTCCGCAGGGCGACATGCTCAAGCACATCGGCTACACGCTCGCGTGTTCCGTCATCACAAAGGACGCGACGTTCATCGAGCAGGTAATGGCGTATCCAGAGATTGATCGTCTGAACATCGGCCCGGTTTCCACGATGAAGATTTCCTGGGATCAACCGCACGAGGGCAACATGTTCGAGTTCCTCTGGCAGCGGCGCAGTATCGAGCGGGCGTGGTGAAATGGCAGATCGTCATTCAAGTTTGCTGAAAATGTTTCCGATCAATTGCGGTTTGCGGCTGGGTCGGAACAAAGGGAAGAAGTCGCGTGAGTTTTCCCGGTTCATGAGTTGCCAGTACCACACGCTGCCATCACCAGACAATGCAATGGCTCCGTCGACATCGGAACCGATGCCGCGCCAAGTGGAACTCTGACCGAGTTGCGTAGGTTGAGGGCTCTCTGACTGTTCGTCGTGCGCGAAGCCGAAAAAGTCCCACAGCCACAAGGTCCCATTTGCTTTTAAGGATACGATGGTGCCGAAGTTTCCATCAAGTGCCACCCAATTCGTCTCCCCTTCAATTCTTTCGTTTGTTGCAACGAATTCAATTGAACTTTTATGCGCTTGATATCTACCTGCGACGATAAGTGATCCATCTGACTTAAGCCCAATTTGAACTGGGCTACCCCACGTATTATTAGCGTTAGCAATCGCAATCCAATCCCTGCGCTCATAACCCGGAACGCGCTCAGCAACCGTGCCTTGCTCGAAAGTGATCGATTCCTTTGGTGACGAAGTCATGTTGGGATAGACGTAGGTTCGGCCATCAGTTTTGCGGAAAACATTGCGACTGCCCAGTGTCAAAATCTCCGCCCAGTCTGAATCGTTGCCGAGTTGTCGCGGTTCGAAGGCGCACAATCCTGGCCACGCTTTTCCCCAGAAATTATTTGTTCCTATCGTCCAAAGCGTGCCGTTCGTTTTCAAGACGAATGGCAGTCCCCAACAACTTGCAAGATTCTTCCAATCGGCATCCTTGCCATGGCGGACAAGTTTCGTAGGTTCTTTTTGATTTTCAGAAACCCAAAGACTTCCGTCGCTCTTTAATCCGACGATGTCACCCACACTCGTTACAACATTGACCCAATTCGAGCCTTCGAGAAACCGTCCGTCGTGGAGAATGTTATTTAACATCCAGGTTCCAGTAACGGTTTGCCAAAGTGTTGCCTTGGAAAAATCCAATTTTGAAGACCACTCGCGGCCATCGGGGAAAAGTAAACTCAGCCTCCATCCTTGGCGACTGACTCGAACTGGTTCGTTTCCTGCAATGCGCGATGCGCCGTGAGATGGTTCAAACCTTCCAAACAATTCCCATGATCGCTGATAAATTGCCGTTGTCAGCACCATCACAAGACCCAACGAGGTGAACAACACTATTCCGTTCTGTCGCGACACCGGCCAACCAACAAAGACGCGTTTGAAGTTCCAGTAGGTTAAACACACCAGTGTTACTAACAACGCTGGCAAGCCGATGAGATAGATGAGACCGCTCCGCCAAAGTGGATAGCCCACGACGCTCTCGATATTCATCGCGCCGAGAAACAGCGCCCAAATGATAATAAAACCCAGTATGGATGGCCCAATTGCTTGAAGCGTATTACGGCTCAAAGCAGATGCGTAAAACGCGACAAAGAAAAGGGCTATCGCAATTCCGAACAACGGCAGGAACGGTAGGACTGGATTGATGAGGTTCACGAGTGTGGTTACTTTCTCGTGAGTAAATGGTGACTGGCTAAATAACCGCCCGGATAACAACCCATTAAAGTCTGGGAGAATTCTTTTACCTTCTAACAGTAGCGGTATGATGAACCCGAAGAAAACCGCCAGGCCGAGCCCAGCACCGAACTTGATGATGAATTGCGTGCGCCGTCGCGCGGGCAGACAGAGTTGGCCTTCCAGCGTGCCGAGTTTTCTTTCTTCGGCCACCGCCGCACAGCCCACCAGCATCGGCATCAACATCCAGAGTGCCCAAAAATATTCAGCAACAAAATCCCATGCCCACTTCTGCCTCAAACCGCCGTGCGCGTTTCGCGCCACGATAATTGCGCTGTGTAGAATCGCCAGAAAACCCGCAATGATGAATTGCGATTGGTGCAATTGAAATTCTTTCACGAGCAAGGCGAGCATCGGGCGACGACCCGCAAGTTTGACGGGCGGGACGAACATTCGAGGTAGTTTTACCCAAGTTGGCAGTGCAATCTCACCACCCGTCCATTGAACATCTTGCGCGCGCAGGAAAAGTCGCCACGCCCAGACAAAACTCGCGACGCTATATGTCACGAGAACACAAATGATGTTGTGTTCGACCTGAGATGCTTCGCCAAATCTGTCCGTAACATAGCCCGTCAGCGTTGCCAGCGCCGCCGGGGCGATCAGCGTGAACCAGAAAGCCGCACCGACCTGCCGGAGCAGTAGAACTGTCCACAGCCCCCCGGAATAAACCGTCACGACAAGGAGCGCAGCAGTGATGAACATGTCGTGCATTTCATTGGAGTTTGCCCAGAAGAACCCCGGCAGGTGCATCAGCAATGACAATCCCCACGTTCCGAATATCGTTATGAGGGCCAACGCCAAGAGGGAGGATTTCGTCCACCAGATGCGCGAGCGCGAGATGGGTTGTGAGAGAAGATTTGCAAATGTGTTGCAACTCATCTCACGCCCAAACGAATCAAGCGCCATCATCACCACCAGTGCGGGACAAACTAATATTGGAAAGATGATGAGCCACATCCAATGGTTTTGCCCTTGTTTCGAATCTGGTGGAATCAACCAGATGGAAAGTGCCGCCACCATCGCAAATGCAAAACTCGGCAGCAATAAGCGGATTTCTTTGCGGAGATACGCGTTCATGACTTCGTCTTGGCAATGTGGTTCGAAGCGACAAAAATTTCCTCCAGCGTCAGCGATTCGGTCTGCAACTCTTCGGGCTGATACGTTTTTAACTTTGCGATGAGTTCGTCGCTTGTGCCGTTGGCGAGGATTTCCACTTCGCGACCGGATTGTTTCACGTTCAATACGCCGGGAAGATCGAACTTCGCGGGCGGTTGCGCGAAGCGGACGCGGATTTTCTTGAAACGATCACGCGCGGCGTCAGCTTGCATCGTGAGCAGTTCGCGGCCTTGTTCGATGATGGTGAATTCATCAATCAAACCCTCGAACTCAGAGATGAGATGCGTCGAGACGAACACCGTGCGGCTGCCGGGATCGCCGGATTGATACGCGCCGATGACCGTCTCGATGAACTCGCGGCGCACAATCGGATCGAGGCCGGAGGTCGGTTCGTCGAGGATGAGCAACTCTGGCTCAGGGCAGATCGCGCCGATAAGTGCGAGCTGGGTTTTCTGGCCTTTGGACATCGAGGTGGCTTTCTGATCCTGCTTCAGGCCGAAACGCTTCAACAGGTCGGCTTCGATGTCGTGATTCCAGTTCGTGCGGAAGGACGCGAGGTAATTCAACGTGTCGCGCACGGTCATCCACGGATAAAACGCCACGGCATCCGGCACATAGGCAATGCGGGATTTCACGGCGACTTCGTCCTTCTGCGGATCAAGCCCGAACACACGCACGGTGCCGCTCGTCGGGCGGAGCAGATTGAGCAGACACTTGATGGTGGTGGTCTTGCCCGCGCCGTTACGACCGAAGAAGCCATAGCAGCGGCCCGGTTTTACGGTGAGGCTCAGGCCGTTCACAGCGTCTTGTTTGCCGTAACGACGATGGAGGTTTTTGATTTCGATGACTGGGGTTGAGTTCATGGTTTCTCCTTGCTGGCTTTGTTCTCGAAATAATCCAACCGCTCCTTCACCAACACGAGGAACGTTTCGCGATCCACTTGCAGGTGATGCGCGGTGACGACGGCTTCATCCACCTCCTTGACGAGAAGTTTCTGCCGGACGCTTTTGGTGAACGGCGTGTTGCCGTCCTTGAGGAAGCAGCCCTTGCCGGGAATCGTCTCAATGACGCCCTGACTCTCGAGTTCCGCATACGCCTTGGCGATAGTGTTGCGATTGACGCGAAGCTCCTCAGCGAGTTGCCGCACGGACGGCAGAGGCTCGCCGGTGCGGATTCCACCGGACGCAGCGGCGTAACGCACCTGATCCACCAGTTGCAGGTAGGGCGACTTGCCAGTCTTGAAATCAATGTGAAACATCATAGGCGTCGTCTGTCCTATGCCACTATGACAGCTGG
>WBXK01000089.1 GCA_008933055.1 Verrucomicrobiota bacterium | reverse complement strand
TTTCCCACGCAAATCGTGCGTGTTTGACGAACTCTTTTGAGCATCCCACGGATTGCGGTCGGGGCGCTCATCCATCGGCCCTCTCGAATCGGAATCGCCAAAAGGATGCGTATTGTCGCCAGTAGAGATGAACATATTCCCGTCCGGCCCGAAATCAACTGAACCTGCGTGGTGGCAGCATTCGCGCCGTTGCTCGCCAAATTCAAGCATCACTTTTTCACTGGCAAATTCGAGCACGTCGCCCCTCATCACGAAGCGGCTGAGACGCTGACCTGTGTGATTGGTAGGCGAGTAAAAGAGATAAATCCAATTATTCTTCGCAAAATCCGGATCTAATGCGAATCCAAGAAAGCCATTTTCCTGCTCTGAAAACGTTGGTATGACAGCCGCCTCGACGACAGATTTTGTGTCCGGCTTCCAGATTTTTAACGGACCCTTCAATTCGTTATAGAATATGCGGCCATCCGGCGCGAGTTTGAGTTGGAGCGGCTGGGCCATCCCGACGGCTAGCACCTCTACTTTGAATCGAAAATCTTGAACCAGTTCAACGGCTGCAAGCTGACTTGTGGTCGCGAAAAGGACTGCGTAGATAAAACTCCGCACGCTGATAAATTTCATTGGGATAATCCTAGGAAAGCTCGCCGAAATATCACGCCTGAATTTCAAAACCTTTGCGCCGAGGACGGCTCAAGAGACCGTTCGCCTGAGTGTCTCCGATGAAAACCTCCTGCTGCGGATCCCAACGCAACTTTCGCTTTAGCAGCATGGCAATGTTTGACAGGTGACATGACGTGAGATGCCGATGGTGACTAAATACATCAGACACCGGTTCTTTACGCGCCTTGACGCAAGAAAAAAAGTTTTCCATGTGTCCGCGTATTGGCATCCCCTTGTAAAGCTTTGTGCGCTCCTCTTTCAGCCATTGGTAATCGCTGTCAGTCAAAGCCTCAATCATCGTACCAGTCAGCTTGCCACGATTTACAAATATCTCGCCTTTATCGCCCTTGAAAGTGATCCCATTGCCAGGACCTTCACGCACGGTGATCGTCGCTCCTCCCTCAAACGCAAGCTTGGTGCTAAATTTGGTGGCGGCGTTGTATCCATTGACAAGTTTTTGCTTGCCGGCAAAAAATGCGATGGGATCAAAGTCCGCGGGGATGTTCGGAAACTTACCCGAGCCTTCAATTTCGATTGGACCGGTCTGTTCCAATCCAAGCCCCCATTGCGCGATGTCTACGTGATGAGCGCCCCAATCAGTGAGTTTGCCGCCAGAGTACTCCAGCCACCAACGGAACTGTCCATGGCAACGCTTCTCCGTATAGTCGATCTTCGGCGCTTGACCGAGCCACATGTCCCAATCCAAAGCGCTTGGCGGAGTCATCGGCTCAAAAGGTCCGCCACTTGGCGCGCCGCCGATTGAACATGTCGCGGAAAGATTTTTACCCAAGCGCCCACTGCGTACTAATGCAACAGCGTTGAGGAATTTATTATCACTGCGCTGTTGCGTGCCGACTTGAAACACGCGGCCCGTTTTCTTGACTGCTTTGCAGATCAACTTCCCTTCGTCAATCGTCAACGTCAGCGGCTTTTCACAATAAACGTCGCGCCCAGTTTGCATCGCCGCAATGGCGATGGCCGCATGCCAGTGATCCGGGGTGCCGATGATGACGGCATCAATATCCTTTCGCTCGAGAAGCTTTCGGTAATCGGAGTATATCGTGCAACGCCCCTCATACTTGGCCGCAAATCTCTCCGCGTGTCCTCTGTCAACATCACAGCAAGCCACCATATTGCCGATAGCGCCAGCGGCGTGGCCAATCCCAGAGCCGCGCGCGCCCACTCCGATACAAGCAATGTTTAACTTGTCATTCTTAGCCTCTTCACCGCGCGCTGAAGCTCCAGTCCAAATGAACGGGGCGGCAACCGCCGCAGTTGACAGCAAAGTGGCGGACCTCAAAAAATCTCGGCGGCTTTGGGCAGTGGTCTGGCTGATCATAAAATGAGCTTCGGCTCAATGTTTCCCGTTTTGTGGATAATTTTAGAAATTTGTTCGAACCATTATCGCATTCAAAAATTGTCTGGCCTGCTTGGGTGTCCAACTAGTAAATGCGGCCCTCAATCAAAGCCTTAGGCAATTGAAATCGACTCACTCAAGTTGCCGTAAAATTGGACCGTTTGGCTATACCCCGAACGTGGTATGCCAATTCGTTTTGAACTCGTTGACTTAAATTCTTGGTCATATTTAATGAGAGTATGAATCTTGGAACCGCTTTAATTTTATTCGCATTCCGTACCGCTGCCATAGTGGCGTTGTTTATCGCTCTGAATATATTTCCAGTTAACTCCCTTGCCAAAACCCCAAAGCCGACAGAACCAACACAACCCAATTTTGTCATCATATTTGCCGACGACCTAGGCTATGGCGACATCGGGCCATTTGGCTGTAAAAGTAATCGCACTCCGAATTTGGATCGCATGGCGCGGGAGGGAATGAAGCTTACAAGCTTTTATGCTGCGCCCGTCTGCACGCCTTCGCGGGCACAGGTTCTCACCGGGTGTTATGCCAAACGCGTCTCGCTTCCGGGCGTTTTAGGCCCAATGAGCAGCACTGGTATCAGCTCTAAGGAACACACGATTGGCGAGCTGCTGAAGCAACAGGGTTACGCCACCATGGTCATTGGCAAATGGCATGTAGGCGATCACCCGGATTTTCTCCCCACACGCCACGGATTTGATCACTACTTCGGGCTTCCTTACTCAAACGATATGGGGCCAGAAGATGGACAACTCGGACGAGGAAATCGCCCACCCCTGCCCTTGGTGCGCGACGAAACTGTCATCGAAACAATTAACCCTAAGAAACAAGACAAGCTTACCCAACGTTACACGGAGGAGGCGGTCAAGTTCATCCGCACACACAAGCACGATCCTTTTTTCCTCTACCTACCGCACACCGCGGTCCATACACCGATTCATCCCGGAGACAAATTTCGCAAAGAAAATCCCAATCCGTTCAGTGCCTGGGTCACGGAGCTTGACTGGAGCGTGGGTCGCGTTCTTGACACCTTGCGCGAACTCAAGCTGGATAAAAACACCCTCGTGTTTTTTAGCAGCGACAACGGGCCGTGGCTGCCTAAGGGCACTAATGCCGGCACAGCGTTTCCCTTGCGTGGTGGGAAAGGCAGCACATGGGAAGGCGGCGTGCGCGAGCCAACGCTTGCATGGTGGCCGGAAAAAATCCCCGCTGGTAGCGCGTGCGATGCGGTTGCAGCGAACTTCGATTTTCTTCCAACATGCGTCGAACTTGCTGGCGGCTCAATACCTACTGATCACAAAATTGATGGAAAAAACATCTCACCGATATTGTTCGGAGAGACGAAAACTTCGCCGCATGAGGCGTATTTCTATTACAGCGGTAACAAACTTCAAGCGATCCGTTCGGGCCCGTGGAAATTGAAATTCGCAGGACTCGGAAATGGCAAACCAAACGAGGAAACGATTCCCCCACAGATGCTCTTCAATCTCGACGCAGAGATTGGCGAACAGACAGACGTGTCCGCAAAACATCCTGAAGTGGTGGAGCGACTTCAAAAACTCATCGCAGAGATGGATCTCGACCTTGGCGTCACCAATGTCGGCCCCGGCATCAGACCAGCAGGACGTATTGAAACCCCCACTGGCCTTTGGCTTCCGGGAAAAACGCCGAAAACTGCTCCTAAACAGTGATAACGGCTCTAGTCACTCAACTTATTTCACATGAAAAAAACAAACTCATCACGCCGTGATTTCCTGAAATCCTCTGCGCTTGTCGGATTGGGCGCATCGCTCGCGGCAACCAACGGGTGTGCTACGACCCACGAGAACGGCAGCGCCCTATCCAAGAACCTGATTGCTCCACCAAGGCCGCTAGGGCAAAAGTCAGTTCACGACCTGACTACCAAACCGTTGGAAAAGATCCGCGTTGCCGTCATAGGCCTCAGCCGCGGCATGGCGCATGTCAACGCTGCTCTTAACATCGACTTCGCCGAAGTCGTGGCAGTTTGCGACAAGCGGGATGACCGCTCAACGCGCGCAGCAAATGAGGTCGAAAAGAAAACCGGCAAGCGTCCCGCTGTTTACAGCGGTAACGAAACCATCTGGGAGAAAATGGTCGAGCGCGACGACATTGACGTCGTCTACGTTGCCACGCCGTGGGAATGGCACGTGCCGATGTGCCTGCGTTCGATGGAACATGGCAAACACGCCTTTGTGGAAGTATCTGCGGCCGTCACGCTGGAAGAATGTTGGAATCTTGTGAACACTAGCGAACGCACCCAGCGTCATTGTGTGATGCTTGAGAATTGCTGCTACGGCGAGAATGAACTGTTCGTGCTCAACATGGCGCGTGAAGGTGTGTTCGGTGAGCTGACCCATGCCGAGTGCGCGTACCTCCACGAGTTGCGAGGGGTTTTGTTCAGCCTAGGTTCAGAGGGCGATTGGCGACGCGAATACCACAAAACTCATAACGGCAATCTATATCCCACGCACGGATTGGGTCCGGTCGCGCAATACCTTGGCATCGGTCGGGGCGATCAGTTCAAAATTTTGGTTTCAATGAGTTCACCCGAGAAGTCTCTGACCAAGGTGCTCAATGAGAAAAAGCCGAACGGTGGCCGTCATACAGGTGAGAAATACGTCTGCGGCGATATGAACACCTCCATCATCAAGACCGAACTGGGTCGCACCATCATGATCCAGCATGATGTCGTCACTCCACGCCCCTACAGTCGTATCAACGGATTGAACGGCACGGATGGGAGTTTCTTTGATTATCCAGCACGGCTTGCTACTGCGTATCCCAAAAGGTATGGCCTGAGCGCTGGTAATTCGCACGACTGGCTAAATGAAAAAGACATGGCGATCATGCGCGAAAAATTCACGCATCCACTCTGGAAGAAACTCGAGACCCAAGCTGCGGGCTCAGGCCATGGCGGAATGGATTTCATCGTGAATTGGCGTCACCTCGATTGCATCCGCCAAGGCATTACGCCGGACAGCGTGGTTTATGACGCTGCCAGTTGGAGTTCTATTCTCGAACTGACCACGCGCTCTGTGGCAAGCGGCAGCATGCCCGTCACTGTCCCGGACTTCACGCGCGGTCTTTGGAAAACCATGAAACCGCTTGGCATCGCCGGATAATCAAAACAACGCCACTACCGTTTTTTCTCCTTGTCGCTGTCGAAGAATGCGGCTCGCGTTTGATCACTAACGCTTGGCGTTAACGGCATCAGGAGCATCCTGACGTTTGACTAACGCTCCAAGGATGTTTGTCGCCTGCGCAGGGCGATAGACTTGATGGCAATCAATACAACTCGCAGTCATATTTGCGAATGCCTTCAACATTCCAACGTTGTTAGTTAAACGAGCCTGTGCGGTCAACGCCACGACTTCGTCCTGATACTTCCAAGTCTTGTCATAAAAGCCTTGGACGCTAAGCTTCATCCACAAGTTGGATTTGGTCATTGCCATCAACTTTACCCCATTGGTGATGACCATTTCCGGACGTTCTAAGGTGATGCCCTCGATGACGTTTTTTGAATAAACCAACTTCTGCCGCATGAATGCCTGCATGGTTGTGACTTCTTGTCCACGTAGCGAACCAGCCAACAAACCTGACACGACTGCCGCCACTCCCAAGCATACCATTTTGTGTTTTTTCATAAGTTGCCTTTCGTTACTTCATCCAATGTTTGAACAGCTTGTGAAATCGCTCTTTAATGCAGAACTGACACGATTATCACAGCCGATCACTCACCAGTTATGACGAAGGCGACGACGATGCGCCTATTCGTTTCTTGGCAGTTACAAGCTTTTTCTTGGCAACGCAGCCTGACAAGACGCAGAGTTCAAGTATTTGCGGCATAGCAATCACCTTATCGTAAAAACAAAACGGCTCGGAAAGAGTTCTCTTTCCGAGCCGATTAGATTGGAAAAACCAGATCCGTTACGAACTCATTTTATCTTGGGTTGTTCCAAGCCGATCGCCCATTTGATACCGCCGAGAATGTGAGTCTGAAACGCCTGACTAGTTTTGACGGGATTCTCTCGACTCTTCATCGCTGGGTCAGTGTCCCAGATATCTTCGCGGTGGCCGAGCGAAGTATAGAACACTTTTCCCTTGCCGTAAGATTTGCTCCAGGAAACGGGATAGTGCCCGGGAGTTTTGTCGTTGGGATGTTTATCCAGAGATAACAAATCGTGAACTTTGGATGCATCATAACTCTTAAAGCGATACATCTCTTCCTGCAAAATCACCCAGCTTCGGCGGACTTTTTGATTCGCAGGATGCGCGCTGTCCATGTTCATACACTCGACACCGACCTGTTCGCCGTGTGTTTGAAACTCCCCACCCAGCATTTCGATGAACTCAGGCCATCCATGGAACGTATCACTGCACGAATGCATCCCGATAAATGCCCCACCCGCCTTGATCCAGCTCAAGAAACCTTCTTTGTCGGGGATCGGAAGATCGCCCGTGGTGTTCGCGAAGATGACTCCGTCGTAATTCTTGAGCGATTCAGGGCTGAGTTTTGACAACGCCTGCTTGAGCGAAGCCATCCAATTTGCTTCGGCCACCTTGAATGCGGCCTGTTCCTTGGCATACTGTTCTTCTGCGAGGTTGAACGCCTTCTTTTCTGCGTCAGTAGCATTGGCTTTCAACTCCTCTGGTTTGCGCGGGCTATTAGGTTTTCCAGCAGGTTGACGGACATAATCCACCGTGAACGCCCCGCTCTGTTCTGCCAACTGTCCGAGAACTTTTTCGGCGGTGGCGATGGAGCTGTGGCGGAAACCCGTAGTCGCTGTAACGACTAACACCTTCTTTGCAGCCTCAGCCGCAAAGATTGTTGAAACGGTTTGAGCCGCAATTGCGATGACAGCGAGTGAGGTAATTAATTTCTTAAGCATGATAATTGATTTTAAATTTTAGCGAACTTGGTCCACTTGGAACTCGAATTGGCAGATTTGACAACCGTTTCAATGAACGCCATGCCTTCCACACCATCATCAATGGTTGGGAAGTCATAGTCTTTTTTGAGTTTGCGTCCAGAGACTTCGTCGGCACTAGCCGTCGCCGCCGCTTTATAAACGTTCGCAAAAGCTTCGATAAATGCTTCTGGATGACCGAACGGCGTGCGACTAAACGCCTGTGCTGCTGGGCTCAGGTAACTATTGCCACGGCGATAAATGGATTGCGGTTTGTTGACTTCTTTCACGATCAATTCATTCGGGTCTTCCTGATGCCATTCGAGTGAACTCTTGGTGCCGTAAACCCGAATGTTGAGATTGTTCTCGTCGCCATTGGAAACCTGTGACGCGTAGAGAATGCCTTTTGCGCCTCCCTTATAGCGGATCAAACAGTTGCCGTCGTCATCCAGCGGGCGGCCCGGAATAAACGTAGAAAGTTCTGCGACGAGAGAGTCGATTTCAAGGCCAGTGATGTAGCGGGCGAGATTTTCAGCGTGAGTGCCGATATCGGCCATGCAATTGGAAATACCAGCCACATTCGGATCCATCCGCCAGTTTGAAATCTTGCCTCCGCCTTTGCCTTCTAACGCAGTGATTGCGTAACCCTGCGGGTACTCGACCACAACTTTCATGATCTTACCGATCTTGCCAGATCGGACCATCTCGCGAGCTTCCTTCACCATCGGATAACCGGTGTAGTTGTGAGTCAGCGCGAATACCTTGCCACTCTTCTTGACAATAGTGCGCAGCTTTTTTGCCTCATCCAACGTGAACGCGAGCGGTTTGTCACAGATCACATTGAATCCCGCCTCAATGAAACATTTTGCGATGGCGTAGTGTGTGTTGTTCCGCGTGACGATGCTGACGAAATCCACGCGTTGGTCTGCCGGAAGCGCGGCTTCCTTAGCAGCCATTTCCTGATAGGTAGAATAGACGCGGGCGGGATTGATGAACAAATCAGCCCCGGAGGCTTTTGATTTTTCTGGATTGGCTGAAAAACATCCTGCTACGAGTTCAATCTGGCCGTCCAATGCTGCGGCCATGCGATGAACGGTGCCGATAAAAGCGCCGCGTCCGCCGCCGATCATACCCATGCGAAGTTTACGTTTTAGATTCATATTTGGTTTTTAACGCTAAGTTGTGATTTCCATCGATGTTTTGTAGATTTAGGCAGTTAGCAATTCACGGGGCGTCCAGTGCGAGCAGAAGCGTAGGCGGCATCAATGATCTTCATCAATTTGAGCGCTTGATCAGGAGTGTTGAGCGGCGCCGCGCGGCGTTCCAGTGTATGGATGAAATTCGCAGCCGACGAGGTGCGGCCCATGGTTTCGTCCTTGGGCACGACAATAGAGCGGTTCACGGACCGCCCGTTTTCCTGGACATAAAGCTCGCAAGTATCGAGGCAAGTCTCATCAAGTCCATCGCTGCCGAATAAACGTTGCACTAACCCGCCAGCTTTCGTGCCCTGAAAAGTCACCGAGACTTCCTCGCGCTTCACCATTTCTGCCCATGAGATTTGGAGAGAGATGACTTGGCCCGTCTTGAAACGCACAAAGCCATGGCACGCACTTTCAACATCGGTCACACCTTTGTCCACATCTGGTATGCCCCAGGGCCCTTTGAAATCTTTGTTGGTGATGAAATCGTCGAATGTCTGAGCCGCAACGTAATCAGGCTCGGGATAACCCATGAAATAAAGCCCGAGATCGAGCATATGCAACAAGTCGATCAAGGGCCCGCCACCCGACATCGCCTTGTTGGTGAACCAGCCACCGATGCCGGGAATGCCTGTGCGACGAATCCATTTCGCCTGTGCGGAATTGATGCGCCCTACTTGACCGGACTTCACGTATTCCATCATCGCAACCGCTTCAGGACGCGCACGATTGTTGAAGTTGAACATCAATGTCTTCTTTGCCTGGGTCGCTGCGGCAATCATGGCGCTGACATCGCGCGCATTGGTTGCGGGCGGTTTTTCGCAGAATACGTGACGCCCGGCTTTTAGAGCTTGGATTGCAAGCGCTGCATGAAACTTGTTCGGCACGATGATCGAGACGGCGTTCATCTCTTTGCACTCTTTAAACATCTTGGCGACGTCACCAAACACATTGGGAATGCCTTCACGTGCGGCCGCTTTGCCCGCTGCCTCTTGGTTCACATCGCACAACGCGACGATCTCCGCGCCCGCTGACTTGAATCCCGCCGCATGGTAACGCAACATGCCGCCTGCTCCGATAATCCCGATTTTAGTTTTCATCGTAGTCGTATTTCCCGCTGTTAAGGCTATTAGGCTCGCCATCCGGCTTGCCTGATTATGAACTGCAAAACCCGGCACATTTCAAACCAGATTCGCAGGATTGCTCGACGTTTAATACAAATCTTGATTCATCCCGGCAAACTATTTTCTGCCATACCTCGGTTGAGGTATGTGATGGTAATGGCAAGTCTGTTAAATTGTTTGAATGAATTTTTCCTTTCGATTTGGACCAAACAAAATCATTCGCAACACGTCGTTCGTTCAAATCCTCTTTGCGCTGGCACTTACCGCTGAATCTTTCTGCGAAGCCGAAACATCACCAACGACATCACGCGGTCCGGCAATCACGCCCGGAATGCGCGTTACACTCAGCCCCGAGGGCGTCCAAGCGGGCGGCCACACATTCACCAATCGCTGCCAGAAACCCACTCCATGGCAGGCGCAATGGATTTGGCAAAGTTCATTCCAGCCTAAATCCGAGATGGTTCAGTTCCGCAAAGAATTCACGCTCACATCCGAGCCGACTCAAGTGTCCGCGTGGATGAGCGCGGATGTGAACTACAAACTTTACGTCAACGGCCAATTAGTCTCGCGCGGCCCGGCGGATATCGGTCACGACTTCGTCCGCCCAAGAACAGGTCCACGCTGGCTTTACGATTACCGCGATCTCACGTCCTATCTTCACGCTGGCACAAACGTCATCACGGCTGAAGTGTTCACCAACCGTTTCGTGGACTCGAACACAACGCGCTCGAACAATGCCTTTCTGTTCGAAGCCGAAGTGCAATCCCATGGCAAACCATCGTTGACCATCAAGACGGACAAAACGTGGCGCTGCAACCCCGCCGACTGGAAGTCCCCCAGTACTCAGGAATCGCGAGCCTGGCAGTCGGCTGGCTTCAATGATTCCAGTTGGTCGCCCTGCGTCGCTGTGGAGTCCGCGTGGACACCATTGGTTGCCAGCGAACTCCCACCCATGATGGAGGTGCGTTATCCGTGGCGGAACGTTTTGAAAACAAATGATACGGTGAAACAGGATGGGCAGCGTTTTGTTTTTTCGGGCGACGGCAGTTTCACCGTACAGTTTGATCGCGTCATCCCCGCTTATCCAACTTTGAAAGTGAACGGCGGTTCGGGAGCGACTTTGAAGATTGTGCCGGGTGAGAGGCTTGGTCAAAAAACGCGAACCCTAAGCCTGAAGCTGGGCGAAGGCATTCAGGAATTTGAATATCCCTACATGGACAGCTTTTCAGTCCTGCGCATCGAAGCTACGAACGTGACAAGCCCCATCGAGATACAGGACATCGGCGCTGTGTTCACCTCCTATCCCGTCACCTACAAAGGCAGTTTCGAGTGCAGCGATCCCGAACTGACGCGCCTTTGGAATGCGACGCGTTGGTTGAATCAGATCTGTATGCACACCCTGCACCTGGATTCTCCAAATCACCAAGAGCCTGTCGCCTGTGCGGGCGATTACTTGATCGAATCCATCGAAAACTATTACACGTTCGGGGAGCCTTGGTTGGCTCGGCAGGATTTAAGGAAGATCGGTGGGATACTCCGGCAGTTGGAATACAAAAATTTCCACACCAGCTACTCGTTGCTCTGGTTGCAGATGCTCATGGCTTACTACGACTACACCGGAGACATCGCGCTCGTGAAGGAACTCGCGCCCGAAGTCCACGGATTGCTGGACACCTACGCCAGTTGGCGCGGCAAGAACGGCCTGATCTCGGAAGCGCCCAATTATATGTTCATGGACTGGGTCACGATTTCCGGCTTCGGATGCCATCATCCGCCGGCAGTGATCGGTCAGGGCTACTTGACGGCGTTTTATTACAGAGGCCTGCGCGATGCACAGCGCGTGGCGGAATTGACCGGCGATAAATCCCGCGCCAAGAACTACAACAAAATTCGCGGCGAAGTAATCAAGGCATTCAATCGCGAACTCTGGAATGCCAACGAAGGACTCTATCGCGATGGAAAACCCTTTCAAACTTCCGTCAAACCAAGCGAATGGCTTCCGGCGGACAAAAACATCGAGACCTTCAGCACCCAGGTTAACGCCCTCGCTGTTCTCTATGACCTTGCACCGAAAAAGAATCAGTCGCCCATCATGGACAAGCTCATGGCGCGCGCCGATCTCAACACGCAGCC
>WBXK01000088.1 GCA_008933055.1 Verrucomicrobiota bacterium | reverse complement strand
CTTGTGGGTCTTGGACTGAGGAGCAATGAAGCCAGACGGCCATTGACGAGAAAACCCTCCGGGCGGCAGGTCTTTTGGCTTTGGCCTTCGTTGCCACAGGTGTAACAGCCCGCTCCGCCTCGGCCAAATCCAAAATCCCAAGCCGCAGCACCTCTCCCAATGTTCAGACAGGCTCTAAGCCGAACTCAAGCCGCTCAACCTCGAATGGACACGAATCCATACGAATAACGACAGGTATTCTACCGCCTGGGAACGGCGTCGAGAACGTTCACTAAACAGCCAACAGAACTCCTCCTAACGGACTTCGCTTCCACTGTATCTGATTCGTGTCGATTGGTTTTTATCCGTAGTCTCTTCTAACGTGTCCCGGCTAAGTGACAAGCTACCTGTGATTTTTCGGAAAGCCTCCTTAACTCGGGCTCGGAGACTGCGCATCTCGGCTGCTCTGCGATCGGACACCGTGGATGAAATCTGCAGCCGCTGGGTGGCCGAATCGGCGATGGCACATCGCCCGGCAGAATCATGCGCTTTCTCTTAGAAGCAGGATCGACTTCCGGCACGGCGGAGATCAAGGCCTGTGTGTAAGGATGCTTTGAGGCACGGATGATTTCCTTGGCCTCAGCCAGCTCCACCACCTTGCCCAGATACATCACCATCACGCGACGACTGATGTGTTCCACCACAGCAAGATCATGGGCGATGAACAGATACGCGATGCCGTGCGCTTGCTGCAAATCCTGGAGCAGATTGATGATCTGCGCCTGCACTGAAACATCCAGCGCGCTCACCGGCTCGTCGCACACGATGAACTTCGGCTCGACCGCCAGCGCGCGCGCGATGCCGATGCGCTGCCGTTGTCCGCCACTGAACTCATGCGGGTAACGTTGCGCGTAAGCTCCGTCCAAACCTACCGCCTTCAATAAGTCTGCGATGCGTGCGCGGCGCGCTGCTGCACTGTCTGCCAACCCGTGAATATCTAACGCTTCGCCAATGATATCTTCCACCGTCATGCGTGGATTCAACGAACTGAACGGATCTTGAAAAACCATCTGAAACCTCCGACGCCGCGCGCGGAGTTCGCCGCTGCTCATCTTGGCGATGTCCTCCCCCTCGAACAGAACACGCCCAGCCGTCGGGTCTACAAGCCTCACGATAGCGCGACCCAGGGTCGTCTTGCCGCAGCCGCTCTCACCGACAAGACCGAGCGTCTCCCCTGCGGCGATGCTGAAACTCACATCATCCACCGCTTGAACAAACTGCTGTGCACGACTGAATATCCCGCGTTTGACCGGGAAATGGACTTTCAGGTTTTGGACTTGAAGAAGTGACATGGGCTCACTGCGATTTCGAGGAGACTAGCAACCTCCGAACCTTTGGCGACGGAAAAAACCAACGTGGTTTAGCGATTCGCCTGACCCGCTTTACCAATAACTTTTCAAAACGGATAATTGACACTCCGTATAGCGCTGACTAGGCTGGGTTGGTTAATCAATCAAACGAATTTTGCCATGTTAATCCGAATCAGTCTCATCATAGCAATCATCGCTGGGCTGGCCGCTGGCGCGATCAATTTCATCCAGGTCAAACAGAAGATTGACGGCGTTGTTACCGAACGAAACACCGAGCACACTGGCCGTATCAACGCTGAAGGTGAACGGGACAAGACCAAAGCCGTGCTCGCCAAGACCGAGAAAGAACTGACCAACACCAAGGAAACACTCGCCACCGCCCAACAGGAACGCGAGAAAGCCGAGAAAGACCTCGGAGTCCAGGTCAAGAAAGCCGCTGAGCTCAGCGGAAAGCTCACTGGCGCACTGAACGAACGCGACGATGCACGGGCGCAACTTGCTGCTTACACCTCGACTGGTTTCACACCGCCGCAGATCGCTGGTTTAGGCAAACAAATCCGCCAGTCTCAAGAAGCTCTGGAAGCATCGCTCGAAGAGAAAAAGATCCTCAGCGTCTCGCTGCAGAAAGCTGTGGATGAGATCAAGTGGATCAAAGGCGAGACTCCCTATGTGAAGCTGCGCGCTGACCTCAAGGGCAAAATCCTTGTGGCTGATCCCAAGTGGGAGTTTGTGGTGCTCAACGTGGGACAAGACGAAGGCGCAAAGGTTCATGGAGAGATGCTCGTCAGCCGCAACGGCAAACTCGTGGCCAAAGTCATGATCAGCGAAGTCCAGAAAGGCCGCTGCATCGCTAACGTCCTTCCCGGATGGAAGCTCGGAGATGTGACGGAAGGCGACAGCGTCATCCCCGCTTATCCCGAATCGTGAAAACCCGGCAGATCAGCAAACCAGGTTTCTGCGTTCTACTGTTGTTTGTTCTTGGAAGCCTCTTCCTGACAGGGTGCGCCACCACCGAATCAGATAATCTCTCCGTCCGGCCATGGAATTCTCCGAGCGGTTGGGAATCTGGACTCCCCGCTGGAATGATGGAAGGACGTTAAGAGTCTTAATCTTGCTCTTCTGAGGCAGTTTCAAAACTGCAGCATCGACCGTTGGGTTATTCCGTCATTTCGGGGTTTTGAGCCGACTCATGTCGGTTGCTGAGGACCTACTTCGCCACTTCCACGCACCGTGTTTCGCGGATGACCGTCACCCGGATCTGTCCGGGGTATGACAAATTCGCCTCGATCTGCGCCGCGATGTTCCGCGCCAGCGCAAATGCGCCGTCATCGTCCACGGACGTTGGTTGAACAAATACGCGCAGCTCACGACCCGCTTGTAACGCGAAACATTTCTCTACGCCCGCAAATCCGTTTCCGATCTTCTCCAATTCCTCTACGCGCTTGAGATAGGTGGTCATGCTCTCGGAACGGGCGCCTGGGCGGGACGCGCTGACGGCATCTGCCGCGCTGATGAGGATTCCCCACGGCCCTTCCGGCGCGATGTCGTTGTGATGCGATGCCACTCCGTTGACGATGGCAGCAGCCTCACCATGACGCTGAATCAGGTCCGCGCCTACGATGGCGTGCGGGCCTTCGACTTCGTGACTCAATGCCTTGCCGATGTCATGCAGCAGCCCGGCGCGTTTCGCTATAGATGAGTCCAGCCCCAACTCATCCGCCATCAACCCCGCGAGCTGCGAGACCTCAACCGAATGATCCAGCAGGTTCTGCGTGAAGCTTTGGCGGAAAAAAAGTTTGCCTAACACCTTGGTGATCTCGGGATCAAGCATCGCCACACCCGCGCGGGCCGCGGCTTCCTCGCCTTTGCGAACGATGGTTTCGTCCATCTCAGACTTCACCGCGTTCACCGCTTCCTCGATGCGTGTCGGATGGATGCGCCCATCGGCGATGAGCCTTGCCATCGCCTCGCGCGCGATCTCGCGACGCACTGGATCAAACGCGGAAAGGATCACCGCCCCTGGTTCATCATCAATCAACACCGTCACACCCGTCGCATTTTCAAACGCGCGGATGTTCCGACCTTCGCGACCGATGATGCGCCCTTTCAGCTCCGGGCTTTCGAGGATGATCGTTGCGGAGGAACTCTCGAAGGTCTGCTTGCCCGCATAACGTTGGATCGCGGTGACGATCACCCTGCGTGCCTTCTCCTCTGCGCGAGCCTTCGCATCTTCGAGAATGTGTCGGGAAATATTCGCTGCATCCGCCAGCGACTCCTGCTCCACGGCTTTGAGAAACTGGATGCGGGCCTCGTCTATCGTGATGCCTGAAATCTTTTCGAGCTGCTGCCGCCGCTGCAAGGTAAGCGCTGCCAAGTCTTGTCGAGCGACATCGTGTTCGGCGTTCTTGCGCTCCCATGATTCGCGCTGCTGCTTCAACTCATCTTCCGTCTGGATGATCCGCGAGAACTGGGAGTTCAGAAGGAGTTCGCGATCGGTCAAACGTTTCTCGTGGTCGGCGATCTCTTTGCGCTCTGCGGTATTGGCTTGCTCAAGCTGCGTGCGGAGCTGTGCGACTTCCAGTGCGGCCACGTTGCGGGACAGCTCTATCTTAGCCTCTGCTTCACGACGTCGCGCGTCCTCGCGCCGACGACTCTTTGAATTAAGAATCATCGCGCACACGCCCGCCCCGGCGATGGCACACACTGCCCCGCCCAAGATATTTAAGACCGAATTCGTCATTTCAGAACCGGGCGCTGTTCAGGTCTCGATCCAGCGCGTCGGCGTCAAGATGCAGTTCAAACGTATGTCAAGCCGGCCGACCGGCACAGCGTGCACGAGTTGTTCATCGAATGCCACGCCACACTTCGTCCCGCGCGCTCCGGCCAGCAGCCGATCGTAAAACCCTTTTCCCCGACCCAGCCGTCCGCCGCGCGCATCGAAAGCTATCCCAGGCACTAACACCAAGTCCAGTTGGTTTAACGGAACGGCAACACACGCTTCCGCAGGTTCACGGACACCGAATTTTCCGGCAATCAGATCAGCAGTGGCATCCACAATCCGCCGTGGCACATAACCGTTTGATGCGGACGCAAACGCCGGCAACGCCACGGTCTTGCCCGCCATCAAGGCCAACTCCACCAACGGCCACACATCCAATTCATCGGGCAACGGCGCGAAGAGCAACACACTCGAAGCCCGCGCCCATTCCGGCCGCGATGACAGACTCACCACCACCTGCGCGGCCGCCGCCGCGCGATATTCCGACGATAACCCCGCCACCTGCGCCCGCGCCTGAGCGCGCAATGCTTGCTTGGATTCGATCAATGGATCACTCATCAGAAAGCCGCCGCGAGTTTAGCCACACGCAGGAGCTTGTCACACCGATTCAGCCGATGGTGCGATGGAGGCAATCAACAAGGGTGCCGCGGATCATCTCGAGTTGCCTGCAAAATGCAGAAGACAACTAGAGTGTTATAGCGGGCAGTCCCCAGCCCGTCGCCGGCTGCAAGCGGACGCATTCGAATTTAATACGACGGCGAGCACGGCATGGAAGCTTTCGTCAGCATAGTTTTAGGGAATGGATATGTTGAGCGCCGGAAACAGTGTTCGGAAATCACTTTCATTGCGTGTGAGAATTCCGTCGAAGCGTGAGGCAAATGCACCGATCAGGATGTCAGCGAGAGGGCGTTTCGGAACTTTAGCAGTGCGGCGAGTTGTGACGTAACGATTCCAAGCGCGGTGAGCCTGTTCGGTGTCTGCCTGCGTCCACGCTTCCAGCCAAGTGACACCGAGGTTAAAAAGGAATTCGTTCTGAGCGGTTTGATCGCCGTTAAATACGGGCGCGAGTTCAACATACGTGGCGAGACAAATTGTGAGGCCATCGGTGCGTTTGCTGTCGAGCAGTTGGGCGGAAGCCACACCAAACGTCGGGTCGGCTTCGGCTACATCAATCAAGAGGCAGGTATCAACGACCCAAGCCATTACTCACGGTCTCCGGCACGAAGATCGTTCATCCAATCCGCCGTGGCGCGTGGCGCAGGCCGAAACTTGTGGGCAAAACCAAGCATAGCCATCGCGCCGGTGGGTTGGCGGGCCGGAGTCGGCGCGCTTTCCTGACCTTGCAACCAGTTCAACAACTGCCGGGCGTGAGGCTCGTCCAGTTGTTTTACTTTTTGAATGACCAATTCAATCGCGCTCATACAGCCACATTAACATTTAGCCGAACTGTGGCAACGGAGTTTTGCTTCACCACTTCTTCCCATCTGACTTTGTGCCGCAAAGATTCACTTTTATGCCGAGGGCGGCGGCCATGGAAGCTTTCGTCAGCAGGCATTCGTCGGCGGACTTGGCATTCGTGGCATAGACGCATTGGACGTGATTGGCCTGATGCTTGGCCATCATCTGATCGCGAGAGACGCCGTAGGTGACGGCGTGCATGATGGGCCATTGTTTGGTGGTAGCTTTCCAGCGGCGGTCGGTTTCTTCGCGCGGCAACTCAATGACTTTGGCGCGGCCCAAATCCATGTGCAGCGCGCCTTCGGCGACGTAGATGCGCGACCAGACGATTTCGCCTGGCTTGGAGATGCCGCGCATGGTGGCGCCGCCTTTCGGAAAATACATCGCGGGCTGCCGGAAACCTTCCGTACCTTCCCAGCCGTCAATGAAGTGCGCGGGCGGTGCGCTGCCGCTGATCTCGAAGACCCAGACGTATTCCTTCGTGGTGCCGGACTTGTCCCAATCGCCCCAGCGCACATCGTGCAGCGTATTTTCTAAGGGCTGCTTCAATGCTTCATGAACGCGCATTGTCATCAGGCCGTCGAGGCCAGCGCACTCGTCCACTTCGTTGAAGTGCGGGATGGGTTTGCCTTTGAACAAAACGCGTTGGCCGTCGCGGGATTTCACAGGCGGACGATCACTGTTGTTCAAGGTGCCTTCGGCGAGATCGCTCGCGGGCGACAAATCTTTCAAGCCCTGCTGGTATTGGATGCCGATGGTGTCGCAGCCGAAGTCGTCCGCAATTCGCACGGCGGCGATGTAGGTCTTGCATTGCCAAAGGACCTGGCGCTCGGTGAGGTCAGTGGATTCGTTGCGGCCGAGATCGAAGGTCATGCCCTTTTTCTTGAACCAGGCGAAACATTCGCGCGCCTCGTAATCGCTGACCTGCGTGGTCTCGTAGTAAAGCGCTGATTGGCTGAGGCGTTCCTTGAAGACGCCAGTGGCGTGGAGGAGATCGTCGGGGATGATGGCATTGAACATCCCCATGCAACCTTCATCGAACACGCCCATGATGGCTTTGTCATGCTTCAAGGTGGCGGCGAGGGATTCGCCAAGTTTCTTAGCATTGGAATCCACCTTCACCTTTGCGAGAGGCGTGACGTGATCGGTCTTGTGCGAGCACGCGCCGGTCTTGAGCCAGTCCCGGAGTTTGGATTTGAAATTGTCGTCGGTGAAATCTTCGCTCCAGAGGGTGGAATATTTGACGCCTTGCTTGGTGAGCGAGCCGTTTAGGTTCAACATTCCGACGAGCCCAGGCCACGTGCCGGACCAGTTGGCGCAGGTGAGGATCGGCCCGCGATGCGTGGTAAGTCCGGCGAGAACGTGATGGGAATATTGCCAGACGGCCTCGGCGATGATGAGCGGGGCATCGGGATCAATGTTCTTGAACACCTCCATGCCTTTGCGCTGGGAATCAATGAATCCGTGCTTGGCAATAGGATCAAATTTATGCGCGCGTACGAGATCGTAACCCTCGGCTTTGAGCGCGGCGGTGAGAGCGGCTTCCATCTCCTCCTGCGCGGGCCAGCAGACTTGATTGGCGGAAAGTCGCAGGTCGCCGCTGGCGATGAGTTGCACCTGATTTTTTTTCAGCTTCGTTGTCTTCATGTGTGTTGTGTTCTTCAAAATAGCTTACGGTTGTTTCACTTCTTGCGAGGGGCTTCCAACTTCGCCTTTGTCTCGGCTTGGAGCATATCAAGTTCTTCGCGGATCTCGTTCTTTGATTTTCGATCCATGCGATCAATGAACAGAATGCCGTTCAAGTGATCTGTCTCGTGCTGTACGGCGCGCGCTAGCAGCCCGCCACAGCGGAATTCAATCGGCTTTCCTTTTTCGTTCAACGCCTTCACCGCAATGGATTCCGGACGGACGACGTCGCCGTATAATTCAGGGAAGCTCAAACAACCTTCTGGCCCGGCGACAGACTCATTGAGAGGCTTAATCTCTGGGTTAATGAGCACAAGCGGCATGAAGTTTTCCACGTCGGCGGGTTTGCCGTCCAACTCCAACGTAGACGGGCGATCCTCCACGCCGCGCAGATCAAGCACGGTGAGTTGAATCGCCTTGCCGACCTGCTGCGCGGCGAGACCGATGCCTTTCGTTGCATACATCGTCTCGAACATGTCAGCGATGAGGTGCTTGACCTCCGGGGTGACGGTCTCGATGCGCGCACCTTTCTGGCGCAGGATGGGGTTACCGTATTTGGTGACTTCTAAAATCATCTTGTGGGTGACGGGTGACCATCAGGCTTGATCTTTCCAGCTATTCATCAATCCGACGAGGTCGCTCACAGTAGGACTCTTTGCAGATCGGACATAGAAACCACTCGTGCTGACACCAGTCAAAACGGCTTTGGCATTATCAAAGCCCAGTAATTTGCCGAGGCAGAAGCCCGCGTTGAAATGATCACCCGCACCCGTGGTGATGAGCGGCTTGGGGGTGAAAGGGCCTTCTACGATAGCTGCGTCGTTTGCACTCACGGCCAACGCATACTGAACAGGGTGAACGACGACGGTATTGATCCGGAGACGCGCATGGATCTCTTTCGCGAGATTCAACAAGCCCTCGGGCGAATGATCTGGGGTGGCGAGATCCAGATGGCCACCAATCTCGTAAGCTTCCTTTTCGTTGAGGCCGAGGATCGTGTCGAAGTATTTCTCGAACTCAGCGATGAGCGAGAGCGCTTTGAGGATATCGGCGCGCGTGCGCTTCTCTGGATCAGCGAGATCGAAGAAGATTTTCCGGCGCGGGCCGGTGAGTTTTGGGCAGACCTCTTTGAGGATGGCAGCCCAAGTGTCATTCATGCTAGTGAGCATCGTCCAGTTGACGAAGCCAATGAAGCTTGAGGCTTGCAGCTTGGCGGTGAATTTATCCTGACCAAACCGTGATTTGATATTCTCCCAGTTCACGTCGCGCAAGGCAGAGTGTTTGCCACACATGATTTTGCCATCCTCAAATTCCAGAGCGTCGGTATAGCCGGGTTCGGCAATAGAGCTGACTTCCGCGCGCTTGGCGAAGTCGGCAAAGATGGGGTGAAGGTTCGGGTAGCCGAGGTTGCCGAGATAAGAGACGTTCAGGCCGAAACTTGCCAATGCGTTCGCCATGATCGGCCCGTTGCCACCGAGCTTGGTGAGTTGGCTGACCATTTCGACATTAGTGCTTTTGTTGGCGGCGGCGGCGAGACGATCCGCGTATTTCGAGATGGTGGGTAGGCGGAGGTATTTATCTGTGCTTTCGCGCTTGTCCACGACGTGGAGGATTTCGTCCACAAAACCGTCGAAGCCAACGAATGCGTTGAGGCTGCTCGTTTGGGTGGCGTTGTTTTGCAGTTGGGTGGCGCACGCGGCGCGAAGTTCTGGAGTATTCATTTAGATTATTGAGAGAGTTGAAACCCAAAACACACAAACTAGGCGACAGGATTCAAAAACTGATTTCAGGCAAGACGAGGCTTTCAGCATGTCGTGTGTTCGAGGTTGAAAATTCAGTCTGTGTTCACGCCAAGGGCTTGCAGCACACCCTCGAGTTCAGCATCGCTGTAAAATGAAATCTCCAGCGCGCCCTTTCCTTTGGCGTAACGCAGCGAGACTTTTGTGCCGAGCTTCTCGCGGATTTTGTTTTCCAGATTCGCGACATGCGCATCTGTCGGCAAGGTGGTTTTGGCAGTTTTTTTTGAATCGCCGCGGGATTGCATCTTTGCAATCAAGCCCTCGGCCTGGCGGACGTTCAACACTTCCTTGATGACGCGCTCGGCCGCCTCGCTTTGCTGGATTGGATTCGGGAGACCGAGAATGACTTTGGCATGCCCCACGGAGAGTCGCCCATCCCGGATGAAATTCTGGACCTCACCGGGCAGCTTGAGCAAGCGCAAGGCATTCGCGACGACCGTTCGGCTTTTGCCGACCTTGGTGGCGACTAGTTCCTGGGTGAGTTGAAACTGGCTGACGAGCTGGGCGTAACCGAGCGATTCTTCGATGGCATTGAGATTCTCGCGCTGGAGGTTTTCAATCAACGCCAACTCCAACACGGCCCGATCATCTGCCTCCCGGACAATCACCGGCACTTCGGTCAACCCGGCGAGTTGCGCCGCGCGCCAGCGGCGTTCCCCGGCGATCAGTTCAAAATCATTTCCTAGCGGACGGACGATGAGCGGCTGGACGATGCCCCGCTCCCGAATGGAATCAGAAAGTTCCCGCAACGCTTCGGGCGGAAAATCTTTGCGCGGCTGGAAGGCGCAAGGCTTAACTTGAGAAACCGGAACACGACGCACTGCATCACGGGAGACTGGAGCGGGGATGAGGGCGGGCGGCAGTGTGACGGGCACGCCAGGAGTCGTCGTGGTAGAAAGTGTGATGGAGGGAGTCGGTGCGACAGCCGCCGAGTTGGCGATAGCTGGAGAGCCACCCAACAGCGCGCCAAGACCGCGTCCCAAAGCCGGTTTTGCCATGGGGTTAGGGTGACGAACCCCTGAAAGATTGTCAATTATCCATCGCTTTGAATGACTGTGCCCGAGGCCTCATTATAGCGCTTGAGACGGCATTGACGGGCTTTGGAACTGAAGCCCAAGAACACTTACAACCCTGGCGCGATGCGATAGAACCGGTACGGTAAAGTGTTCGCGGCTGCATCTTCGAATTGCACGGCACCGTTGGAGTCTGCGGTGACATTGCCGATGTCACTCCATCCCGAGAGATCTGCCGAAGCCCGCACCGTGTAGCTATGTCCAGGCGCACCTGCGAAATAAACGACCACGTGACCGTTAGTGAGCATCTGCACCGGTGTGATCACGGTTGCAGATTGCGAATTGATGATCGTCACAAGACCGACTGTGCTAAGACCCAGCGAATCGGCAACCCTGTAACTGAACGAATCACTTCCCGTCGCGTTCGTTGGGGGCGTGTAAGTGATGATGCCGCTGTTCACAGACACCAGACCGCCGTTCGCGCTCGTCGAACTAATATTTGTAAACGTGATCGTGTCGCCCTCCGGATCCGAGGCCATCTCCATGAGGTTGGTGACATTCAGTGTCAAGGGCAGACCCAGCTTTGTGCCCAGCAGCATGACTCCGGTGACGGGCGCGCGATCAATAATCTCAAGCGTGGCGAGCGTGTTCGAGCAACCGCTGAATTGCGAGTCGCCCACGAACCTTGCGCTAATCACATGCGCGCCATGAGCGAGTGTTGACGTGCTAAAACGAGCCACGCCATTGGTCATCTCGGACGTAGCCACTGTTGAACCGTCCACGGCAAACTCGACTTGTCCGACGGGCATACCTGCGCCCGGGGCGACGACGGACAAGACGCTCGTGAATGTGACCACGTCTCCCGGCACAGCGGGATTCTCAGAGGCGAGCAAGAGGTTAGTCGTGGTTGCTTGAAGAACATTGATGAACACCGTCGCCACCGCCGGAGTATAATTCGTATCTGTCGGTGTCAACGTCACGGTCAACGCCTGCGCGCTGCCAGCGTCGAGAACTGTTCCTGCGACTGGCGCATAGGCGAATGTTCCACCCACAGAGCCCACAGCGTTCAGTTGCGTACTGCTCAAGGCGACCCCATGAACAATGTCTACTGGATTCGACCAGGTGATCGAGGCTGCAACCGTTGTCACTGCGAGGGAATTGTTTACGAAAGAGAACGAGTAGTTTGAGGACGCGAGCGTGCCATTGGTGCAGGAGATCGTGTAGCTGCCCACGGGACTATTTGTTCCGGCTTGGCACTCCAGCAACGGACTTCCAAGAACGCCACTTGTTTCGAGCGTCTCACTATTGACGAATCCACTGTAACTGGCTGTAAACACAGG
>WBXK01000087.1 GCA_008933055.1 Verrucomicrobiota bacterium | reverse complement strand
TTTCGGAACGGTTACAACGGGCAAGTCACAATCAGCCTGCTTGAAGCGGCTGTCACATTTGATTCTTTAGACCCGGAGATTTTTCCGAAAGATTCGCCGTCGCGGCACTGGGTTGACAAGTTGGCAGCTTCCATTGAACACGAGCTTCAGGCAGCCCACAAGGCGGGTATCAAGTTGTATCCTTTTACTCAGATCATCCTACTGCCCAAATCGCTTTGCGAAAAATATCACAATGAGTTGTATAGCGGCGACCGCATCGATATTCACAAGCCTTTCACGCAAAAAGTTGTTCGCGCTCAAATTGCAGAGATCTTCACCCGCTTCCCCGATTTGGACGGAATCATGGTTCGCTGGGGTGAGACGTATCTTGTTGATGTGCCTTATCACACCGGCGGGAATCCTATTGTTCGGGGGGTGGAATCCCAAGTCACACTGATCCAGTTGCTGCGTGACGAAGTCTGTGTCAAACGTAACAAAAAACTTTTTTATCGCACCTGGGGTGTAGGCTTTCATTCCATCCCTGACTATTACCTCAAGGTTACCGATCAGATTGAACCGCATCCCAACCTCGTATTTTCATTCAAGTATCCGATTGTCGATTTCCATCGCATGCAGATTTTCAATCCCACACTTGGTATTGGAAAACACCGCCAGTTGGTGGAAATCCAATGCCAGCCAGAGGGTTACGGCAAAGGCGCCCATCCTTATTATGTCGGTCAAGGCGTGATTGACGGCTGGGAAGAGCTGAAATACCAGAATGATGAAAAGATCAGACGAAAATTCTACAGCGAATCGGATGGACGTTACCGGGCAAACCTGAATTGCCTACGTGATTTCATCGCGCATCCTAACTACGCTGGCGTCTGGACGTGGTCGCGTGGCGGGGGATGGAACGGACCTTACATCAAGAATGAATTTTGGTGCGAGCTGAATGCCTTCGTGATCTCGAAATGGGCACAGAATCCCAAGCGAACGGAACGCGAACTCGCCAGAGAATTTGCCCGGGAAAATCTCGGCCTTACGGACATCGATCAGGATCGTTTCTATCAGATTTGCGTGCTCTCGGCGGCGGGGACTCTCCGGGGACGATGCAGTTATTTCGCCAAGAACAACGTCTGGTGGACTCGGGATGACGTGATGGGCGGAATCAATGAGCAGGAGCGCGGGATGTTCGACCAGGTTATACAGGACGGCGTCACGGAGAACATGATCGCCGAAAAGGCCGAGGCTGTGGCGATCTGGCATCAAATTGAAGCGCTCTCGAGGCAATTGGAAATACCCGATCCTGCTATGAAGGAGTTCGTGGTGACTTCCTGCGCATACGGACGTTTTACTTTTGAAATTTTTGAAAAGGGCTGGACCGTTATGCTACTGGGAACTCTGGGTGACAAGACCGGCAATTACGACCAAGACCGAATCGCCAGTGCCATCGCAGA
Source organism: Verrucomicrobiota bacterium (assembly GCA_008933055.1). Lineage (GTDB taxonomy): Bacteria > Verrucomicrobiota > Verrucomicrobiia > Limisphaerales > JADLHS01 > JADLHS01. Next base: position 10,290 of record WBXK01000087.1, on the reverse strand, counting down.
CTACGATCGGCTCTGGAAGGAGTGGCGAGCTTTGAAAGAAGCGAGTCCGAGTTGCGCCACTCTGTATCACAGCAATTACTGCCGCTACATCCGTGGAGTCCGGATGGAGTATTCCGATACTGGTCTGGATTCTTCGATCAACAAATACCGCAACCTCCTTAAGAAGTGATCAGCGAACCTCCCAAATACCACCCGCCATCCGCCGTGACCTGGATCAAACTACGCTCGGTCCTTGCCTGCTATCTTCTGTTGTTGTCCGGCGTCGGTTCGTTGGCTGCGGATTCGAAACCCTCACCGGCCTATGTCTGGAACGAAACCGAACCGCAGCGCGAGGCGCGGCTCCAATGGTGGACCGATGCCCGCTTCGGCATGTTCATCCATTGGGGTCTCTACGCCATCCCCGCCAACGGCGGAAAAGACAAGAACAGTGAGTGGGTAAAGCTCTTTGGACAGATACCGGAAGAGCAGTACCAGAAGTACTTTGCCACCTTCAACCCCGACCTCTACCGGCCCGAGGACTGGGCCCGGGTGGCGAAACAGGCAGGCATGAAATACGTGGTGATCGTGGCCAAACATCACGACGGCTTTTGTTTGTGGGATTCCCAATTCACCGACTACAAGTCTCCGAACACTCCCCACGGAAAAGACCTCCTCCGCCCGATGGTGGATGCTTTCCGGGCCGCGGGAATCCGGGTCGGCCTGTACTACTCGCTGATGGACTGGCATCACCCCGACTATCCCATCGACCGCAATCATCCGCAGGGTTATTACCCTTTCCGGGAACAGAACCCGGAGAAGAAAAGGACGCAGCTTGCAGAAATCAATGAGCTGAACAAGGGGCTTGATATGCGCCGCTACGCCAGTTACATGCGTGACCAAGTCCGGGAACTGCTAACGCTGTTTGGGCGAATCGACCTGATGTTTCTCGACTTCTCATTCCTCGGCAAGGAGGGCGGCAAGGGACGCGACGAGTGGGAGTCCGAAAAGCTTCTGGCGCTCGTCCGCCAGCTCCAACCGCACATCATCGTCAACGACCGACTGGACCTGATGGATGTGCGAGGAGGCTGGGATTTTAAAACCCCGGAGCATCGTGTGCCCGAGGAATGGGTCACACATGATGGCAAGCGTGTGCCTTGGGAAACCTGTCATACGTTTGGCCATTCATGGGGTTATTATCGCGACGAACCCAACTGGAAGAGCTCGCGAAATGTACTGGAGATTTTGATCAATTGCGTGAGCAGAGGCGGCAATCTGCTGTTCAATGTCGGTCCCACAGCGCGGGGCACGCTTGATACTCGGACTGTGGAAAGACTCGGCGACATCGCTGAATGGATGAAATTGCATCAGCAATCAATCTACGGCTGTACCGAAGCGCCGAAGCAATTCAAAGCTCCCGACGGCTGCAAGCTGACGTATAATCCCCAGTCCAGACGCGTCTATGTGCATGTGTTCAATTGGCCCCAAGAAAACAAAATCCAGTTAGATGGATTCGAGCGGAGTGTCCATTTTGCGCGACTCTTGAACGACGGATCAGAAATAACTTATGGCGGCGAACCAGTTGTTCTCACGTTGCCAGTCCCTCCGCCGCCGGTCGCTGTGCCAGTTATTGAGATTTTTTTGCGGTAGAAAAGTATCCGGCGCATTCGCGGGGGGATGAGACACTTGCAAGGGATGTTCGGGCACGGTTTGCGTTTGCTGCGTCAGTCCGAAATTGAACGCATCCATGGCGTCCAGCTTCGAATACAACATTACGCGACCGCGCTTGCCGTCCTTGGACAGGGAGTTCAATCAAGGTTGTTCCGCCGAATTTTGCAGCTTGGTGATCATCTCGCCCCGGGCATTCTTTCTGACGATTCCCGCAAATTGACATCAGCTGCGGCAAATCCGCACAAGCCCTGGTATTTTAAGGCTTTTAATTGTTATAGTTGATGGCTTGAGTTAGAGGCTTTTGTTTTTGGGTGGGCTCCCTGCGGGACTTGAATTGAGCTGCACCAAACCCATCGCTGAATCGCCGGGCTATTGTCAATTGTCCCCTCCAAGCAATCTGCGCGTTAGCCGGTGATTTTACTTCCCAGGCATTTGTGCCCCTGTTGGCCTAAATACTAGATTAAAGGTCAATTTCACCTCGTTACTAAAGATGGTGATATGTGGGTAATTGTGGCCGTTCGAATCTGGAGCTGTCTGCAAAAGTGGAGGTTCGATCGCAAAATCCTTCAGTTTGAGTTCAGTCGTGCCGGTGATTTTGAACTGGGTCGACTCAGGGTGGATGAGTCGTGCTGGAAAGCTGATGAGGTTGGTGACTCCAGCCAGAGTCAGTTTGCCTTGGACTGTAAATTCCCAAGTCGGGATGGGTTCGCGCAACGCGTTGGTAAGCGTCAATTGATCCATCACGAAGAAGATTTTTGGGTGTTTCTCGTCGCCGATTGCGTGGCGAATCCAACGTCCTTCCGGATTGTTGATTGGTTTGCCCGTGAGATCAATTGAGCCGAGAGATGCAGCCGGAATTGAAACGGTCAGATGACTTTCACACCGGTATGGAACTGGGCTTCCGGAGATGCTCAGCCAGTTTGTGGTTGTTTGCCATTGGCCAGAGATGTCGCGAGTTTGTGCGCTCCAACTGTATAGTGTTCCGTCTCCATCCAGTCGGATGCTGCTTTCGGGCTGAAGTGTTAATTCTAACTCAGAAGCAGTCAGTATTGACTGGCCTGCTAGCAGCAAACAACCAATCAGGATAATGAGGCGATTCGGGTTCATCTTACTTCCCGCTATGCACCTCGCCGTAAACTTTCACGATGCCTTTTTCCAATGCTTCCCAATCGGCGGCGGTGGTTTCCCAGCCGCTGCTGAAGCGCAGGACTTGCGTCACTTGGCCGGCTTTGTAGCCCATCGCGCTGAGGACGTGGGAGGGTTCTTCCTTGCCGGTGGTGCAAGCGGAGCCGGTGCTGACGGCGAAGCCCGCTTTGTCGAGGCGGGTGACCCAGCGTTGCTGGCCGCCTTCGGGCATGAGCGCGGAAACAGTGTTCCACAAGCGCGGCGCGCCAAGGCCCACGACGGTAGTGCCGGGCACTTGGCGCAGCAGGAGTTTCTCAAACTTCTCCCGCCACACGGCGCGGGTGTCGTGATCGTTGTTGGAGAGTTGTTTTTCTCGCGCATCGAGTGCGGCGAGCATGGCGACGATGATGGGAAGATTTTCAGTGCCGGCGCGTTGACCACGTTCCTGTTTGCCGCCTAACAGGAGCGAGTTGACTTTGCTTTTGCTGGGCACTTTTAGAAAACCCACACCGCGCGGGCCACCGAATTTATGCGCAGCACCGGTGATGAAATCACAAGCGCCTAGGTCTTTGGATGGCATCTTGCCGAGCCATTGGACGGCGTCTGTAAAGAACGGGACTTCATAGGCCTGACAGATGGCGAGGAGTTCGCGCCAGGGCTGGATGACGCCGGTTTCATTATTGGCGCACATCACAGAGACGACCCCGGGGCGTGTATCCGCCATTTCGGTGGCGAACCATTCCATGTCCACCACGCCGTCGTGCGTGACCGGAATGATCTTCACGCGCTTACCGAAATAGTGTCGCGACGAATCATGCACGCAGGGATGCTCGATGGCGCTGATCCACACTTCGCTCTTTGCATCGAGGGTTTGCGCGAAGTGATGCACGGCCATGTTATTGGCTTCGGTGGCGCCGCTGGTCCAGATGATGTCGACGGGATGGCAACCGAGATGGTACGCGAGGCGTTCGCGGGCGTCGGTCAGGGCTTTGTTCGCGGCTAGACCGAAGGCGTGCGGGCTGGAGGGATTGCCGTGAATTTTCTCGGTCGCTTCGAGCCAAGCCTCGCGAGCCTCGCGCATCACCGGCGCGGTGGCGTTGTAATCAAAGTAAAACACGGACGGATGATAGGAAATAGGGCAGGGGAGAAAAGGAGAAAGGGTGCTGAGATCTCAGTGACGCCCCTAACGCCAACACCCGCTTCAATCACCCCGCCAATTCCTGCCACAGTAATGCGCTCAATTTTTGCCCGTGAGCGAAGATGTCCAAGTCAAATTTCTCGTTGGGTGAATGCGCATTGTCATCCGGCAACGCAAGCCCGAGCAGCAAGGTGTCAGCACCGAGGATTTTTTTGAATTGGTTCACGATGGGGATCGAGCCGCCTTCGCGCAATAACACGGGCTCATGTCCGAACGCTTTCTTCAACGCTCTCAAAGCAGCCTGCGCGTCGTCGCTTGTTGGCGAGACCATGTAGGCTTCTGCGCCATGACCGGACTTGATCTCCATCTCGACGGTGTCAGGGCAATTCTTTTTCAGAAACGCCTGAATATGTTTGATAACTTTGGCGGGTTGTTGGCCGGGCACAAGGCGAGAGGTAATTTTGGCTCGCGCCCATGACGGAACGATTGTTTTGCTGCCGTCGCCTTGATAGCCGCTGGTGAGGCCGTTGATCTCGAACGTGGGGCGCGCGGACCGTTGCTCGTCGGGCGTGAAGCCGCGTTCGCCGTGGAGTTCGGGCACGCCAAGAAATTTGCGGTAGGCGTTTCGGTTAAACGGAACGCGCCCCATCTGCTTGCGCTCGTATTTCGTTAGCGGCACAACGCCGTCATAAAAGTGCGGGATGACGATGCGACCTTTGGCATCGTGAACCTTGGCGAGCAATCGCGATAACGCCATTGCCGGATTTTCCACCGAGCCGCCGAAGATGCCGGAGTGCAGATCGCGCGACGGGCCGCGCAGGATGATCTCAAACGCCGCAATACCGCGCAGCGCGTAGGTGAGCGCGGGATTTTTCTGGCTGGGGATGCCTGTGTCTGAGATCACCACGGCATCGCACGCGAGTTCTGCGCGATGTTTCTGAAGGAAGCCCGCGAGACTTTTGCTGCCGACTTCTTCTTCGCCTTCAATGACGAAGGTCAGATCGCACGGGAGCGCTGTTCCTGTCTTGAGATAGGCCTCCACGGCTTTTAAGTGCGCGAGGTTCTGGCCTTTGTTGTCGCTTGCGCCGCGCGCGAACAATGAGCGTCCGCGAATCGTGGGTTGGAACGGCGGCGTCTTCCACAAATCAAACGGCTCTGGCGGCTGCACATCGTAATGGCCATAGACCATGAAGTGTCTGCGCTTGGCTGAAGATTTCTTTCGGGGAGTTTTGGCGATGACGATGGGATTACCGTCGGTGGGGCGCGCTTCAGCTTGCAGGCCGATGTCGCGACAATGCTTCACAAGCCAGTCGGCGCAGGACTGCATGTCCGGGCGATGCTGCGGCTGCGCGGAGACGCTGCGGAAGCGGACGTAGGTACAAAGTTCATCTACGAATCGCGATTGATTGCTCGAAAGGTATTTTAGAACAGAATCCATCTGCGGAAGTATTCGGAAAGTCCGGAGAAAGCCAAGCTGGATTGCGTGCGCTTTATCAGTGCCGTGGGACAAAAACCGTCCTACCCCTGAAAATAAAATTCTTTGTTCTTTTGCCTCGCGGCGTCCTTGTGATTAAAAACATCAGTGTGCAAACGCGATTTCTGCTCGGACCCGCTGGCAGCGGCAAGACCTTCCGCTGCCTTGCGGAGGTCCGCCGTGAACTGATCGCGTCTCCGGACGGCCCGCCTCTGCTTTTGCTCGCGCCCAAACAGGCCACTGCCCAGCTCGAACGTCAGTTGCTGGGCGGTCCGCAACTCCAGGGTTACACGCGGCTGCACATCCTGTCCTTCGAGCGGCTCGCGGAGTTCGTTTTGGAAAACCTCCAGGTTCACGCGCCGGAATCGCTCGCCGAGGAGGGGCGCGTCATGGTTCTGCGGGCGCTGATTCTCCGGCATGAGAAAGAGTTGAAATTGTTTCGTCGCAGTGCGAGGCGGCCTGGCTTCGCCTCGCAATTGAGTCAGTTGTTACGCGAGTTGCAGCAACATCGCTTAACGCCTGATAAACTCCGCGTGTTTGCCGCCAAGTCTGATCTTCCTGCTGATCTTCAAACCAAGCTTCACGATCTTGCGCTGCTGGCCCAAGCGCACGCCGATTGGCTGGAGACAAATAATCTTCAGGACGACAACCGCCTGCTCGACACCGCCACCGCGGCGCTCTGTTCCAACCCTCGACAGCTTTTCGCCTGTCTCTGGCTGGATGGTTTCGCTGAGATGACGCCGCAGGAAATGGATTTGCTCGCCGCCGTGCTGCCGGGTTGCGGTCGCGCTACGCTCGCGTTCTGTCTTGATGCGTTATCTGTTGAGGCGGAAAACGCGCCGTCCTCGTGGCTTTCCATCTGGGGTGCGGTGGGGAGAACATATCGTCAATGTCGCGAACGCATCGCCGCGTTGCCCGGTTGTTACATCATCGTTGAACCAATCCTGCGTGATCCGAGTAAAAGTCGTTTCGCGAACGCAACTGAACTCGCGCATCTCGAATCAAGCTGGGCCCGACCCTCGGCTTTCGACTCTCGACCTTCGTCTCTCAGCTTGCACGCTTGTTCCAATCCCGAAACCGAAGCCAGCCTTGCCGCTCGCGAAATACTCCGCTTCGTCCGCGATGGCGTGCGCTTCCGCGACATCGCCGTGCTGGTTCGGCGGCTCGATGATTATCACAAACCGATTGAGCGCACGTTTCGCCGCTACGGAATCCCCATCTTCCTGGATCGCCGCGAAAACGTCTCACACCATCCGCTCGCCGAACTCACGCGCAGCGCTCTCCGCACAGTTGCCTACGAATGGCGGCATGAGGATTGGTTCAGCGCGTTGAAGTGCGGATTCGCGCCGGCGAGCGAAGAAATGATTGATCGTCTGGAGAACGAGGCTTTAGCTCGCGGTTGGCTCGGCGCAGCTTGGCGTGAACCTGTGCCCGTAAGCGACAAAGGGCACGACCCAGTGTTCGAACAACTGCGCGTTCAACTCACCGCGCCGTTCGCCCAACTCGCCACCACTTTTGCTGCGCAAAATCAAACGCCTAACGGCTTGCAACTTGCCGACGCAATTCGCGAACTCTGGCTCGCGCTCGATGTCGAAACCAGACTCCAATCATGGAGCGATCGTCCCGATCAGTCGGCAATCGCTAATCGGCAATCGGCAATTCACAACGCCGTCTTGCAACAGATGGATTCGTTGCTCGAAAACCTTGCGCTCGCATTTGCCAACGCGGCGCTTCCGTTGCGCGATTGGCTGCCCATCCTCGAAGCAGGCTTGAGCAATCTCAGCGTTGGCGTGATTCCGCCTGCGCTTGATCAAGTGCTCGTCGGTGCGATTGATCGCTCGCGCAATCCCGATCTCAAACTCACGCTGCTGCTTGGCTTCAACGAAGGCGTATTCCCCGTCGCGCCGTCCGCGCGCACGTTGCTCACCGAATCTGACCGCATCGAGCTCGCCAGCAATGGTGCAAATCTTGGATTGAATCTCCGCGAGCAACTCGCCCGCGAACGTTACTACGGCTACATCGCCTGCACCCGCTCCAGTGAGCGGCTCATTGTGAGCTATTCCGCACAGGATGAAAAAGGACGCGTCAAAAATCCTTCGCCGTTCGTCGCGCATCTCAAACGACTTTTCCCCGCGCTCGAGGAGGAATTGTTTTCAACCGATTCTGCGCCGGACGACGCTGAACACGTCTCCGAACTCCTCCCTGCGTTACTCCTTAAGAAACTTGCCGTCGAGGGATTGCCTCAGACCGTTCAGCCCATCCTCGACAAGTGGGCGAGTTGGGAATCGTTGCCTGGCCCGGAAACACTCTCGCTTTCACCCGCTGCCGCTGCTGCGTTGTTCGGAAAAGAAATCCCAACATCCGTCAGCGCTCTCGAAGCTTTTGCCGCGTGTCCGTTTCAATTCTTCGCCGGATACGGACTTGGCGCGGACGAGCGTCAACTTTTTGAAACGGACTCGCGCCAGACCGGAAGTTTCCAACACGAGATACTTGCCGAGTTTCATCGCGAGTTGAAACGTGAAGGAAAGCGCTGGCGCGACATCACGCCGCTGCAAGCCCGCGAACGCGTCGCGTTGATCGGTGAAAAGCTTTCGCCGGAGTTCGGCGGCGGGCTGTTTGCTGCCGATGGCAAAGCCCGATTTCTCGCGGACACCCTCGTGGTGCGATTGCAAGACGTGCTGGGCGTCCTCGTGGATTGGATGCGGCAATACGAGTTTGATCCTGCCGACGTTGAACTCGCGTTCGGCCTGCCGGAAAGTCCATTGCCCGCGTGGAAGATCGAGCTCACGGACGGACGTACGCTTGCGTTGCGCGGTAAGATTGATCGTGTGGATCTGTTCAAACACGCGGATGGCAGCGCGCAGGCAGTGGTGTTGGATTACAAATCCAGCGGCAAGCAACTTGATAAAACTTTTCTGGAACACGGGCTGCAACTTCAGTTGCTTTCCTACCTCGGCGTGCTGCGGCGCGTGGCGGGGTTAGAGAAACACTTTGACGTGAAAGAAATTTACCCGGCGGGAGTGTTCTTCATTCCGCTCCGTGGCAAACCTTCCTCTGGAGTGCGTGGCGACATTATCGCAACAACTACTGCCGATAGCGCGGCGTTCCAACATTCGGGCCGATTCGATGTGGCGGCGTTGCCGCAACTCGATAATCGCGGGGAGAAGAAAGGCACGCAGTTCAAATACAAATTCAACAAGGACGATTCGCTCGCCAAGACTGGCAATGAAGCTCTCCCCACGAACGATTTCACGGCGCTGCTCGACAAGATCGAGAGCGACTTGCGGCGTCATGGCGAAAGCATCTTCGCGGGAGAAGCCGCCGCGCGCCCGTTTCGCAAGAGCAAGCTTATCGCCTGCACCTACTGCGAATTCAAGACTGTGTGTCGTTTTGATTCGTGGGTGAATCCGTTCAACGTGCTGACAAAACCAGAAACCACCAAATGAGCGCACTCACCCCATCCCAACAAGCAGCGCTCAATGCAAAAGGCAACGTCCTCGTGATGGCGGGCGCGGGCACAGGCAAGACCAAGACACTCGTTGAACGTTGCTGCGCTTTGCTGGAAGGTGGTTGCGCGCTGGACGAACTCCTGATGGTCACGTTCACCGAAGCCGCCGCTGCGGAAATGCGCCATCGCATCCATCTCCGTCTCGCCAGTCGGCGCGATGAGCTGGCTGCCACTGACCCAAAAAAAGCCCAGCACCTCGATGAGCAACTCGCCTTGCTCGACACAGCGGACATCTCCACGATCCACGGCTTTTGCCTCAAGCTCATCCGCGAACATTTTCATCACGAGCGGTTGCAGCTTGATCCTGAGTTCTCCGTTTTTTCGGATGCGCAGATTCATCAGATCAAACACGAGACGCTTGATGCGTTGCTCGAATCGCATTACGAAGGAGACACCGATGACGCCAAAGCCTTCCGCGATTTTATCACCGTTCGCGCTCGCGGCGACGAGGATCGAGTGCGTGAACTCATCTGGCGATTGCATCGCTACTCGCAATCGCTTGCCGCACCGGAAGGTTGGGTGGAGGGGCAGCTTGCGAACTTTAACGGGGCTGAACCCACGTTGTGGCGCTCATGGTTTGCGGAATCGTTTGCCGAATGTCGCGTCCGATGGGGGCAACGGTTCTCGTCGTTTTCGTTCTCAAAGAATGTCGAGCTCTGCCTTGCAGCGCTTGGCGCGTTGCCCGCTAAACCTGCGGTGGAACAAATCACCGAAGCTCTCGTGTCCATCGCGGAAGCGTTCAAAGCCAAATGGCCTCACGGTCACGCAGGCAAAGTGCGCGATGTCCTCGATGATTGCTTCTCTGAAGCGGAATTTCTCCACTCGCTCACCCCCACTGCCGATGGCGTTGATCCGCTGGCTCAAGATTGGGAATGGACGCGGCATCAGATGCTGACCCTGCTGGGATTGGTGCGCGACTTCAGCGCGGACTTTGCACGGGCCAAGCGCGAAGCCGCTGGCGTCGATTTTTCTGACCTCGAACAATTCGCTCTGCGACTGCTTTGGGATGCAAATACGGAATCGCCCACAGCCATCGCGCTCAGTTTGCGGGCGCGGCTCACGCATATATTCGTGGACGAGTATCAGGACATCAACGCCGCGCAGGACACGATTCTCCGCGCTGTCAGCCGAACTGGTGCGGATGCGAACCGCTTCCTAGTCGGCGATGTGAAGCAAAGCATCTATCGCTTCCGCCTCGCTGATCCAACGATCTTTCAAGGTTACAAACGAGCGTGGCAGACAGCCCCGGTTGCCACCGGTGCCGTTATTCCACTCTCCGATAATTTCCGTAGTCGCGCCGCGTTGCTAGATTTCATCAATCCATTCTTCGCGTCACTGATGCGGGAAGAAATCGGTGGAGTGAGCTATGATGAGGCGGCAGAATTGAAGTTTGGCGTC
>WBXK01000086.1 GCA_008933055.1 Verrucomicrobiota bacterium | reverse complement strand
GGCGGGGCGTCGAAGAGGTAAACGGAGTTGGTGCGGGTGGTCAGCGCCAGAAAGCGGCCGTCCGGCGAAAAGGTGAGGAAATCGCCCGCATTCGGAAAATCCCAGGAGACAAGCTCGCGCTGCGTTGGGATGTGCCAGAGTTTGACTGAGAGATTCATATTCACCGAGGCCAAAGTCCGCCCATCGGGCGAGAACGCGACGGCTGAAGTTTCTTCCATGTGGCCGGGCAATTCGGCAACGAATGTGCCGGGCCGGGTCTTCCAGAGGCGGATGGTTCCGTCCAGACTGCCACTCGCCAAGGTCGCGTCGTCAGCGGAGAAGGCCAGTCCCCGGATGGTGTCGCGGTGACCCCTCAACATTTCTTCCCGACCGGAAGCCAAGTCATACAAACGGATCACACTCTCTTTCTGCGCGCCAAGGGCGAGGAAGCGGCCGCCGGGCGAAATCGAGCCAGCACTGATCGGCGGCGGCGGACCTTGTAATAAATTCAACAGTTTACCCGAAGTCGCATCCCAAACCGCCACCCGCCCCAGTTGATCCACGTAGAACAGCGTTTTCCCGTCGAGCGTGAAGCCTTGATACTCTACGCCAGTGCTCTTGTCGTCGCAGTATTCCAATGGGATTGCGGTCACGTTGGTGGAATTCGGAGTCACGACCGACAATGATTTCGCCCCGCGACCCCAGCGGACGAGCCGCTGACCGTCAGCGGTGAAGCTCATGGTGCGGCGGCCCTTGATTTCTTGCACCGCACTCAGGTCGTTTAACCCGCGCACAGCGGAAGAGGCGGGGGCATTGGTCGTGCCGGTGGTGACTATCTGCTTGCCGTCTGGGCAAAAGAAGGGATGCAACGTGCCTTGGTTGGGGACGTAAGAAGTGGCAGGCGGCGCTTCGGGGGACCAAAGTAATACGCGGCGATCTTTGCCGCCGGTGGCGAGTGTTTTCCCATCGTGGCTGAACGCCACGGACCAGACTTCATGCTCGTGCCCTCGCAGAACGGATTTTGTTGTCCCAGTTCGTAGATCGGTGAGGCGGACCGTTTGATCGGAGCTGGTCGTGGCAAGGACGCTGCCGTCCGCGGTGAATGCGGCATCCCAGACCTCCATAGTGTGACCCAAGATCGCGCGCGGCGGATGGCCGCCGCGCAGGTTGTGTAGCACTGGAGGCATCGCGCGGCCCATGATCACCAATTGTTGGCTGTCGGGGGAAAATTCTAATCCCCGGACGGCATTCGTGGACTCGATGGTACGGAGTAAAATGCCCGTGGTGACCTCCCACAGATCAACGCCTCGTTCCAATCCGGCAACGGCCAGAACCGATCCATCCGGTGCGAGCGCCGCGGTGCGACCAGGTTTAGGAAACGTTCGGAGTTTTTCGCCGGTCGCATAGTTCCACACAGTCACCGCCCCCGGCGGTTGCCACCAATAAAAGAAGGAGACTTCGACACTCGCGAGCAGCGGAGCGCTTAGCGCCAGCGACGCGGTTTGTCCCGGCAAGTGGCGGACGGGTTGCCACGTTGCACAATCCCAGATCGTCACGCCGCTTTGGCCGGCGGTGACTAATTGTCGTCCCTCCGGAGTGAAGGTGACGGACCATACCGCGCCAGTGGCGGCGGGAAGGGTGGTGACCAACGCGCGGCGCGCCACATCCCAGATTTTTACCGAGTGATCCTGGCTGCCGGTGGCCAACCATTGGCTGGTGGGGGAGAAATCCGTGCAGGTCACGATCCACTCATGTTTTCCGAGCTCCGCCAGCTGCTCGCCATGGCAGCGGCTCCAGAGGCAATACCATTCGAAGCCGCGTAAGTCCGACTCGCCCGCTTGCGGCTGCCAGTCCTCCAAGGTCCGGCGTGCGAGTCCGAGGTCGCCGCGTTGTAACGCCCGCGCGGCGAAGCTCACATCGCCCGCATATAAATTCAGCCGCACGCGCGCGGCATAATCTTCCGCGGCCCGGCGTTGTTCATGTTCGCCCCGCGCATTGTCTTCCGCGCGCCGCCATTGCCAGAGAATGCCGGCGAGGCCCAGTATGACCACGAGATGCAGCGCCATGGTGAGCGCGGCCAGCACAGGGTGGCGTTTGCCCCAGAGCCAGAGCTTTTCCAGCGCGGAAACCGCGCGCGCTTCGATGGGTTCATGATCAAGAAAACGCCTGAGATCGTCGGCGAGTTCCTGCGCGGAGCGATAACGCCGGCCTGGCTCTTTTTGCAGACACTTCAGGCAGATGGTTTGCAGATCCACCGGCACGCTCGGATTCAACCGACGCGGCGCGACTGGATCAACGTTCTGCACCTGAAGCAAAATGTCCTGCAGGGTTTCACCCTGAAACGGCGGGTTGCCTGTGATGAGGTGGTAAAGAATTGCGCCCAATGAATAGATGTCCGCCGCTGGTCCGACTTCGTGGCGTTTTCCCACCGCCTGCTCCGGCGCGATATAATTCGGCGACCCCAACACTTGGCCGGTGGTGGTCAAATCCGCATCGGTGCCCAGCAGTTTGGCGAGACCAAAGTCGGTGATGTGCGGCTGCGAGAACGCATCCAATAGCACGTTGGAAGGTTTGAGGTCGCGATGCAGCACGCCGCGTTGATGCGCATATGCAACCGTGGCGGCGATGGTCTGGAGATATTCCGCCGCGCGCTGCGTGGGCAAAGGCTTCCCGCGAACCACTTCGGCCAGATTCGGTCCATCGATGTATTGCATCGAGAAGAAGTGCTCCTGCCGTTCCGCGCCGACTTCATAGATGGCGACGATGTTGGGATGCTGCAACGTGGCGATGGCGGCGGTTTCCGTCCGGAATCGTTGAACGAATTCCGGGCTGGAGAAAGGGCCGTGTAAAACCACCTTTACAGCCACGGTGCGATTCAAACTGAGCTGCCGCGCTCTGTAAACCACCCCCATCCCGCCGCGCGCGATCTCCTCCAGCAATTCATAGTCCCCCAAGCGATGGAGCGCTTTTTCATCGGAGACGGGGCGGTTCTCTTCTGGAAACAACGCGGCAGCGAAGCCCAAGGACCCGAGACATTTTGGGCATAAGCCGCCGGCCGCACCGCTTAACAGCGGTGTCCCGCACTGCGGACAAATTGATGCGGCGGTCATGAATTGAGGAGGACCACAAACATGCTAAGAAGAAATTTGGGCGTGCGATTTCAGGATATTTGGTTTTATGGTTGAGCCCTCAGGTATTCAAGGCTGCGAATAAATGTCGCATTTCCTCTTCCACCTCCAGCGGACTGGAAACCGTATCCGCTACTTCGGCACGCACCAGTTCCCGATACCGCTGGCGCAGGCGATGCACTGAGACGGCCACGGATTGGCTGCTCACCTCCCAGCGCTGTGCCACTTGTGCGTATTCGCCAGGGGCGGGTTCGTTTGTCAAAAAGGTTTTCAGCACTTCGAACTGGCTCAATTTTCCCGCAGCGACCATCTCTGCGCGTAAGCGCGTCACCGCGTTGGTCAAGAGCGTCATCGCCCACCGTTGGTCATACAACTTGTCCGGGGACAACGCCGTGGCGGGTTCGAATCGCTGCCACTCCTCGGTAGCCATGGCCTCTAGAGAAAGGATGGGGCGGCCACCCCCGCGCTTGGCGGCGTTTGCAAAATCCCGTTCGTTGGACAGAAAATGCCCGAGGCTGGCCAGAAGGAAGGTGCGGAACTTGCCTTTGCGCGCGTCCACAGTCTGCAACGACTTTGATTCTAGCAACCGCGTGAAAAATTGTTGGGTGAGGTCTTGCGCGTCCGCCTCGCGGTGGCCCTTCCGAAGCAGAAACGCAAAGAGCGGATACCAATACGTGCGACACAGCTTCTCTAGAGCCGCCGTGCCAACCGACGACGGGTCGGCACCCGCCTGCACTACCACACTCCAATGCGTGGTGGCAAATACGGGATTGCGCGCTCTAGCAAGCCCCTCACATGGATCTGATTCAGTCTTCCCCATGTGTGCCCAGCGTAGCGCAAGGTCTTGGGCTGGAAAGTAAATATTCTGCAGACAAAGCGCTTCGCCGCACGGGGAATAAGCCGACAACGCCTCAAACCCAAGAAAAGCTCTGCTGAGAGCCCTTAGGGTGTTTGCTAGCGTTAAGACAACTAAGCCTGAACCGCTTATCCCGCAAAATCTGGCGGATCACGTCTTCAATTGCGACTTGCTTGATATGGATGTCGCGCACGGCCAATTCGTCGAGCAACGCTTTGCAGATTCAGATCAGGCGGTCGCGTTCGTCCTTGAGCTTTATACTGCCGGAGACGCGCTCCACAAGTTCGCCGAGTGGGCCGCGAATGGAAACCGCGTGGCAATCCAGTTGCCGCCGGTGGGGATCACGTTCGCGCGGCGTGTGTGCTGGTTTCACCGCGCTGAAGAAGAGCAAGTAAGTCGTAGCGGCGGTCTAGAACCGCCCGAAGGCACTCGCAGAGTGCCGCTACAGATTCTAACCCCGGAGGTCAGGCAACTGGCTTCCGGGGTTTTGCTTTTATTCATAATTGAATATTCAGAATCAAAGCAACTCATCAACCGAACGTGCGCTTGCCTTTGGGCGTAACGTCAGGAAAAATTGTCCACCTATATGGGACACATCAAACTACATATTCCGGGACCAGTCGAAGTCAGCGAAAAAACCTACAAGGCGTTTTGCGCGCCGATGATCGGGCATCGCGGCCAAGGCTACAAAGACCTCGTCGCGAAGATTCAGCCTCAACTCCAGCAACTGCTCTCCACCAAGCAACTCGTTTATCTTTCCACCTCTAGCGCTTGGGGCGTGATGGAGGGTGCGATCCGCAACCTCGTCTCTAAAAAGGTTCTCAACTGCATGTGCGGTGCGTTTTCAGACAAGTGGCTTGATGTGTCCAAGCGTTGCGGCAAGCAGGCCGATGGTTTGCAGGCTGAGTGGGGTTCACCCATCCGTGCCGAGGCGATTGATAAAAAGTTGGCTACTGGCGAATACGACGCGCTCACTTTGATCCACAATGAAACCTCGACCGGCACGATGTCGCCGCTGACTGAGATCGCCGCGCTCAAGAAAAAATATCCCGACGTGATGTTCATCGTGGACTCGGTGAGTTCCATGACGGCGATGCCGATCAAGTTCGATGAGCTTGGCATTGATGTGCTGCTCGCCGGCACGCAAAAGGCGTGGGCTATGCCGCCGGGCTTCGCGGTGTTCACTTGCTCCCCAGCCGCGCTCGCCAAGGCTGCCACGATCAAGGATCGCGGCTATTACTTCGACTTCGTGGATTTCGAGAAAAATGCGAGGGAAAACATGACGCCCAGCACGCCGAGCATTTCGCACACTTATGCCTTGAGCGCTAAGCTGGATGAATTCTTCGCCGAAGGTCTGGAAGCTCGTTACGCCCGGCACACGAAGACGAACCAGATGACGCGTGATTGGGCTGCGAAGCATGGCTTCACGCTATTCCCGGAGTCGGGATACGAGTCTATCACGCTGACTTGCGTCAACAACGGTGCGAAGCCCGGCGGTCGCACCGTGGACATCGCCAAAGTCCAGAAGCTCGTGAAGGAACAGGGCTTCCTCATTGATGGCGGCTACGGAAAGATCAAAGGCACGACGTTCCGTCTCTCGAACATGGGCGACGAAACTGAAGCTACGATGAACCAACTGTTCGCCGCGCTGGATAAGGCGATGGGGCAGTTGTGAGGTTTGAGTTGTCGCGCCGTTTATTTTTTAGACGGCGCGATGAAAGCTCCTGTCAGTTCCCTTTCATCCCAAAGCAGTAGATCGTCCCATCGTCGCAGCCGATGACAATTTTGTCATCGGCCACGGCGGGCGAGCTTTCGATGGCTTGACCGATCTCATACGACCAAAGGTCCTTGCCGTCTTTCAGCGAGACCAGATAGAGCCGTCCGTCATCCGAACCGATAACAACCTTGTCTCCACAGACCACGGGTGAGCTGTCCACCTTGCCGCGCGTGGCGAAACTCCAGATGGGTTTGCCGTCGGCGCGACTGACGCAGTGAAGCTTCTTGTCACGCCCACCAAACAACACGCGGTCTTTGGTGACCGCAGGCGAGGAGAAGTAGGGGAATTGCCGTTCGCTGAAAGTCCAGGCGTTTGATCCGGTCTTCAGGTCAACGCATAAAAACTTGTTCTCATAATGTCCAAAGTAAGCGCGTCCTCCCGCAAGGGCTATGGACGCGGCGATAGGTGCCCCAATCTCGTTGCTGAATGCGAGGCTGCCGTTGGTGAGGGTGACGGAATACAGAACGCCATCGCATCCGCCGAAGGTGGCGACGCCATCGCTGACAGCGGGCGATCCATTGATGTAATTGCCGGTCTCGAAAACCCAATTGCTCCGGCCCGTGGCGGCGTCGAGGCAGTAGAGTTTGAAGTCGTAGCTGCCGACGAGGATGTTTGTCTTGTCGCCATTCACGAACCAATTTGGTGCGCCGAGGATTTTGTCTCCCGTCTCAAACTTCCAGAGTTGTTTGCCTGTGTCCGAGTCGAGAGCGTAGAGGTTCGCATCGCTTGATCCGACGAGGACAGTTCCATTCAGCACGAGTGGTGAAGACTCGATCGGTTCGCTGTTCGTGAACGTCCAGAGTTGTTTGCCGGTGGCAAAGTCTAGCGCGTAGAGATGACGGTCGTTCGAGCCGATGAATACGCGGTTGCCGACGATGGCCGCGCTGGACTTGATCGGCCCTTGAGTTTTAAACGACCAGAGCAGGGTGGGCTGTTCCGGCAGTCGTCCGCTAGCTACACCCGTGAGATCGGGCGCGCCGCGAAACATCGGCCAGCCCGCGGCTGGAGAAGCTGGAGAGATCAGGCTGACGATAATCGTCAGCAAACTGATCGAGGCTATTTTCAAAACGTCGAACATCTGTGCTCCCAGTATGAAGCGGCGTGCGGGCACGGCAACCGGATTCTTGTTGGTCGCCGGTCGTGAGTCGAAAAAATATGGTTTCGATTTCGCAGCTCTGCCATTGTTCGTTTCCACTTGTTAAGCATGAACCTCACTGAATTGCTAGAGGCGACCGCGAGGCGTTGGCCGCAAAAGCTGGCGATCGTCGAGGACGGTGTGGTGTTGTCGTATGGAGGATTGGCGCAACAGGTCTGCGAACTGGCGCAACAAATCGGCTCACTTAATACCGGCGCTAGCAGTCGCATCGGGTTGGCGTTTCCGAACGGCATCGCGTATGTCGCGCTGACGTTCGCGCTCTGGCGGTTGAATGTCGTGGTCGTGCCCGTGCCGTCTGACTGTCCAGAGGAAGAGATCGCGGAAATCGGGGTGGCAATGCAATTGAGCGGGATGCTCACGCCCAAACCTCGCGGTGCGAGCGTAGCCGTGGCGCCGGATTGTTATTTCACCAAACTCAATCCCTCCAAGCCGCCAGATAATCACGGACTCAACCTCGCGTTTATCCGCTTCACTTCTGGCACAACGAGTGCGCGCAAAGGCGTTGCTCTCTCGCATGAAACCATCCGCGACCGCATCCTCTCCGCGAATAAAGCCTTTCGTATCACGGCGGACGACACCGTGATCTGGTGTCTGCCCATGGCGCACCACTTTCTCATCACCGTCGTGCTTTATATCGAGGTCGGCGCGACGATTGTTTTGGCGCGACACGTCACGGCGAAACCATTTCTCGAAGCGGTGAACCGATGGAAGGGCACCGTGCTTTACGCCGCGCCGTTCCATTTCTCGATGTGGGCGCGGGATTATTCCGCCGTGCAGATTCCCTCCGTGCGTCTGGCTATCTCGACCACCTGCGCGCTTCCTCAAGATGTTGCGAACGATTTTTTCAAACGCTTCAATCTCGTGCTCGCACAAGGTCTCGGCGTAATCGAACTGGGCCTTGTCGCTTTGAACACACCCGCCCCAGGCGGAAGGTGGAACTCCGTCGGGCGCGGCGCTGGAGACTTCCAAGTTCGCGTCGTCAATCCAGACGCCGAAGGCTGCGGCGAACTGGCCGTGCGGGGGCCGGGAATCTTCGATGCCTACGTTGCTCCGTGGGTTTCGCGTGAAGAAGTTTTGTGCGATGGGTGGTTTTACACCGGCGACATAGGGCGCATAGACGAAGATGGTTTTCTGTTCCTGCTCTCGCGCAAAACCGCTGTCATCAATCTGGCGGGCCGTAAGGTATTCCCGGAAGAGATTGAAGCCGTGATCAACCGCTACCCAGCTGTGGGTGAATCCCGAGTGTATGGTCAACTCCATCCACACCTCGGCGAAACTGTGGAAGCTGAAGTCGTGTTGAGTTCGCCTGACGCAAAGCTCGATACCATCCACGCGTTCTGCCGCGAGCATCTGGCGTCCTACAAGATCCCTACGCGATTCACCATCGTCGCCGCCTTGCCACGCACGCCTGTCACAGGCAAGATTCGCCGCGCTGCTCCGGTGGCCTGAATGATTGATCCGCTAGAAATCGAAACCAAGCTGCTCGACTTCCTGAAACGCGAAGTGTTCGCATCCGCCGTCGTGGTCACGCCCGAAACCGATCTGATCGCATCCGGGTTTGATTCCATGTCGCTGGTGCGCGTGTTACTGTTCATCGAGCAGAGCTACGGTTTCTGGATTCCCGAAGGCGAGATCACCGTCGACGCGCTTCAAAACGTCCGCTCTCTCGCTGCCACCGCTGCCCGAATCCTCAATGCCCGGTGAACTCCCACTTAACGGCTGCGATTTTCTCATGCTTGGTTTCGATCGTGAGATGCGGCGGCGCGGCTACGCCGGAAACTCCTGCCAGATCGAACTCGAACTCGACTCAGCCATCTCGCCGGATGCCTTGCGCAAACGCATCGCCGAATTGGCGACGCGCCATCCGATACTGCGTGCCCATCCTGGCGGTTGGCTGATGCCGAAATGGAAAATTCCTCAGGAAAATTCGCCCCTGCCCCAAGTTAGGGTTCATCGTGAGCATTCTGGTTTACGCGAAAAAATTTGCGACGAACCACTCTCCCCGAAGCGCGGCGAACTCTTCCGATTCGATCTCGTCGAGCGTGACGGTGGGCGCATGAACGTCGTTTTTACATGGGCGCACATGCTCATGGACGCAAACAGCGCAGAGCATTTTGTTGCGCTTGTCGGGCGCGACGACATTCCGTTGCCCGCGCTGGAGCAGCCGATTTCCACGCGTCCCAAAAAACCTTTGATGGAGCGTCTCAAGCTCGCGCGCAAGAGCGTTTTGCTGTTTGACGAGTTCATCAAAGCCCCGCCCCGCAGCGTCGGTGTTCGTTTTCCTGATGCCCCCAAGGTGCAGCGCTTTTGCGTGGAGCGATTCTCCCTCGAGGAAACCACACGCGTTCGGGCCAATGCCTCGAAAGTTTGCGGTGCCCTTGGGGGCGCACAATTTCACGCCGCCGCCGCGATGATTGAGTTGCATCAGTTGCATCAGCGCATCGGATCGCCAAGTGCCAGTTATGTTTTGCCCATGCCCGTCGGCTTGCGGCCCAAGGGGTCGGTCGAGCCTCTGTTCTGCAATCAGGTCACAATGATGATGACTCAGTTCTTGCCGCGACATCTCGACACGACCGCTGCTGCCGTCGCGGTCCTCAAGCCCCAGATCGCACAAGCCATGCGTGACGGTCTGATCGAAGCGGGCGTTGCCGTCGCGGATATTTCCAGGTGTCTGCCACTCCCGCTATATCTGTTCATCTTGAAGTCCGGGCTGAGGGGTGAAATCTGTTCCTTCTTTTACGGTGACACCGCTGCCGTCACGCCGTTGCTGACCACGTTCTGCGGCGCGACCGTGCTCGACTTCACCCACGTCGGCGCTACCACACCTTCGCCCGGCATCGGCGCCATCTTCTATTCCTTCCGAGGCGAATTGCGTGTCACGGTCTTCCATCTGGAAACACATTTCACCGCCGCCGAAGCTGAGACGTTTGCCAAGGGACTTCGCTCGCGATTGCTAAACTTGTGAGTGCTCGAGTGGACATTGCTGTCATCGGCAGCGGTGCGGCGGGAATCGCCGCTGGGGTTTGCGCGGCACGTTCGGGTTGTTCCACGCTCATACTCGACTCCCGCGCAGCGCCTGGCGGCATAGGTGGTTTCAGCGGAATTACAACTCTCTGCGGACTGTATGATGACGCAGGAAAATTTCTGAACGACGGTTTCACGCACGAGTTTGCCCAAGCCGTCGCTGAATCTCTACCTGTAAAGATGGGGAAAGTTTTCGTTCTGCCGTATCGCCCGAAGAATTTTCGTTCACTCGCAGAGAAGTTTATTTCCAACACCTCGCATTTGGGGGCGCAATGGAAAACACCGCTTGCCGATGTCGTGTTTGATGGAGGCCGCATCACGCGGTTGAACGGTTTTGAAGTCGGCGCAGTGATTGATTGCAGCGGCGCGGCTGAAGTTGCCAAAGCCATAGGCGCGGAAACTCTCGCCACAGACGAAACCACGCAAGCCTCCGCAGTGGTTTTTACACTTTGCAACGTGCGGAGACCAATCGCAACCGCCGCCGATATGGCCCATGTGTTGTTGCGTCTCGCCCGCGCTGGTTTCGCCCCGCTCAACCTTCAGGCGAGCCTTGAGCCGGATACCTTTACCGCCAAATTTGCAGGTCGCGCGGCACAAGTGCCGGAACTCATCACCTTTCTCCGCGCCAATGTTCGAGGCTTTGAGGAGTGCTTAACCTCGCTCGACGACATGACTACTGCCCACCGTGCAGGTCGCATGATCGTCGGGCAATACGTGTTGACGGGTCAAGATGTAATGACTGGGCGAAAGTTTCCCGATGCTGTCGCTCGCTGTGCCTGGCCGATTGAACAATGGAATGCAGCAGGAGTGGTGAGTTTTCAATTCCTGCCGCCCGGCATCCACTACCAGATTCCTGCTCGGTCGCTCCGAGCAGCCCACGTCGCAAATCTTTTCATGGCTGGCAAAACCATCAGCGCGGAAGTGGACGCGATCGCGAGCGCTCGTGTGATGGGTTGTTGTCTCGCAACAGGTGCGGCGGCTGGCATTCTGGCCGCCGATTATGTAAAATCCTCGCCACTCAGATGACGCGATCCTTTGATCAACTTTGGGCCGAGACTTTGCATTACGCGAAGATCCACTCGCCATTTTACCGCGAGTTGTTGCGCGGTGTGAGCGGCACGCCTGCGTTGTCTCAAGTGCCGCTGCTAGATAAAAAAACTTTGTCCAAGCGTAACTGGGATTTTCTCTGCGTCCCACGCGAACGCATCGCTGAGATCGTGACAACCAGCGGCACCTCCGGCGAACCCTTGCTCTGGATGCTCACCGATGCGGATCTGCGGCGACTGGCGCGAAACGAGAAACTCTCGTTCGACTGCGTGGGGTTGACAGCGCGCGACACAGTGGTTGTGGCTGTGGCGATGGACCGTTGTTTTATGGCGGGCCTAGCGTATTGGCTTGGGTTGCGCGACATCGGTTGCGGCGTTGTGCGCACGGGTATGTCATCCCCATTGCTCGTGTTGGAGATGATTCAACGCGTCCAACCGACGGCGATCGTCGGTGTGCCATCTTTTCTGCGGCTCGTCGCGAATAAGGCGTGCGAAGCGGGGGTTGATCTAAAAAAATCCTCTGTGAAGAAAATCGTCTGCATCGGCGAGCCGATCCGTGACGCTGGGTTTGCGTTTAACGCTTCTGGCCAAGCCATTGAAGCGTCATGGGATGCGAAAGTTTATTCCACGTACGGAGTGACTGAACTTGCGAACTCGCTTTGCGAATGTGAAGCCGGGCAGGGCGGTCATCTGCACAACGACCAGTTGCACATCGAGATTCTCAACGACGTCGGGCAACCTGTTGCAGATGGCGAAGTCGGCGAAGTGGTAGCGACAACTTTCGGCGTGGAAGCGATGCCAATCATTCGTTATCGCACGGG
>WBXK01000085.1 GCA_008933055.1 Verrucomicrobiota bacterium | reverse complement strand
TCTGCCGAGCGGTGATGCGTTCTGTTCGCACACACGCTTGACCATGTCCGCGTCGTTCTTCGATTTGCAGGCTTCGATGGCGTCCTCGATTTTTTGCGGCACTACTTTTTTCCAGCGCAACGCCAAACCGCGCTCCACGATGAATGTCATCCCGATGATAGATGTGATGATTAGCAGTGAATAAACTAGGTATTCCATTTTATTTTGTTTTCTTTGCGGTGAAAGTCCGGCTCAGTTGTAATTAAAAGTGAATGTGATGCGGCGTGAATCTTCGCCCACCATCAGCCGCATCTCGCGCGGCCACTTGTCGAACGGCGCAGGATCCAGCACGGCCTTCTGGCACAACAAAGACAGCGTCTCCGTGACTGTCGATTGGACTACCTTCATTTCAGTGATGCGCCCATCGTAGTTCAAGACGAATTGCACCACCACCTTGCCTTGGCGGTAAGCGTCGTAGCTCATGTTGTCGAGCAGGTCATACCAACGTGAGGACACTGCATCAATGAACGCCCGATCATACGCACCGAATCCAGTGGCCTTCACGTCGAGCGATGCGTTGGCGCGTTGAGTTGCGCCGCCATCTTGCTTCATCTTCTCGCCACGCTGCAACATCGCTTCTTTAATCGTGCGCGGACGTTGCTTTTCCTGTGGCGGCTTCAGTTCGACCTTCGCAATCGTCATGTTGCCCGGTGAAAGTTTCGGCTTGGGCGGATCGGGAATGAGTTGATCGAACTTCTTTTGGGAGGCCGCGTCCGTCTTGTTCGCATTCTGTTGCGTGCCGTCAATCTTCGGCTCGTTCAATTCCTTGTCCGGCTCAGGATTGGCGGCGATGGAGTTGCGGTCCGAGTATCGCGTAGCATCCTTCGGCTCTTTGGCGACAGCTTGCGCCTCGGTCACATCTATGAACAACAATGGGGGTCTGGACTGTTGTTGTTTGGCTTGAATTGACGGGGGTTGAACCATCCGTTGCATCCACACAGGCCAATGGATGTTCCGTCTCAGGACATAAACGCCCCAGAAGGTCAGATGCAACACAATCGACAACGCTAAAGCCAAGCCGAGTCGCGTGAACTCCATCCGGTTTGGTCTCAATGTTGCCGTTTTTGTCCTGTTACCCGTCATTCTCGGTCAGGTTGCCGCACGGGCTGTGCCGGAGCAACTGTTTAGAGCCCTTCAAAATGGCTTGATTGACCATCCACCTTTCCCATTGTCAGATCAGATGTGTCCGGAAAATATTTTGTGACCTACAATCAACCCATCAAGAAAGGAACTCCAAGTCATTCGCAGAACAAGATCGGCCAGTGGTGGAAGCGTGAGGATTGCTCTCCAATCGGCTCAAAAAGAAGTCGTCTTCAATTATTAACTCAATCGCGGAATAGATACTGATGAGGCGAGAGAGAGGGTTGCCTCCATCTATGAATAGGATCTTTCAATATGGCATTGGCACGGCCCTTGGCTTCTTCATATTGGTTGGCGCACGCCGTCTTTCAACTGGATTTATGATCTGTCTCGCAATTTGTGGATTCGCGTTTTGCGGAGGGCTAGCCAAATTCCTCATGGCTGCCGGCTGTGAAGTAAGTGATGACGATTAGAGTTCAGCTTTTGTTTAAGTTCGCGTTCTAGCGGGTCGGCGCGAAGTTAGGGGGCGGGAACAGCTACAACTCGCCAACTCCTCAAAGCTTGAATCGTTCGTCCCGCCTCCTTACTTTTCGCTCATGGCTAATGCGAAGAAAAAAAGCCGCCTCTTGCAGGGAGCGCGCGTCTATCTGTCCGGCCCGATGGATTTCGTCGCGTCGCGAAAAGTGGAGAAGCATTTCGGCTGGCGCAATCGCGTGAGTCAGTTCCTACAAGAGACCGGCGTCACGGTTTTCGATCCTTGGTTCAAGCCTGATGTGCGAGGGTTGCACGAATACGGGCGGGAAGACGTGAAGAGCGCCGAAATCATCCGCAAGCGCTGGACGTTCGCGGGCGGCAAACGCGGTGCGCAGGAACGCGCATGGTGCGCGGAACAATTCTGGGAGACCTTGCACATTGATCTCCGCATGGTCGATACGAGTGATTTCACCATCTCTTATTGTCCCACGAACATTTACAGCGTCGGCACGCCGCACGAGATAATTCTTGCGACATTGCAACACAAGCCAGTGCTCTTCGTCAGCCCGCCCGTTGAATTTCCCAGCCTGCACAAATTGCGTGATCACCTGAAAGGCGACGCTAAGGGGCGCGCCCTACTCGAGAGGCTTGAGATGGAGATCCCTGTGAAAGAAAACCCTCGCGGCATCCCCAGCCTTTGGTACATGCCGCTCGTGAAGAGCGAAAATTTCTTCGACGGCTTTGGCTTCGCGCAATACCGGAAACAGTTCGGGTGGAAGACGGACATCGTGCTAGATCAACATGAGAAACAATTCCCGCCGCAGCGTCCATTGCTGCCGTTCATTGAGAAATTGAATCGAGAGCTTCCCAAGAAGTGGGACAGCAAAGTCAACAAGTTCGTCCCCGACGACGACTGGTTGCTCTGGGATTTCAACACCAAGAAGATTCGCGGTAAACACGTCGAGTCCGTGAGGAAGTGAGCAATTACAAGCTGTGTCGAACACCCTACATCTGAAAGCCTTCTTCGAAGCGCAACTCCCTGCCGCGCTCGAACTGCTCCGGCAGATGGTTGGCATTAACAGCTTCACGTTGAATCTCGAGGGTGTGAACCATCTCGGGCGATTCACGGCTGAAAGTTTTCACCCCCTCGGCTTCGTTGCGGAAATGATTCCCTCCGCGAACCCGCTCTTCGGCCAACATCTTGTTCTCACTCGTTGCGGGCGCGGTGCGAAGAGTATCGCGCTCGTCTCGCATCTCGATACGGTATTCCCAGCGGAGGAAGAAGCGCGAAATGATTTCCGCTGGTCGATCGAGGGCAACCTCGCCTTCGGCCCCGGCACACACGATATCAAAGGCGGCACAGTGATGATCTGGCTCGTTTTGAAGGCGCTTCAAGCTCATGCGCCCGAAGCCTTCGAGAGCATTACTTGGAAATTATTTCTCAACTCGTCCGAGGAAATGTATTCGCCGGACTTCGGTGATCTTTGTCGTCAGCGCATAGATCAGAGCACGCTCGCAGCGCTTGTATTTGAAGCGGAAGGTCGCCTTGGCAACGAACATCTCGTTGTTGCTGCGCGCAAAGGTCGCGCGACGTGGCGCGTGACTGTGTCAGGTCGCGGCACACACGCAGGCGGGAAACATTCCCACGGCGCAAACGCAGCCGTGCAACTCGGACTGCTTTTGCCTCGCATCGCCGCGCTCACCGACTACTCGCGCGATCTTACGGTGAACGTCGGCACGGTCAACAGCGGTACGGTCTTGAATCGCGTTCCGCACGAGGCCGTGGCTGAAGGCGAGTTTCGCGCGTTCAACGCGGAGGCATACAACCACTGCAAACAGATGCTGCTCGCTATGGCTGGCCCCGGTGATGTTCTCAGTCCGGTGGATGGATTTCGTTGCGCCGTCAAAGTTGAAATCCTGACAGAAAGCCGTCCGTGGCCACGCAATGCAGACACCGACAGGCTCTGTGAAATCTGGAAGCAAGCCGGCGAGGTGGCAGGTTATCCAACAGACATCCAAGAACGGGGCGGCCTTAGTGATGGCAACATGATCTGGGACGCCGTTCCCACTCTCGATGGACTCGGGCCGTGGGGCGACAACGATCACTGCTCGGAGCGCAGTGCGGATAGATCAAAGCTTCCCGAATACGTTGAGATTAACAACTTCGTCCCCAAAGCAGTCGCCAATACGCTCGGCATTCTCAAGCTGATCCAAGCGCGGTGACGGGCAATGCGATTAAAGAGGTATCGCTCCGGCGCAATCCTGTCATTGCTCTCGTCTTTACTCCTCGAATTCATTGCAAGTTCACTGCGGAAAATGTTCCTCCTCGCCTGAGTTCAATATTCTGTATTCCACAAACTCTCTCCAATCGACCACTTGCCCCCCTTCATCCCAAAAACGATTTGGATGCGTCTGCCCTGGACACAGGGTGAACGACACTTGCGCCCAAACCGCCGCACCGCTACCGTCACAAAGGTTGCGTCTGTAGCTCAGTTGGATAGAGCATCTGCCTTCTAAGCAGAGGGTCGTGGGTTCGAATCCCGCCAGACGCACCAGCCTTCGCGCGCCAAAGCGGACTTCGGCTCGGCAGGCTGCCGAAATAATGTTTTAGATAAACGATTTCACGCTCGTGTTGACCATTGAACATCTTTCCGAACTCCTTGCGAAGCACCGCGCCGCTGCCGCCGCGCATGTGAAGGAGTTTTCCATCGGCGACAAATCATTTCATTTCAACGCGCCCGAGTTCCGCCCCGCCATCATGGGGGTGGTCAACCTCTCAGCGGATTCATGGTACCGCGAAAGCGTCTGCCTTTCTGCCGATGCCGCCATTCAGCGTGGTCGCGTTCTTGCCTCGCAAGGAGCAGATATAATTGATGTGGGGGCAGAATCCACGTTGGCTCACGCAGCGCGCGTGGACGACGCAGGTCAGAACTCCAAGCTGATCCCTGTGATCCGCGAGCTTCGTGCAGAAGGCGTTTTAGTTTCCGTTGAAACATATCAGCCTAGTGTCACCCGCGCGTGTCTCGAAGCTGGGGCGAACATACTCAACCTCACCGGGACAGAGGGTTCGGATGAACTGTTTCGCACCGTAGCCGCCCACGATGCCGCCGTGATCATCTGCTATGTACAGGGCAAAAATGTGCGCGAGGTGGCTGACTTTGACCTCAGCACCGACCCGATTCCGATGATGCAAGACTTCTTCTCGCGTCAGATCGAGATCGCGCAACGCAACGGCGTAAAGCGCATCTTCATTGATCCGGGGCTAGGCTTCTACTATCGCAACTTGCAAGACAGCGCGGTGCGTGTGCGGCATCAGATGAACATTTTTCTGAACACGTTTCGCCTGCGCACTCTGGGTTTCCCGACGTGTCACGCCCTGCCGCATGCATTTGAATTCTTCGGCGAAGAAGTCCGCTGCGCCGAACCGTTCTTCGCTGTGCTGGCCGCGCTGGGCAAGACAGACTTATTCCGCACTCATGAAGTCCCGCGCATCAAGGCAGTATTGGATACGATGAAAGCCTTTTGAGAGGCGTCTAGCGGCGGCAAAAGTGTTGAGCGGCGCACTTCCCCTCTCTAGCCTGCGGGTATGAATGTTTTCGTAACCGGCGGCGCAGGCTACATCGGATCGGTCTGCGTGGAGGAACTCATCAACGCGGGCCATGCCGTCACTGTTTTTGATAATCTGACCGAAGGCCATCGCTCCGCAGTGGATCCGCGCGCGAAGTTGGTTGAAGGGTGTCTCAGCGATGCAGCACTGGTGAACCGTTCCGTAAAGGCTGCCAAAGCCGAAGCCGTGCTTCATTTTGCTGCCAATGCGCTCGTCGGTGAATCCATGACCAACCCGTCTAAGTATTTCAGAAACAACGTCGCCTCGGGATTGAACTTGCTGGATGCCGCTGTGGAAAATGGCGTGAAGAAGTTTGTGTTTAGCTCTACCTGCGCCACCTACGGACCTCCCGATCGTGTGCCGATGACAGAGGATTTACCGCAACGTCCGATCAATCCTTACGGCGAATCCAAGCTCATGTTCGAGAAGATGCTGATCTGGTTTCAGCAACTGCACAAACTAGAGTTTGTGGCGTTCCGCTATTTCAACGCAGCGGGCGCGAGCGGGAAATTTGGGGAGCACCATAGGATCGAGACCCATCTTATCCCGAATGTGCTCAAGGTCGCGCTCGGCCAATCGACTCAGTGCGAAATCTACGGCACGGATTACGCCACTCCCGACGGCACCTGCATTCGCGACTACATTCACATCCGCGATCTTGCGCAGGCACACATCCTCGGTCTTGCTTCGGGCAAGCAGGGATTCTTCAATCTCGGCAATGGCGATGGTTACTCGGTGCGACAAGTCATCGAGACATGTGAAAAGATCACGGGCAAGAAAATCTCCTCCGTCGAAAAGCCGCGTCGCCCTGGGGATCCCCCAAAGCTCGTCGCCGCCGCACACAAAGCCGTCAACGAACTCGGATGGAAGCCCCAATTTCCAAAGCTAGAGGACATCGTCTCAACCGCTTGGGAATGGCATAAAAAAAATCCGAACGGGTATAATGATTGATTCTTGAACAGAGGCTCAACTGCTGACCTGTAATGATTGACGGTAACAGGGAATTAAGAAGCACTCGCGCGGGTAGTCAGCGTTGATGGGATTTTAAATTCACGATTGGTTTCAGTGGGACGCACCAGCAAAAACGATTTGCCAGTTCCGCAGCCTTGTCAGTCGGGGTTTGAATTGGTGTGCGCGGTAGAGGGTGACCCCGCACTGGCGAGGTTCTTGACGTCGTGTCTCTGAGTTGGAAACGCAAGCTGCTGTCGCTGCGCTGCAAAATAGAAACTCACTTTTACGAGACATGAGAGCACCTTTTGCTTGGAAGAACTTAAGCGCGTCACTAGGCTTCATTAATCATGAGCCGCTGGTGCGTGCTTCAAAAATTTAGCCAAAACTGAAAGTTATAAATCGATTCTATGATGAAGCATCCAGTCACTCGCCGAACATTCCTCAAGACCGGCGCCATTCTCACTGTCGGCATGGCAGCACCGAGCTTGACTACCCGCGCTCAGGTCAACAAGAACAGCCGGATGCGCGTCGTTCAGATCGGCGTCGGCGGCATAGGTGGCATGCAACGCGGCGGTCTGAGAGGCCATCCGATGGTGGAGTTCGCAGGGTTTTGTGACGTGGACAAGAACGCCCTTGATAAAGTGGCCAGCGGTTACCCCGGCGCGTTCAAGGCCACTGATTACCGGGAAGTCTTCGCCAACCGTGCCGACCAGTTCGATGCTGTGATTGTGGACACGCCGGATTTTCATCACGCGCCAATGATGTTGACCGCGATGCAGCATAACAAACACATCTATGGCCAGAAACCGCTCGTGCATCAGTTGAGCGAGTTGCAGATGATTCGGGACGGGCTCAAGGCGCGTCCAAATCTGGTAACTCAAATGGGCAACCAACGGGCCTGCGAGAGAGGGCGGATGCAGGCCGTGGAAATCCTCAAGAGCAATCAACTTGGACGACCGGTTGAAGGTTATGTCTGGACCGGAAGCCCATCAAAGACGAATGGTTTTCCTGATGCTTGGAAGCCTTATCCCGTGGCAAAGCCTGTCCCAGAAAACTTAAACTGGGATTTATGGCTTGGGCCGCTGACGGAAAAGCTCGGATACAGTGAAGCTTTTACTCCAGGTTCTTGGCGTGAGTTCTGGGAAACCGGATCAGGTCAAATGGGTGATTGGGGCTGCCACCTGATGGACTTGTTCTATTTCGCTTACGACATGCCGGCCCCGGAATCAGTCCAGACCAACACGTGTCGTCCTTCAAACACCGGCCATTCGGCATACGATCAGAGCACGATCACCTATCCCGGCGGCGGAAAATTTGCCCGCGATAAATTTGTCATTCACTACAACGATAACGGCCAGAAACCCTCCTTTGCCTCGCTGGGATTACCTCAGATCGATGCGCAGTCCAGCTATATCTTGGTAGTCTGCGAAGAAGGCTCACTTCTCGTGGAAGCCGCTGGGCGGATGACTGTTTTCCGCAAGGGCAAAGAGGTGGAAGACGAGCCCAAGCCGGTGGTCACTCCGCGCCATCACTGGAAAGACTGGGCCGACACCTGTCTCGGAAACAAAAAACCGCTGTGGACTCCATTTAACATTGCGTGGAGGATCACGGAACCGGTTCTGCTTGCGGTCAAGGCGACGCGTTTTCCAGGGCAAGAACTACTTTGGGATTCTGAAAACTTTCGCTTCACGAATCACGAACAAGCTAACAAGGAAATCCTTTCGCGAAACTATCGTGAAGGATTTGCCCCGCCGAAGGTGGTATAATTGCCGCGTGAGCAAATGCAATAAACCCTACAATCGGAGTCGCGCTGACAAGTGATGTTTCGCTCAAAAACCTTGTCGCAAGGTTCGTTGATAGCCCACACTCAACATACACATGAACCGCCGCCGATTTATTGGAACGGTCGCAGCCGGAATGTTAGCGGGCCCGTTGCTTGCCGCCCCCAAATTTAAAGCTCTGCCCACGCGGAAATTTGGACGGACTGGCATCAACGTGCCGATTCTCGGATTCGGCTGCGGAAGCCGCTTCTTGATGTATGCCGACGAGGACGAAGCCATCGCTGCTCTGAATCACGCAATCGACCTTGGCATCACCTACATTGACACCGCCCACTCCTATGGCGGCGGCAAAAGCGAAGAGCGAGTCGGGCGGGTCATGGCCACGCGACGCAAGGAGGTTGTCCTTGCTACCAAACTATCCGCGCGTACCGCGGACGAGGCTCGCAAGCAAATTGAACTCAGCCTCAAACGACTTCACACAGACCGGTTTGAAGTCCTACACATCCACAATCTAAAAAATCTGAAAGATCTCGAAAGCATCGAGGCAAAAGGTGGCGTGTTGGAGGCTATCTACGAAGCGCGGGATCAAAAAATCACCCGCGCCATCGGTATCACCTGCCATGCCGATCCCAGCGCTTTGAAAACAGCTTTGGAACGCCACGACTTTGACTGCACCCAGATGGCACTCAACGCCGGATTGGCCAGCATGACCGACAAAATGAAAATTGCGCCCGCTGGCCCAACGTGCTTCGAGCACCTCGCGTTACCGGTGGCTGTGCGTAAGAAAATAGGCGTGATTGCGATGAAAGTTTTCGGCCAGGAACAACTCGTGGGCACGGTGGCCGGGGAAAAGCTCCTTGCCTACGCGCTTTCCCTGCCCGTCAGCCTAGCTAGTGTTGGAATGCCAAAACCGCAATTTATCCTCGCCAATGCTGCACATGCGCGCGATTTCTACCCACTCTCCCGGCGCGAACGCGAGGCCCTGACCAAGGCTATCGGCACTGAGCGCAAGCAAGCCTTGAATCATTTCTTCCGCGATCACGAAGACGTCTGATCAAAGAGCGAGATACGGAGACCACCTGCCCCGTGAACATCCGAGATGGGTCCGCGTCTGGACAATTGCAATCCCGATTTATTCTATCTTGGGACGAAATGGTCTGTGGGTCCACCTCAAGCCAGTCGCTGTAAAAGGGTGCAGCATGAGGGATTCCCACCCCACCAATCCCGCCGGCCAAAGCTGAGCGTCACGGGTAGTTGGAGTAACGCGCCATGGATTGGCGCACTCGGTAATTGCGATGCATAACAAATGGTGGACGCGGGGGGAGTTGAACCCCCGTCCCTGATAGGTAAACCAGCCGCGACTACATGCTTAGTCCAGGATATTTTGTCGGCTATGGGATGGCGCCCGAACTCGAATCCCACTGCTTAGTTTGCATGTAATTTTCTCGGCTTGGGCGCGCAATCTCCGCCTTCCACCATGCCTGCTATAGCGTTCGTCCCACCTAGCAGGTGTCAGCGGGCGAACGTCGTGGCACTTAGGCCGCGAGGGCTAATTCTTCGTTAGCTTATTTGTTTGATGCGATGATTTACGAGGCCAACGCATCGTCCTCGGCATGCCGCCTCTGGCGTAACTTCCAGGTCGAAACCAGTACGCGCCCAAGTGGCAGACGTATCATCGGCATATCTGACCACCGGGTCAAGCGCGCCTCTTAAAGCGATTCTGGGATAACATGTCACGCTTACGCTTGTCTGACGTGGTTATCTTTGAAAGACTCATTCAGTGTCGCATCCGTAGCTCAATTGGATAGAGCTTCTGACTTCGAATCAGAAGGTTGCAGGTTCGAGTCCTGCCGGATGCACCATCCTCCCTCCTTTTTCATAACTGCGGAGATTTCTACGGCTACAACTCCGCTCGACAACTCCCAATTCTCCAATAGCCTTTTCGCAATTTATGACCGATCCACGTTTCACCAAGCTGGCCAACCTCCTCATCACTTACTCCACCCGCGTCAAGACGGGCGACGACGTCCTGCTCGACGTGACAGACATCCCGGACGAGATGTCCGTAGAACTCCTCCGCGCCGTCCGCGCGGCGGGTGGAACACCGTTGATTGATGTGCGTCATTCGCGCGTCGCGCGCGAAATCCTGCGCGGCACAGATGCCAAACACGCCACGCTCGTCCGCGATCTCGAACTTGCCCGCATGAAAAAAATGCAGGTCTACATTGCCATCCGGGGCTCGGACAATATGAGCGAGAACTCCGACGTGCCGAGCGATCGTATGTCCCTTTATTCGAAAACGATCCGCCCTGTGCTGGATCATCGCGTGAACAAAACTCGCTGGTGCGTGCTGCGCTGGCCGTCGCCGAGCATGGCGCAAAGCGCGGGCATGAGCACCGAGGCGTTCGAGAATCTTTACTTCGACGTCTGCACCATGGATTACCGCAAGATGGCCAAGGCGATGATCCCGTTGCAGACACGCATGAAGAAGGCGGATCGCGTTCATCTCAAGTCTCCCGGCACTGACCTCAAGTTCAGCATCAAGAACATCGGCGCGAAGATGTGCGAAGGGTTGCTCAACATTCCTGACGGCGAAGTGTTCTCCTGCCCAGTGAAAGATTCCGTCAACGGCGTCATCCAGTTCAACACGCCGACGATCTACGCCGGCACCAAATTTGAGAACGTGCGCCTCGAGTTCACCAACGGCAAAGTCACCAAAGCCACCGGCAGCAACACCAAACGCTTGAACGAGATTCTCGATACCGACGTGGGCGCGCGTTACATCGGCGAATTCGCGATCGGCTTCAATCCTTACATCCTGAATCCGATGTGCGACATCCTGTTCGACGAAAAGATCGCCGGCTCGTTGCACTTCACGCCGGGGCAGGCGTATGAGATCGCCGACAACGGCAATCGCAGCGCGGTGCATTGGGATATGGTGCTCATCCAGCGCAAGGAATGGGGCGGCGGCGAAATCTGGTTTGACGGCGAACTCATCCGCAAAGACGGCCTGTTCGTGACCAAGGATTTGAAGCCGCTGAATCCGCAGAATTTGAAATAGTCTCTATGCCTGAACTCAGCAGATTTTACGGCATCATCATCCGCATGTTCTACGGCGACCATGCACCGCCTCATTTTCATGCCGTCTATCAAGGCGAGGAAGTGCAGCTCAACATCGAGAGTCTCGAAGTGATGAATGGCGCGATGCGGCGTCGGGCTTTGGTGCTGGTGCTGGAATGGGCCGCGTTGCACCGGGACGAACTGCGGCTGGCTTGGGAGCAGGCCAGCCATAATCAAGAGCCTTCCAAAATCGAGCCTTTGGACTAAAGTAGCCGCATGGTTCGGATTGAAACAGCCCAGCCGCTCACTGGCTATCGTTTGAAAGTTAAGTTCAACGATGGACTCGAAGGCGTTTTCCCGGTCGAACCAGAACAACGCGGCGGAGTATTCTTAAAACTTCTTGATTCAGAAACCTTCAGCGCCGTCACGATTAATCCTGACTTTGGCTGTGTGGAATGGCCCGGCGGAATTGATCTTTGCCCCGACACCATGCACAAGACCATGAGTGGCGTAGAGATTGGAAGTGAACTCGATTCGCCGATGGTTTTGCGCGACGAGCCGGAAAAGAATTGGTAAGGAATTCAGCCCGAGCTGAAGGCCCGCAGGGCCGAGCGAGTGGGAACGAGCAAGTCCGCGCTGGGGTTAAGGAGGACGTCAAACATTCTGCAATACGATGGTAGGGCGCGTCAGTCCCTTGCGCGCCGTCATGGTAAATCAGAACGCTCCCGTTTCAACAGGCGGCTCGCAGAGGACTGCGATCCCTAACATTTTGGAGTGCGCAGACGTGTCGCCGCGGTCC
>WBXK01000084.1 GCA_008933055.1 Verrucomicrobiota bacterium | reverse complement strand
CTGAGAGTTAGAAATCACTGCTCTGCCCGAGGGAAGGATGCCTCCCACTACAATTCCGTTTCCCGCACGCGCGGTTTTCCGCTACAACACACTCCCGGTTATGAACGACCCGCGCATCAACGAACTTCGCCAACTGCTCCCGCAGGCCATGTTGCCTGACTGGGTGCGGCTCGGCTCGCGCGCGGCCCGCTTGTTCCGCGACCGCCTCCATCCCAACAAACACGACGCGCTCCTCAATCGCCTCCTCGAGCAGGCTCGCGCCTCCGTCGCCACGCGCGATCAACGCCAGCTCAACGTTCCGCAAGTTTCTTACGCGCCGGAATTGCCCATCACCGCGCGCAAAGACGAAATCGTCGCCGCCATCCGCGCGAATCAAGTCGTTGTCATCGCGGGCGAAACCGGCTCAGGCAAAACCACGCAGTTGCCCAAGATGTGCCTCGATGCCGGACTCGGCATCCGCGCCAAGATCGGTTGCACGCAACCCCGCCGCGTCGCCGCGCTCTCCATCTCGCGCCGCATCGCCGAAGAATTGTCCGCCACCTGGGGACGCGAGGTCGGCTGCAAGATTCGCTTCGACGATCGCTCCAGCACCGAAACCTACATCAAGTTGATGACCGATGGCATCCTGCTGGCGGAGGCGCAAGGCGACCCGCAACTTTCCGACTACGACGCGATCATCATCGACGAGGCTCACGAGCGCAGCTTGAACATTGATTTCCTCCTCGGTCACCTCAAAGGCCTGCTCGCGCGCCGCAGCGATCTCAAACTCATCATCACTTCGGCCACAATTGACACGCAGATGTTCTCGCGCCACTTCAACGACGCGCCGATCATCGAAGTTTCCGGACGGATGTATCCGGTCGAAGTCGTCTATCAATCGCAGGACTCCGCCTCCGAGGAGCAAGGTGATTTGAATTACGTCGACGCCGCCGTGCAAGCCGCCGAGCGCATCGTTTACGAGTCCAGCTTTGGCGATGTGCTTATCTTCATGCCCGGGGAGCGTGACATCCGCGAGACGAGCGATCTGCTCGAAGGCCGCCTCGGGCGCGACGCCGAAGTCATTCCGTTGTTCGGCCGCCTGAGTTCCGGCGATCAACAACTCGTCTTCTCCCCATCCTCGCGGCGGAAGATCGTCATTGCGACGAACATCGCCGAAACCTCGCTCACGATTCCTGGCATTCGCTATGTCATCGACGCCGGACTCGCGCGCATCAGTTGTTATAACCCGCGCACGCGCACCAAGCGCCTGCCCATCGAGCCCGTTTCGCAAAGCAGCGCCAACCAGCGCAAAGGCCGCGCCGGTCGCGTGCAGGACGGCATCTGCATCCGGCTTTATTCCGAGGAAGATTTTACCGCGCGCCCTGCGTTCACCCAGCCGGAGATCCAGCGCGCCAATCTCGCCGAAGTGATCCTCCGCATGAAAGCTTTCCGCCTCGGCGACATCGAGACGTTTCCCTTTGTTCAACCGCCCACTCCCGCGGCTATCGCCAACGGCTACGGGTTGCTCCAAGAACTCGGCGCGCTTGATGCCCAACGCAATCTCACGCCCCTCGGCGGCGACCTCGCGCGATTGCCGATTGATCCCACGCTTGGCCGCATGTTGCTCCAGTCGCAACAGGAACATGCCTCGCGCGAACTGCTCATCATCGCCGCCGGCCTCAGCATCCAAGATCCGCGCGAGCGCCCACTCGATCAAAAGGAAGCCGCTGCCGCCGCACACAAACGCTTCGCCGATCCGCAATCCGACTTTCTCGCACTGCTCAACATCTGGAACGCCGTTCATGACGAGTGGGAAAAACTTCGCGGCCAAAGCCAGCGCCGCCGCTTCTGTCGCCAGCACTTCCTCTCCTATCTACGCATGCGCGAGTGGCAGGACCTTTACGCCCAGCTCCACGACGCGCTCGACGACCTCGGCACGCTGCGCATCAACGAAAGCAACGCCGCTTACGACGCGATTCATCGTTCGATCTTGTCCGGCCTCATCGGTCACGTCGCCCGTCGCGAAGATCGCAATCTCTACAAAGCGGCGGGCAATCGCGACGTCACGATGTTCCCCGGCTCGGCGCTCTACGAACGCGGTGAAAAGCCGGCGAAAGGCCGCGACTCCAAACCCCAGAAGAATCCTCCACCCAAGCCCAAATCAAATCAACCGCCGTGGATCGTCGCGGGCGAAATCGTCGAGACCTCGCAGCTTTTCGCCCGCACCGTCGCCGGAATTGATCCGCAATGGATCTATCAGCTCGCGCCGCATTGCTGCAAGGTCACGCATCAGAACCCGCACTGGAGCGTCAGCAACGGGCGCGTGCTCGCGGAGGAAGTTATCACGTTGCACGTGCTCGAAATCGTCCGCCGCAAGGTCGCTTACGGAAACATCAACCCCAAGGACGCCACCGCCATCTTCATCCGTGCGGCACTGGTGGAAGAAGATTTAGTCCCCGTCCGCCCCGTCGCCCGGCAACGCGCCGATGCTGATGAGGAAATCCGCGAAGCCATGATGGTCTCTGCCGAATCGAAGCAACGCCGTTCCGATTCCGACCGAGAACTTCCTACCCAATACGCGTTCCTCGCGCACAACCGCAGCGTGCGCCAGAAGATCGAGAATCTCCAAACCCGCGCCCGTCACCACGGCATGATTGATCTCGATCAAGCGCTCGTAAATTTTTACGCAAAGCACATCGAGAACGTCTCGTCCTTACACGAACTGAATCGCCTGCTCGGCGAACGCAATGGCGACCAAACTTTCCTCTGCGCCGCCGAAGCCAATCTCCTCGGCGATCTGCAACTGAACTACGACGCCAACGCATTTCCCGACTCCGTCCACATCGCCGAGCAACCGCTTGCGCTCAACTACGCCTACGCCCCCGGCGAAGAATGGGACGGCGTCACCGTGCAATTACCCGTGGACCTTGCGCGGGCCTTGTCGCCCGCCGCAGTCGAGTGGAGCGTGCCCGGACTGCGCGCCGAACAGGTCGGTGAATGGTTGCGTTCTCTGCCCCGCACGCTCCGCCGCGAATTGCAGCCCATCGAACCCAAGGTCGCCGAGATCGTTCGCGAGTTGCAACCCACCGGCGATTCGCTTCGCGCCGATCTCGCAAAATTTCTGCTTAAGCGTTACGGCATCACCGTGCCGTCCGACGCGTGGCGCGAGGAAGCTGTCCCCGCGCATCTCCGCCCGCGTGTGGAGATCGTGGATCACAATCGCAAGACCATCGCCGCTGGGCGCAACCTCGAATTACTAAAGCCGCAGCTCAAAGAAACCAAAACGATTGCTCCACGCGGCAACGATGATTGGCAACGCGCTGCCGCCAAATGGGAGCGCTCCGCCGTGACGACTTGGGTCTTCGGCGATTTGCCCGAGAAGATTGCGGTGAGCAGCGAATCCGGCGAGAGACACACAGCGAACGCCTCCGAAGTAGGGCGCGTCAGTCCCCTGCGCGCCGTCGGTGATAGTCCAAGCAGCGGCGCGCACGGAGTGACGCGCCCTACCACCCTCGCCGTCTATGCCTGGCCCGGTGTTACGCTGGAAGATGGTCATGTAAGTCTCCGCCTCTATCGCAGCGCCGCCCTCGCCCGCGAAGCGAGCTTCGACGGCGTCAACAAACTCATCGAACTCGCGTTGCAAAAAGACCTCGCGTGGCTACAAAAGGATTTGCGCGCGCTGTGTCGCTTCGATGCGCTTTACGCGCCGCTTGGAGCGAGCGATGAATTGCAGGAAACCGCTTTCGCGAACCTCCTCCGACACGCGCTGCCCGCCGCGACATTGCCTGCGCTCACGCAGGCCAACTTCGATACGGCCGTCCGTGAAACCCGGGAGCGTCTCGCCGGTTTGCCGTTGCAACTCGAAACGCGCCTGAACGCCATCCTCCCTTTGCGACAGCAGATCGCCACCAAGCTCGGCCAAGCCGTCGCCAATGCGCCCGCCCCACGCCCGCGCACGCTCAATGATCTCAGCCAGCTCGGTACTCCCGCCAAACCCGCAGCGTCCAAGCACCCGCTCGCGATTGAGCTGCACGGCTTGCTGCCGCCGCGCGTCCTCGAGCAGATTAGCTTCGAACGACTCAAAGAGCTGCCGCGTTATCTAAAAGCCCTGCTCACGCGTCTCGAACGCGCCGCATTGAATCCGCAGAAGGACTCCGAACGCGCCGCGCAACTCGCGCCCTACGCGCAAGTCGTTGCCGGGTTCGCCGCGAAGCCTTCCAACGTTCCCGAAGTCCGCGCGTTGCAGGAAGAATTTCGCTGGCTCGTGGAAGAATTCAAAGTCTCGCTCTTCGCGCAAGAACTCGGTACAGCCATCCCCATCTCCGCAAAGCGCCTCGACTTGAAGTTGGAGGAATTAGGGAGCATTCGCTAAATCGTCATTTGACAGTGTTTTTGTGTCTGTTAATTCTATTCGGCGTCACACGTTGACGGTTTAATCACCAAACAATAAACAAACTACGACTATGCCTATCGCTGTTGGAACCAAAGCTCCCGATTTCACGCTCAAATCCAAGTCGCCCGCCGACGTGGAAGTAAAGCTCAGTAATAATTTTGGCAAGAAGAACACCGTCGTTCTCTTCTTCCCACTCGCCTTCACTGGCGTTTGCACCACTGAGATGTGCGATGTCACTGCTGGCCTCAGCGCTTATGCGGACATGAACGCCGATGTCATCGCGATCAGCGTGGACAGCCCGTTCGCACAAGCCGCGTGGGCTGCGAAGGAAAAAATCGGCATCACTCTCGCCAGTGACTTGAACAAAACTACCACCAAGGCTTATGACGTGGTGTTTCCGATGCTGGCCGGTGTGGGTGACACTTCAGCTCGC
The DNA here is from genome assembly GCA_008933055.1 of Verrucomicrobiota bacterium. Classification (GTDB taxonomy): domain Bacteria; phylum Verrucomicrobiota; class Verrucomicrobiia; order Limisphaerales; family JADLHS01; genus JADLHS01. The sequence continues at coordinate 7,069 of WBXK01000084.1, read as the reverse complement.
GCCGCATTCGTCATTGATAAGAATGGTGTGGTGCAATACTCCGAGCAGACTGCGACGCCGAAAGATTTGCCGAACTTCGCCGCCATCAAAGCTAAGCTCGCGACGTTGAAGTAAGTCGAGTCATTGATTTCATGAAGGGACGCTGGAAACAGCGTCCCTTTTTTATTTTGGATCCCAGTCGCGGACGTGAGGATGCCATTTGACTTCAATCACGCCTGGAAAGTTTGCGCCCCATTACTTCGGCGAATAACAAACCACCATCCCAAATAATTACTTTCTCCATGAGGCTTGTTTGACGCACTATGATTTCACTCTATGAAACTATTTGATCTCTCGGGTGAAGTGGCGGTTGTCATTGGCGCAACAGGTGTGCTCGGTGGCGCATTGGCAGAAGGTCTGGCCGAAGCGGGCGCAAAGATCGCCGTGCTCGGGCGCAATGCGGAACGCGGCGAAGCGCGTGTGAAAGCGATCCAAGCCAAGGGCGGCAAGGCAGCGTTTTTTGCAGCGGATGCCATTTCACGTTGCAGCTTGGGAGAAGCACATGAGAGAATTGAAGCCACGCTCGGTGCGCCAACGATTCTCATCAACGCCGCTGGTGGCAATGATCCCAAGGTCACGGTCACCGTGGATCATCCATTTGAATCTATCCAGCTCGCGGATTGGCAGGCGAACTTCGACATGAATCTCGCAGGCGGCGTATTGCTCCCGTGTCAAGAGTTTGGCCCAGCCATGTGTAGCCGCGGCAAAGGAAGCATCATCAACATCGCCAGCGCCTCGGCGCATCTGCCGCTCTCACGCGTAGTAACTTACTCCGCCGCGAAGGCAGCGGTATTGAACCTCAGCAAATTTCTCGCGCGCGAATGGGCCACCAAAGGTGTGCGTGTGAACACGATCACGCCCGGCTTTTTCCCGGCCGAACAAAATCGCCAGCTGCTTTTCAACGAAGACGGTTCGCCGACAGCGCGCACGCAATCCATCTGGGGTCACACGCCGATGAAACGCTTCGGAGATTCGCAGGAACTGATTGGTGCGACGATTTTCCTCGCGTCGCACAAGGCGAGCAGCTTCGTCACGGGAACGGACATCGTGGTGGACGGCGGATTCCTGAGCCAGACGATCTGATTTAGCCTAAGGCTCGATGTCCGCTTGCTCCAACACTTGGAGAATCTTGCTGAACGTGTCGTACACTTCGCCGTAGTCGCGTATCTCCACGGTGAGCTTTCTATCTTTGTTTGATCGTGCCACAACGTGTCCGTCTGCAAAGAGTATGCCTGCGGATTGCTGCTTGTGATGCGTACGCGGCTTGACGTTGAAAGCCGCAAGGTCTTCAGGACAGAGAAACATTGTATCAACCAACAACGCGCGGATCGGCTGGTCGTTTCTGTTCTTTCCAAGCCGATCGAGTTGGATGTGGTCGGTTGATACAGGTGTGAACAGCGAGTCGAACAATTGTGTGTTGCCAGCGTGACGGTAGTAATAGCTGCCTTGCGCCTGAGACTTACCGACTTTCGCAAGTTCGGCCTCGGCGTCCAGCGGCTGATCCGTGCCCGGACAAAACAACACCTTCGATTGGCTGCCTAGATTTTGTGCCAGCAACAAACCTAACGCGACAGGCGCGCCGCTTCGCAGCGACAGCAGACTCGTGGGCGCACCTGTGGAAGGATAAAACTCCGCCGGACTCAGGAATGGCGGCGCTTTCGGCCCGAAGGGAATTTTGCCACTGTTGTCATGCGAGTAACTTGTGATGGCGATTCCGATCTGCCGCAGATTCGAGAGGCAAACCGCGCGACGGCCCTTTTCTTTAGCGACCGACAGAGCCGGGAGAAGCATTGCGGCAAGGATCGCTATGATGGCGATGACGACGAGCAATTCAATCAGCGTGAAGGCGTGATTGTTTGATGACGACGAAATAGTTTTAGCCCGGTGAGCGAACATGCGTGACTCGAGCTACGGCAATTGCCGCGCTTGGTAGAAACGCTGGGGAAAATTCGCGGGAGTGTCAACGAAGGGAACCGTGCCGGTGACATTGGTGACGAAACCCAGACTCGTCCAGTTCGTTGCAGGCAAGATCACATTGGTGCTGGTAAGTATCTGGAACGTCAGACCGGGTTCGCTCTGGAGCGTGAACTGGAAATTCCCGTTGGTGCGGACTGGATTCACGAGATTAGGCACGAGGGTTGAAACGAGCCGCACGTTGTCCAAATCCCAGTAACCGCCTTGTAGATTCGTGCTGACGGTGGAGAGGAATTGAATGCCGATCTTTTGACCGGACCAAGCGTCACTGGCTTTGACGTTCAGAACTGTCACGTGACAATCCACGAAGTGCGTGTTGTTGCTGAAAACGTCGTAGCTGTTCGTCAGCGTGGTGGCTGCTATAACGATGCGATTACTGGATGCGTCGCGATAATACAGACTCAAATCGAGCGTCGCACCTTGCAGCATGTTGCCGCCCGTGCCGATGACCCCGACGGTAAGGCGATAAGACTTACCCGGCGCGTACTCAGCATTGAAATCATGCTGGGGTACAACGTCGTTCCAATCCATCGAGTCGTAATCCTGAAATAAACAAACCTCTGGCGTCGCAAACAACCATAACGCTTGAAGCCCATCGCAGTTATCAATGTGGTTGCTGCTGCCAATCGTGGTGTTCTTGAATGCCCCGATCTGTTGTGTCCACAGAAATGCACCACCGCCGTCATCATACCAATCCGGCTTGGGGGTCTTCTGCCATGAATTGAAATTGGGTGACGGAAACGGGACGTTGGGTGACTCGAACGATGCGTTCGGAACACCGATGGTCGTTGCCGCAAGTGAACCACTGACCGACAGCAGGAAAACAATTCCTACCATCGCCGAGTTCAGTGCGTTGCTCATCGGAAGCGGTGAAAAGTTAGCAGCGATTCCGTGACCGGAGTGCAAACAGAAGCCCACCGACAGCAATCATCCCAAGAGATCCCGGCTCAGGAACCGCCGTCAGGCGCACGTTATCAATATCCCAGTAGCCGTCACCCGTCCCGTAGATGGTCTCGATCTTGATGCCGATGTTCTGCCCCGCCCAAGCATCATCCGCCAACACCGTCGGGATATTCACCTGGAAATCCTGGAGGTTCAAAGCGCCGACGTTCAAAAACCCTGCAGCGGTGTAAGTGATGACCGTTGGCGTGCCGACTGCCACCATGTTCACTCCATCGCGATAATACAAACTCAGTCCGAGCATCGAGCCTTCAGTCATGTTGCCAGAAAACCCTTTGCCGAAAACGCCGAGCGTCAGCGTGTAAGATTTGCCCACGCCGAACGTGGCGTTGAAGTCGTGCGACGGTGACACGTCGTTGAAATCCATCGTGGAGTAATCCTGAAGCAAGCCGACCTGCGGGAATGAGAATAGATACGCCGCCTGTGAGCTGTGCAAGTTTCCGTAAGCACCTGCGCCGGCGAAAATGCCGGACATCTGATTCCATGTGTACCCGTAAGTTTGTTCAATGAAGTCGAAGTAAGCAGGCCTCGCAGATTTCTGCCATGAATCGAAATTATTGCTCACGAACGGCGTCGAAGGTGACTCGAACGAGTGGTTTGGAACAAAGATCGGCTGGGCTTGGATTTTGCCGCTGGTCGAAAGAATGCAGGCCAGACCTAGAGCAGCAGAAAGTAGGTGTTTGGATTGTTTTTTTTGTGTCTTCATACGTCTTGTAGATTGGTGAATTGAGTCTGAGATCGAAGGTTACGTCAGCAGTTACAGGGTTACTTCATTGAACAACATGATGCGATTCTAGCAAAAATGGACGCGACTTCAATCCTTCTATTCAACCAACCACGTGGCTTGTTGTGAACCAACGCACTCAATCAAACTCTCGCCATGTGTCCCCGCGCTTGCTAATTTTCGAGCCGATGACTTCGTTCGCGCAAAAGTTTGTCTCTGGCTGGCTCAGTGGACTCGGACGTTTCGGGTTACTGGTCGCGGAATCCCTTGCCTCTTTGTTCACATTCAAAGTGCGCGCGCGTGATCTCGCGTATCAGATTTATTACATCGGCGTAAAATCCCAGACCGTCGTCCTTGTCACGGGCGCGTTCACCGGCATGGTTCTAGCCGCGCAAGCTTATTATCAATTTCATCAGGTAAAGATGGACACCGCCACGCTCGCACTGGTCGGTGTTTCAATGTGCAGCGAACTTGGCCCGGTACTGACAGCGTTGATGGTGGCCGGGCGCGTCGGCGCATCCATCGCGGCAGAAATCGGCACAATGCGCGTGACGGAGCAGATAGACGCGCTCCGAACCCTCGCCACACATCCGGTGGATTACCTCGTCGTGCCGCGATTGCTCGCTGCGGTCATTGTCATGCCCATCCTGACATCGGAAGCAGTCACTGTTGGCATCGCGGGTGGCTACGCTGTCGCTGTTCATCTGTTGGGAGTAGATCCGACGTACTCATGGCACAACATGCTCCGCTATACCACAGTTCCCGACTTCTCCATTGGGTTGATAAAATCAGTCGTCTTCGGCGCTATCATTGCGACTATTGGATGCTACAAAGGCATGACTTGTCGCGACGGCGCGGAAGGCGTGGGGCAAGCCACAACGGAAGCGGTAGTGTTTTCCTCCATCACAATTCTGATCTCTAATTTCTTCTTAACGCTGTTACTGGGACGGCTCTTTCACATAATAGCATAAAAGGCGCTATGCCCTTAACCGATTGAAGCTGGTTATTAAGCTTTCAAAGCGAGCAGCAGAGGTCACTGCCTTGATATCGAAAATTTTCGCAAGCGATCCTCAACTTTAAAAGGAAGCGACACAGTGCTGAACAGATGGTGAAAAAATGTATCCCCCCCCCAGTCGAACATCCATTACAGCAGAAATGCTTGTCATCGAGGGTAAAGTTCGGACTACGACACAACGTCCCACAATGAAAACATACAGGGGACTCTCCTTCAGCCCAGCTCTGGGTGGCCTCTGGGGTTATCGCGGGCGCAATGGGGTGTTGAGTGAGAGTGGAGATCACGACCTGTCATGGCTTATTCCGTTGGAATCTGAATCTGATTTTCCGTCTGCATGGGTCAGTATGTAGCGGATGAGTGCAATGTAGCCACCCATAAGGGCAAAGACACCGAGGACAATGACGAGTTCAGGTAGTGCGATCATTTTTTTGTATGGATTGAGTTTTGTTTTGAATAGAAGTGCGTGCGGGACGAAATCTCTTTGGACCCGAGCTAGCCGTGTTGCCGAGTTGTGCCGCCAATTGCAATGCCTCCCATTGGGAGCGGAGTGCGAGATTGGATATTTCGAACAACTGCCAACTCGTAGCCTGCAAGCGGCGCACCATCACCTCGGCCATTCGCTTCACCAATTCGTAGCCGAAGTCGTGGTCATCTTCGCAATATTCACGCAATCTCGATCCGTAGATGAACAAAACTTTGACTGGCTCGACAGCGCGCGCGTCGAAATGCCATAGGTACGGGGGAAACAACCAAGACCAACCTAATACTTCTCCAGGGCCGATAGTTTGAATTTGGATCGGATTACTTTCACCCACGCGCGACTCGAGTGCCACGCTGCCTTCTCGGATCAGATAAAAACGGTTTGCCACATCACCCTCCCGAAAGATCATCTCTCCGCCCAAGAAAGAGCCCGGCATAGCACATTCAGCCATGATCCCCAGATGCCCAGCACTCATCCCATCTAGGAAAGGCGCGACGGCAAGAGTTTCTGCGATCACTCTGTCTGTGGTCTCGTTCTTCATGTCCTCCCAGAAGCGTAAGAGCGTGTGAGGGGACACACTCCACGCGGATTGTTGAATCATCATCATTTTTTGCCGCTTGTTTGCTCGCAAAATTGTGCCCTAATCTCGAGATGTGAATCGGGACGCCAACAAGAAGATCATCGAGCAGCTTTCTCTCTCGCAGATTTATCAGGACTACGAGAGCGCGTTCACCAAGACGACCGGACTACCGCTCACATTGCGTCCTCTAGAGTCTTGGCAAGTCCCGCAGAAGGGCAAAAAAGCCGAGAATCCATTCTGCACGCTCATGGCGGAACACAACCGCGCTTGTGCAGCCTGCTTGGAAACCCAGCAAAAGATTGCCGATGCCGTAGGCGCGGGGCCGCGTACCGTCAAATGCTTCGCAGGCCTCTGCGATACGGGCGTTCCAGTATCAGTGGGCGACGAATTGCTCGGGTTTCTCCAAACAGGGCAAGTTTTCTTCAAGAAACCGACCGCTGCTCAATTCGCCCGAGCTGCAAAGCAACTTGTGGATTGGGGATGGAAGGTGGATTTACGACGACTCGAAGAAACTTACTTTCAGACGCGCGTGATCTCGCCTCAACAATACGAGGCAGTCCTGAGGTTGCTCACCATCTTCGCCCAGCATCTCTCCATCGTGAGCAATCAACTCATGGTGGCAAAGGTCAACTCAGAGATACCCGCCATCACCCGCGCCAAGCAATACATTCAGGAACATCAGACGGACGACCTCTCGCTGGGTGAAGTGGCGAAGGCCGTCAACACAAGCATATTTTATTTTTGCAAGCTGTTCAAGAAAGAGACGGGGTTGAATTTTACAGAATACTTGTCGCGAGTCAGGATTGAAAAAGCCAAAAACATGCTGCTCAATCCAAACCTCCGCATCAGCGAGGTCGCATTTGACGTCGGCTTTCAATCTCTGACCCACTTCAACCGTATCTTTCGCCGTATGGCTGGTGAATCCCCAACGCAGTACCGGCAAAAATTAAAGCAGACTTAGAGCCTTCCTGAAAACTTGTGGATAGATTACTAAAATGGCGTCCACGAGGGTTTTAATGATTTGAATCATCGCAGGTCAACGCATTGTTTCGTTGGCCGACCTTGGATTTCGTAATGCCTTCCGAGTTGAGATAGCAGATTTGATCTCTGCAACATCGTTCTTTATTAGTTGTCGTAAACGCTCTCTCTCGAAGGATTAATCACTAAAGGTTGAGGTGGTGGCTGCGGCCGGAATTGAACCGGCGACACGCGGATTTTCAATCCGCTGCTCTACCAACTGAGCTACACAGCCATGCCCTCGAAGGGCTCATATTCAACTTCCTCTTAGGCCTCTTG
>WBXK01000083.1 GCA_008933055.1 Verrucomicrobiota bacterium | reverse complement strand
GGTCATTAAATTCAATTTGAGTGGGCGGCGTAATTTGGATGATTCCAGCACCGAACATTACAATCATCTCTTGCTCGCAAAGATTGATGGTCTCTGGAGACTTGTAATCCCGGGCTTGAGCCCGGACATCAACAAAAATGAAACTTATCAGACGGATCATAATTGAATTTCCGGCGATAAATCGCCCTAAGCCGCCCGTGCGGTAAACAGTCTGAGTCGTTACCAAGAACTAAAACTATATGCTTAGAACAATCGTCTTGATCAAACTCGGGTTAGGCCTTTGTCTCCCTGGCTTAGCCCAAAACAACTTACTTGAGCCACACGGCCCCAGCCCCACCGGGACCAACTCCATACAGGATTACGTTAGCAAACCAGCTGAAATACCGACCCTGACTATCAAACCAGGCGACGTGGACCAAGAGAGTATCGAGTGTGAGAGAGACACAATCAAAGAAGACATAATTCGAAACGGCTGGCAGATTGCTCTGCCTCCTAACTATCCAACGAATGCATTCAGGGTGCGATGGATGTATACCGACGAAGCCGCGAAGCATGTAAGAGCATTTCGCGAGAAGAATGCGAGCCAGATTATGCGCACGGTCATTGGATCATTTTCAAAGACACCAACCGATATTCCGGTTCGGCTGCGGATTTTCGACGCTGAAGAAATGAAAAGGCGTTGGCTTGCCAAGCCGGTCGATAGCATATCGGGACTGACTGAAGAACAGGCCAAGCAAATGGTTGCGGATTTGAGAAACAAATGAAGCAGTTGGCTAACCATACACTGCATCTAACCCGGCACGCCGCCGTGGTTGGCAATGGATTCACTCGCGCCCGCTCGTTCAGCCCTGCGGGCGAATTCCTTTCGCCTTTTCCCAAAAGGTTCAAGTGTTGCGTCGCATGGGGTGGGTCGCTGAGCTTGGGTCATTGATTGGTCGAATCGAGTATGAGGACAAACTGCGATACTGAAAGAGGATTGACGTTGGTAGAGTTGCTCGTAGTGATTGCTATCATCGGCATTTTGGTCGGCCTGTTGCTTTCAGGCTTATCTCGCGCGAAGGCAAGCGCGCATTCCGCCTCCTGCAAGAGCCGCTTGCACCAAATGGGATTGGGACTGCAAATGTACGTCCACGAGAACCAGAACGAATATCCGTACTGGTGGACGCCGGCTCCTGACGCATCTCTCAACGGCACTTTTTCCTCCGAGGATATTGGTTTCTGGTGGGCGAAGTTGGCTCCGTACTACCCAGTGAAGTGGACGAACTCGACCTACCATTGTCCTGGATATAAAGGCGCCATTGCCGGCAAGGTCGATTCACAGGTTCCCCTTGGCAGCTACGCCTATAACGGCCGAGGAGTATCAAGGCCGCACTCAGGGAGTCCGTATGATCCCGGCTTTGGATTAGGACCGCCAGAAAGAGAAGCGCTGTCGAAAAGCGTCAGTTTGGAGAGCACTCAGACTCGTGAGTCTCGGGTCAAGGTACCAAGCGACATGATTGCCATCGGCGAATCTAGGTTCTTAAGTGCGAGCAGGAATGAACTTCCAGGAGGCTACGATCTTCTCGCCTGCGGTCTTTTAGAGCCGAGACCAGGGTCTCAACAGTTCTTATTTGACCCAGCGCGGCACGGAGCGAACTATAATCTACTCTTTTGCGATGGCAGCGTTTCCGCTATGAAACCAGCGGTTTTATTCAATCCCACCAATAGCGCGGTCATGTGGAACTCCGACCATCAGCCGCACCCCGAATTGTGGGTGCCGTGACTGGGTCAGTCCGGAGTATTGACACTAACTGGGATAATTTCTCGCCCCATCCCATCTTCCATCTTCCATCTTCCATCTCCAATCTAACTTCTGCCTGCGGCTTCGCACCGGTCAGCCTCACCTCTCACCCCAAAAATAATTGAAAATAGTTTGTCCGGTTTCCGACTTGAGCGGCCATAAGTAGAAAATGAGCGGTTTACCGGAGAATCCGACCTTGTGGCGGTGTTTTTTGTGTAAATCCTCATTTGCCAGACAGTTGCAGTCGTATTTCAGACGTGGAATTCCGTTTTCAAGGCGTTGATTGGCGTTTTTATGACGTTGAAAATGGTTTTTAAGATGTTGGGAACGGTTTTTAACGCGTGGAAATGGATGTTCACGGCGTTCGGAACGGTTTCCAAGATGTTGGATAGGGTTTTCAAGGCGTTGAAACTGGTTTCAAAGTTGTTGGAATCCATCTTCAACGCGTGGGAAAGCTTTTTCCCGGTCTGGAATCGGATTTTCCCGGTGTGAAAATCCGGTCTGCCAACTGTTCCGGCGTTTGCCTGAACTGAAACCAAACAAATAAACCTGGCAGGATCACATGCCGTTCTACGACGCACCATCTTCAACATACGACCATGGCCTTCTCTACGACGACGCGCCGGTCTCGCCGCCAACCCAACGGAGAACTGTGGCCAAAGTAAAATTCCAACCCTTCAGTCTCAGCGACGCGGCGACGCTTCAACTCGCCAATACGATCTGTTTCCCCGCCTTCAACTTCAGATCAACAACCTTCTCGCCACTGCGCACTTTGATCACGCCGTCTTGCTTCGGATGAAGCGTGGCTTTGACGAGCTTTCCGTCACGCCATTGAATATCCACTTCGATGTTTCCTCGCGCACGCAGGCCAGTCACTTCGCCGGTCGGCCACGCCTTGGGCAACGCGGGCAGCAGATGGATTTCGCCCGCGTGACTTTGCAGTAGCATTTCGCAAACGCCGGCGGTGTAGCCAAAGTTGCCATCAATCTGAAACGGCGGATGAGTATCGAAAAGGTTCGCATACAAGCCGCCGCCGTCCTTGTAGTTCATGCGTGAATCACCGACGAGGTGCAGCAAGTTGCCGATGAGTTTGTAGGCGCGGTCGCCGTCGTGGAGTCGAGCCCAGAGGTTGATCTTCCACGCGGTGCTCCAACCGGTGCTGACGTCACCTCGCGCGTTCAGCGAGACGCGCGCCGCTTCGGCAAGCTCCGGAGTCTTCTGCACGTTGATCTGGTTTCCAGGATGCACTGCGACGAGATGCGACATGTGGCGATGATCATCCTTGGGGTCGTCGCGATCGACCATCCATTCCTGTAACTGACCCCACTTACCGATTTTAGGCGCGAGCAATTTGTCGCGCTTGGCCGCGATGTCATTGCGGAACTCACGATCTATGCCGAGAGCGTCGGCGGCAGCCACTGTGTTGTTGAAAATATCCCAGATGAGTTGTTGATCGTGAGAGACACCATCCTCACGCGGGCCGTGTTCGGGAGAAAATCCGTTGGGGGCAACGAGTGTGCCGTCGGGCAAGGCCTTCAATCGATCCTGCCAGAACTCGCAGACCTCTTTCATCATCGGGTAGGCGAGCGTTCGCAGATAGTTCTTGTCGCGGGTAAAAGTGTAGTGATCCCAAAGGTTCTGCATGCACCACGCGCTGCCGGACTCGATCCATTGCCATGTCGTGCCACCGAAGACACCATTCTCGGCACGCATCGTCCAACCGCGTGTGTTGAACTCTGCTTTTGTATCGGCCTTGCGAACTTCGCGAATCGAGTTCAACCAGGTTGCGTAAGGTTGAAAACACTCGCTGAGATTGGCGGGGTCGGCCATCCAGTAATTCATTTGAATGTTGATGTCCGTGTGATAATCGCTGCGCCATGGCGGGCCGATGGAGTCGTTCCACAGTCCCTGCAAGTTGGCGGGCAGCGCATCGCGAGAGGACGAGATCATCAGGTAGCGGCCATATTGGAACACCAACGCTTCCAGCCCCTGCTCACGCGCGCCCTGGGAATATTTCAAGAGTCTCTGATCGGTCGGAAGGTCGCTGGTTGAACCACCAAGATTCAATTTCAACCGATTGAAAAGTTTGGAGTAGTCGGCGGCATGAGCGCCGAGCAATTTTCGGAATGAACTCTTTTCCGCTGCGCCGATTTGTGAAGTGACACGCGCATGCGGATTCGCGCCGCGCCAACCGTGCTTGCGGTCGTTCACGTAATCCGTGCCGGCATTGATCAGGATGGTGAGGCTGTTCACTCCGTCGAAGCTGATTCGCCCATCCTCAGTTTTCACTGAGCCGCCATCGTTGAGAACAAGCACCTGCGCCTCGTAGTTTAAAGCGATAGAGTAGTCCGGGCCTTTCTCTTCGTATTTGTATCCGGCAAGCGAACCCGAAGAAGTCAACCGGTTGCCTTCCGCGACGATTTTTCCCTTGTGCGCGTCTGTGAGTTGAACCGATCCCGAGTACGCCCCCGGCTTTTCAGCAGTAAACCGAAACACCATGACGTTAGCTGGATGACTGGCGAAATACTCGCGGCGATAGTTCACGCCGTTATGCGTGTAGCTGACCGTATGAAGCGCGCGACTGATATCGAGTTCACGGCGGTAGTTCGTGGTGGTTGCATTGGTTTGTCTGTTCAACTCCACAAACACATCGCCAAAGGCCTGATAAGCCCCGGTGTCTTTCTCATCGCCGATCCAAAGGCTGGATTCGTTGAACTGGATTCGCTCACGCTCGACGCCGCCGAAGATCATCGCGCCAAGACGTCCGTTACCAATCGGCAGCGCTTCTTTTTCCCAAATGATTGCAGGCTTGTCGTACCGAAGGCTGTTTCCATCTGAACTTTTATATTCCGCCCCAAATGCATCCTTCCAGACAGCAGCATTGATTACAGATACGACGATAAAGAGTAACTCTAGCCGAAGGTAAATTTTCATAGTTCAAGTTGACTACAGAAGTCTGAGCCGAACATTTATCGTCACGCGAGATTTTCATTTACCGCCAGCCTGCATCTCTGAGGCGAAATTCGCGCACCCGACTGCGAACAAGAGTTGGCCGTCTCTATCAATCTCAATTCAACGCCACGCCACGACGGATATACGTCGGCAAGTCCAAATCCTCACCCTTGTGGATTGTCGGCTCGCTCTTGTCGAAACGCCCTTTGTTCACAATATCGAGCGGCAGCGTGATCTGTCTCATGCGGGGTTCGTCAGCTTTGCGTAAGCGAACGGGTTTGCCGGTGTGTTTAGAGATGATCTCTTCGCGCTGATCAAGGTTCAAAGCAGGTGCAGTTGTCACAACTGGCGTCGATGCGCGCCCCGCTGGCTTAGATTCCGTCGGCAACAATTCACCGCAGAACTCAACTGCAACTTCTGGCGCTTCGATCTCAACCACTTTTGCGGGTTCTGGGGCTGGTTTTTCAACCTCTTGTCTGCGTGGCGATGTGGCAATGATTGTCATCGCAAGCCGACCAGCGAAAGATCCATCCACTGCGCCGCCCATGATGACGCGTGCCCTGGGGGCGTGAACGTTCACTTGTTGCATCACCCGGTTCACGTCTTTCATCGAAAGATCTGGCCCGCCCAGAATGCTCACTAGCACCGTAGCGGACTCTTCCAACGCTTTCACTCCATCGAGCAACGGGTGTGCATAAATTTTTCCTAAGAGCTCATCCACCCGATTTTCCCCAGCAGCTTCCACCGTGGCGAAACAACTCTCGCCATGACGCTCACGCAACACGGTGCTTAATTCTTCGAAGTGGATCTCAACGATGCCGCGAAGCTTCATCAATCGCCAGACCCCCATCGCGCCTTCGATCAACAATCTGACCGAAGCACGGAAGCTTTCGGCGAAGCTCACGTTTTCATCAAGCAACTTGAATGCTTTCTGGTTCGGCAAACAAAGCACGCCATCACACGCGAGCTTGAGATGATCAAGTGCTTGCTGAGCCTGTTGCTGGCGGCGATTGCCCTCACACTCGAACGGCAGCGAAATAAACGCCAAAACGAGCGCACCGCTGGCTCGCGCTGCCCGCGCCAACACTGGACTCGCTCCTGACCCCACGCCGCCGCCCAATCCGGCGACGATAAAAACTACATCGACATCCGCGCAACTGCGCTTGATCTGCTCGAAATGATCTTCCGCGAGTTTACAACCGCGCTCCGGATCGCCCCCTGTGCCAAGCCCACGCAGCACCTTGGTTTCGAGATGAATCTGCTCGGCAATGGTTGTCTTGGAAGTTGCGTCAGCATTCACCGCAGTGAATTGTGCTCCTGCAAATCCGCTCGTCGCCATTTGTTCGGCGATGGCGATGCCTGCCGTCCCCACCCCGAAGATTTTGACGCGAAGTTGTTTTCCGTCTGTAGCGGATGGCGTTTGTTCATTTAATTCGGTTTCCATGGCAGCGTAGTGTTAGCGAGGAATAAGTTTCCCGAAAAAGGTTTTGAAGTTCTGCGTGAATGAAGGTCGCGCATCTCGTTGGCGTGTCTTGAACGACGCGAACCGAACCAGCCCGATAGCCGTCGCCAACTCAGGTTTATCCATCGAGGAACTCAGCCCACTGATGTTCGTAGTGCGCCCAATGCAGACAGGCAGTTGCAAAATCTGTTCGGCCAGACGCGTCACTTCCGGAACGCGGGATCCGCCCCCGCACAGGAAAACTCCGGCGCGGATGTAATCCAGCAAACCAGCTTGCTCCACGTCTTGCGCGATCAATTGAAACGTCTCCTCCAATCGCAGCGACATGATGCGGCGCAGATGGCTGATGTTGATTGTGTTCAACGGGAGGCCTAGGTCGCTTGTGATCTTCATCTTCTCTCCCGCGATAGATTCATTCAATAACGCGTTGCCGTTCTCGATCTTCAACTGATCCGCGCGGCTCTGAGGCACTTTCAACCCGAACGCCAAGTCATTCGTCACATGGTCGCCACCCACAGCAATCACGCCGCTGTGTTTGATGACACCACCGGAATAGACGACGTAATTTGTCGTTCCACCGCCCATGTCGATGACCAGCGCGCCCAATTCTTTTTCCGTAGGCGTCAGGACGGCGAGCGACGAGGCAAGCCCGCTGAACACAACTTCCTCCACCTCTAACTGCATACCTTTCACGACTCGGATAGCGTTCTGCAGGCGATTGAGATGGCCGTGAATGACATGAACATCCACCTCGAGACGCGCACCTAACATGCCCACCGGGTTTTTAACACCATCCTGACCATCCACAAGGAAGTGTTGACGTATCGCATGCACTACCGTGTTGTCTTGCGGCAAGTTGATCGCCTTGGCGTTCTTCACCACATCTTGCACATCGAAATCTGAAATCTCACGATCTGCAGAAACCACCGGATGCACACCGCGATTGTTGAAGCCGCGGATGTGTCCACCACTCACGCCAAGATAAACGCTACGAACCTCCACGTCTGCCATGTGCTCGGCTTCGGTGAGCGCATGGCGCACGTCTTCCTCCACGGCGCGGGTATCGACAATCTCGCCTTTACGAACCCCGCGGGATTTTGATTGGCCCACGCCGATGATATTCAACGCGCCTTCGTCGTTCATTTCGCCGACGACGACGCAGACCTTGGATGTTCCGATCTCAAGGCCGACCATTATGGAAGAAGAGTCAAACATTGCGTCTCCTATTGCGAAGAGGTTTGGGAGCTTTTGCTGGAGGTGGAGTAACGCTGGCTTCGACCCAGCGCACTGGTACATTGTTGGAAACCGCGAGATCGAGGGTGGCTAGGTTGCGTCTCATCCGCAGACCTAGTTCATACACCTCACGCCAACGACGAAGTTGTTGATCCATATTCTCGAGGCCGAGGATAACTTCACTTCCCTGCCCCGTTTTTACGGTCAACACAGCAGGCATGGTCACATCAATCGTTTTCAAATCCACAAGTCCAGCCATAGGTGAATATGCGAAGTCCCCCGCGAGCCTCAACGCGGCCTGCACTGCAGGCAATTCGACCGCGCGCCCCGGTTGCAGATCGCCTGGCTTGATTCCTTTCAACACAGGCAATGAATCATCCCCCTGGGTGAGCGCACGTGTGCGTTGACGCGGATCGAGTGGCTGGATGACAAACCCGGCTGCGTCCAGATGAAACACTACTGCCTCCACGCCCCCCTTGCCATTTGAGCGCAACACTGCAACCTGCGCTACCGGCTCGCGCTCTGCCACACGGATGCGCAATGTCTTCGGCAAGATCCGTTCCACGGAAACCGTCGCGATCATCGGCACCATTTCCAGATTGCGCTTCACGCACGCCAAATCAAGAGCCAGAAGATTCTGCCCCAGACGCACATTGGCCCAGCGGCGCAACTGATCTGGCAAGATCACGCCATCCGTCTGCGCCTCGATGCTAGTGACTGCGAACGCTGGGTTCTCATAAGCCACGCGATTCAAGAGCCACTCGCCGCCGCGCCAACAAGCGAAGCCGCCGAACGCGATGCCAATAATCGCCCCAAAGGTCAGGGCGACGTAGCGCATCCGCGTATTACGCACCTGATCCGAACGCAGCTTCACGTCCAGCACATGCACGCGCCCCAATCGTCGATTGCATTGTTTCTTTCTGAAAAAATTCATTTTCTTCGCAAAGCTAGTTCCACCATCCGCTGACACAACTTGGCGTAAGTGATGCCTGCCGCCGCCGCAGCCTTCGGCAACAGACTTGTCTCGGTCATGCCCGGAAGCGTGTTGACCTCCAAAACCACAGGGTCGCCGTTCGGTCGCACCATCACATCCACGCGCGAGTAATCACGACCGCCGATCGCTTTGAACGCCGCAAGACCCGCAGCCTGAACGCGCTTTGTTGTGCCTTCATCAAAGGGTGCTGGACAAAAATATTCCGTCTCACCAACACTATATTTCGTCCGGTAATCATAGACGCCGGATTTTGGCCGCACCTCGACAATGGGAAATGGCCTATCATCCAAAATGCCCACTGTGGTTTCGCGCCCGATGATTTTTTCTTCAACTAACACCTGTGAATCATGCCGCAAAGATTCTGTCAACGCCTCCGACCATTCCTCCACGCGCTCGACGAATTGCAACCCTACACTCGATCCTTGGCGAACAGGTTTGATGACCATTGGCGGATTCCACCCCATCGGCCAGGGAGTCTTCGCAGATTCCAAAACAAACGAGCGCGCCGTCGGCACGCCTGCCGCCACGCAATGCTGCTTCGTGAACGCCTTGTCAAAACCGATCGCACTCGCCTTGGCATCGCTGCCAGTGTATGGCACGCCCATGAGCTCCAGTTCTGCCTGCACCGTGCCGTCTTCGCCATACCTGCCGTGCAACGCCAGAAAAACAACATCTGTTCCGCGCGACAGCTTCCAGCCCGGCGACTGCGGATCGAGCTCCACCACCTCATGCCCCAGTGAACGCAATGCCGCCGCCACTGATGCGCCCGAACGCAACGAAACGTCGCGCTCTGCACTAGGCCCGCCCAACATCACCGTGATATTCAATTTTGAAACAGAGCTCATCGCGTCAGTCCTCTCCCGCAATTTCCACTTCCGTATGCAACTCTATCCCTCGTTCAGCTTTCGCCTTCGCTTTGATGAGCGCGATCAGGTCTAAAACATTTCGCGCCGTGGCAGAGCCATCATTCGTGATAAAATTGCCGTGCTCGAAAGACACCATCGCACCCCCGACTTTTGTTCCCTTCAAGCCAAGTTCCTGCACCAGCTTCCCCGCCGGGATCGTCGTTGGATTCTTGAAGCAACACCCCGCACTCGGTGCCGCCGGCTGCGAATCCCAGCGCTTGTTGCTGAACACACTCATGCGTTGCTCCACCTCCTCGCGCGTCGCCACTTTGCATTGGAACACCGCGCCAAGCGCGATGTGATCCTTCAATAAAGCGCAGCAACGATACTCGGCTTTGATTTCTGCCGCTGACAATTCACACGCATTCCCCTCGTAATCCATCACGCGCACGGATTGCACCGCACCAAAAATTTCCGCCCCCATGGCGCCCGCGTTCATCCGCAATGCCCCGCCGACACTTCCGGGAATTCCTTCTAGAAATTCCACGCCTGTAAGCCCCACACGCTTGGCATCAACAGCGACCTGCTTCAATTTTGCACCCGCGCCGCAGTGGATTTTTTCGCCGTCAATCTCAATCACCCTAAAATTCGGATGCGCCAGACAAATCACTATCCCGCGAATCCCGCCGTCGCGCACGAGTAGATTGGATCCGCGCCCCAGCACGAAAACGCGTCTATCCCGCTCCGCGCAAAACCTCAAAACTGCAGCCAAGTCGGCTTCACTCGCAGGTTCGACATACACATCCGCAGCGCCACCAACTCGCAATGTCGTTTTCTTCGCGAGCGGTTCGTTCGCTCGCACCACGCTCACTGCAGACAAACGAGTAGCCAGTTCCCCTGCAAGCGTCGCCCTATCTGACTGTAGAGTCTCCATGATGGGTGGTGCAATCATGCGAGCTGAGTTGCTCTCGAGAGTGAGACCTGCTGATTCGACCTTGGAATTTCCGCAGGCGTTGGAGCTTGGAGACGGGTGCTTTTCTCCTTCGTTCGACCAAGGCTAACAAGGATTGCTTCCGCAATCTTCGCAGCAGCCTTTGGTTCGTGCCACTTCGAAAGCGCACTCCGCATCTCTTCACGTTCGTCAGTGCCGTCAACTAATTCTCGCAACAGTCTTGAAACCTTCTCCGGCGTCGCATCGCTTTGCTGAAGCAAGCGCGCTGCACCCGTCTCCTCGAAAGCTCGCGCGTTGTGCCATTGATGATTGTCTGCCGAGGTCGGCAAGGGCACGAGCAATGTCGGCAATCGCATCGCGGCGATCTCCGCTAACGAGGAAGCTCCCGCACGGCTCACGCACGCCGTTGCCGCCCCAAGCGCAAGGTCCATCTGCGAAAGAAACGGATGCACGACTGCTTTCAATTCATGTTTTGCGTAGGCCTGCTTCACTTTTTCGACGTCGTTCGCACCGGCGAGATGAAGCCACTGCCATTGCAATGCGTGACGTGCTAGCATAGGCAATGCGCCGATGATAAGATCATTCACACCCCGCGCGCCTTGGCTGCCACCCGTGACAAGAACAACTGGCCGTGCCGCATCAAGCCCGAGCGCGATACGACACACAGCCACCTCGCGGCATTGAAACTCTACGCGCACGGGTGTCCCGGTGATGATCGCTTCGCGCGCGGCGATGCGACCTTCCGCTTCGGAAAAACCGACGAATGCCTGATGCACAAACCGGGCGAGCCAGCGGTTTGCTTTGCCAGGGATCGTATTCGACTCGTGAAGGAAAGTTTTGACCCCCATCGCTTTCGCGGCGAGAACTGGCGGCGCAGAAGTGAATCCCCCCATCGCCAACACTGCATCCGGGCGGCGTGTCTTAAACAAGGTTCGCGCCGCGCGGAAGGATTTCACGAAGCCGCCGAAGAATGCCATGCGACTGCCGGTCTGCAACGCCACGGCAGGAAGCGTGACCACCTCGACACCTCGGACGGATTTCACCGCTTGTTGATCGACATCCTTAGGCGAGATGAGCGCGGTTACAGTGCAACCGCGGGCGATCAATTGCTCCGCCACCGCCAACCCGGGAAAGAGATGACCTCCAGTGCCCCCGCAAGCAATGGCGACGTGTGGCTTATGTTCGCTGTAGTGCGTCATGTTGCAGGCGCGCTGGAAAGTTCGTCCGTGGCGAAAGGATTTGCGGGTTTAATCTCAAGTTCGCGCGCCCGTCGCGCTACGCTGATCAACACGCCAACGCACACGAGCATCGCGAGAAGATTCGAGCCACCGTAACTAATAAACGGCAATGCGAGTCCCTTGTTAGGCAACGCGCTGGTGACAACGCCGATGTTGATGAATGCTTGCAACCCAATCAGGAAAGTGATGCCAGCGGCGAGCATCGTGCCGAACGTGTCGCGTGCTTGAATGGCAATGTACACGCCGCAAATAATGATCAGCACAAAACCCAACACCACACCAAGCGTCGCAACGAGTCCGAGTTCTTCACCGATGATGGATAGAATGAAGTCTGTGTGATGTTCGGGCACGAAACCGAGCTTTTGGCGGCCGTTGCCAAGTCCCAATCCAAACCAACCGCCAGATCCCAGGGCGATCATCGCCTGATAAGCCTGATAGCCGACGCCGTCTTTCGTCTCTTCGAGATTGAGCCAACTTAACAGCCGCTTCGTCCGCATCGGGTCGCGCCAGAGTGAAATCGCCAACGCAATGAGCGCCAGCACGATCGGAGGGATGATGAATTTAAGTCGGACTCCTGCGATGAGCAGCATCAGTCCCGTG
>WBXK01000082.1 GCA_008933055.1 Verrucomicrobiota bacterium | reverse complement strand
CCATGAAGAGATAAATGACGCGCTTGGCCTTCGCAGGAAAATGAAGCTGACCGCCGAGGATGCCGCGATCGTGTTTGGACGATGCTGCGGCTGCGATCATGCTGGCTGGGTTGATCATGTTGGTGAGCGCGATACTGCCAAGCCCCATGCCGAAGCGGTTGAGAAAGCCGCGACGTGAGAGTCCAGCGGCAGGGATCGGTCCAGTGCAGATTTGGTTGATCGTATTCATCGTTCTACCACGAATTCATCAAAGTTCATGATCGCGCTTACCAAAGTCGTCATCGCCGCGAACTCAGCGGGAGGGAGGGTGCTGTCTGGTTCAGATTCGCCAATGGCGAGCAACTTCTTTGCGCCATCGGTGTCGAACGTGAAGTTCTCCCGCTGCTCCGTGAGCAGTTGCGCTAGGATTTTCGTCTCAGCTTTATCTGGCGCGCGACCGGTCAAAGCTCGAAACGCTTCTCTGATCCGCGCTCCCTCGTTTGTTGGGAATTTTTTTAACAACTTTTCACCGAGTACGCGGGCGGCTTCGACGAACTGCGGGTCGTTGAGAAGAACCAACGATTGCAGCGGTGTGGCGGTGGTCTCGCGCTTGGCGGTGCAGACTTCGCGCGACATGGCATCAAACGTGAGCATCGAAGGCGGAGGTGAGGTCCGCCGCCAGAAAGTATAAAGACTGCGGCGATATAGATTCTCACCGTGATCGGCTTTGTAGGATTTGCCCGTGCCAGCGGCTTCCCATAGTCCTACCGGTTGATACGGTTTAACGCTCGGTCCGCCGACTTTGCGACTGAGCAGTCCGCTCGCAGCGAGTGCGCTGTCGCGGATGTGTTCTGCAGGTAGACGGATTTTTGGCGCTCGAGTTAGCAGGCGATTCTCCGGATCGCGTTCGATTATAGCGCGTTTCGTCTGTGCGGATTGCTGAAACGTGTCGGAACTCACGATAAGTTTGTGCAGAGCCTTCACATTCCAGCCGTTGTCCATGAACCAACCCGCCAGCCAGTCAAGCAGTTCGGGATGCGTAGGCAACTTTCCTTGACTGCCGAAGTCGTCCTGCGTCGCCACGAGTCCGCGCCCAAAATGCATGCGCCAGATGCGATTCACAGCGACTCGCGCCGTCAGCGGATTCTTGCGTGCCACAGTCCAACGGGCGAGACCTAGGCGGTTGCGTGGTTGATCTTTGGGAAACGGCGGCAACCAATCCGGCGTGCCACGCTCGACGACCTCCGCAGGCGCATCGTATGCGCCACGGTTCAGCCGATGCGTGACCCGGGGTTGCGCCATCTCCTCCATGGTCATGATTTCGGGAACATCGAAGGACAGCTTGTTTTCCTCATCCCGAAGTCGCTTCAACTCGGCGAGCGCGTCTTTGTAGGGGGCGTCATGACGCGCGAGGTAGTAATCAAACAAGGTTTGATTGGTGGAAAGCGCTTCCATGCGTAGACCGGCGTTTGTGATCGAAAGAGCGGCAGAAATCTGATCGTTAGAATTTCCTGAAAGGCCGGCGACTTCTGCGGGAGTCAGCGCGAGATCGAACACTTTCAAGTCATCAATCAATCCGTTTTTGAAACCGCTGTCACGCATCCGTGCAGCGAGCTTGAGTGCGTCGTTCCCGGAATACCGATCTTTCCAAGCCCCGGCATAGCTGATGTCTTTGTAGAGATGATCGCGCACGACTTCGGTGGCGAGCGCCGCACCATTGAGATAAAGGCAGATGCCTGATGCGCGACTTGATCCATCATAGGTGACAGTGATTTCTGACCATACATTTGTGGGCAGAGCGGATTTGGAACGAACTGCCACCGCATTGCCTGGCCAGAAGTGGATCAAGCCGAAGAACGGCTTGCCATGATCCAGGGTGAGTTCAAAGCCACGACTGCCTGCATCCGTCCACGCTTTGGACTGATGAAAGATCACAGCTCGATCCGCTCTTTGCTCCGGTTTGATTCGGATGTTGAACGAGAATGAATCTGTGCGCAGAAAACTTTTCACTTTCGAGCACACGACGGCATTGTCCCCGCTAAATTTAAGCGCAGAGTTTGTAGCGGCAGGCGAGTTGCCCACTACCAACAGCATTGGAGACTCTTCCAGCTTCGCGATGTTAGTCGAGGCACTGTCAGCAGTGGCGTTGTTCGTGATAGCATCAAAAGCAAAATGAGCGATCGGAGCAGGCGAGCTCACTGCGGCACGCTTGAGCCACAGTTCATATTGCCCGGATGCGCTCGTGGCGACTTTAGCCAATTGAGTTTCTGCGACCGCAATTTTCGCTTTCAGTTCGGCGTGCTGTTTTTCTTTATCTCCGGGCCACAGCATTTGGGTAGGAGTCGGTGTGGCGCTAGTGAAGTGCGAATACAATCCGGACTCGTCGATGCTGTTGAAGAAGGCAAGCAGGGAGAAATATTCCTTTTGCTTGATAGGATCGAACTTGTGGTCGTGGCAGCGCGCACATTCCATGGTGAGCCCAAGCACTGAGGTTGCGAATGTGTTCACGCGGTCTGCGCAATATTCGACGCGGAACTCCTCCTCCACGCTGCCGCCTTCATTCGTTTGGCGATGGAGACGATTGAAGGCCGTGGCGATGCGTTGCTCGCGCGTGGCATTGGGCAATAGATCGCCAGCGATTTGCCATGTCAAAAATGTATCGTAGGAGAGATTCTCGTTGAACGCCTTGATGACCCAGTCGCGATAAGGCGAAACATCGCGCTCCACATCCCCTTGGTAACCATAGGTGTCGGCATAACGCGCGAGGTCGAGCCAGTCCAAAGCCATGCGTTCACCATAGGCAGGGGAGTTCATATACTTTTGCGCCGCGCGTTGGATAGCGTCTGGAGATTTGTCGGCGAGCAGTGCATCTATGTCTGCGGGCGCGGGTGGAAGACCTGTAAGATTGAAGGCAAGCCTGCGCAAAATAGTTTCACGCGATGCGGGTGGCGCGGGCGAGAGCCTCTCCTTTTCCAACCGCTCGCGGACAAAGGCGTCAATGGGATTGCAGGGCTCAGTGCTGTTCTTGAGTCTCGGTACGACCACTTTTTGGACCGGGAGGAAAGCCCAGTGCGGTTTGTAATCTGCACCTTCGAGCACCCAGCGTTTGAGCAATTCCTTTTCTGCTGGTGTCAGCGTGAGATGCGAATCCGGTGGCGGCATGATGTCGTCTTCGTTCTGAGTAACGATGCGGCGGATGAGTTCGCTATGTTCGGGGTCGCCAGGTTTGACGACTGCCATTCCGTCTTCGAGCAGCGTCAAAGCTCCCTCGCGTTGATCGAGGCGCAATTTTGCCTTGCGCGCCGCCGAGTCCGGGCCGTGACAGCGGAAACAGCGATCCGAAAGCAGCGGACGGATTTGAAATTTGAAATCCACCCTCGTCGTTGCTGGCACAGGCGCAGCTAGGGTGACCAAGCCGAAACCAATCAGCGCGAGTAATGAGGTAATTATTCTGTTAACAGAACGCGGCGTCACATCCTCAGAATAGCAACGTCGTGTGGCGAGGAAAGTGGAATGATTCGCCTTGTTCTGAGCCCTTGAATCAATGAAAAATTCACATGCTCATGTTGTCTGGATGATAGCATGGAATCCGTGAAATGCTTGAAGTGCGCCTCCTCCTCTATTAGAAAGCTCCCCGCTGTGAGCAATCAAAGTCACTCAGTAATCATCACTCCGCGATGCGTTCCATCGTTGGACCCCGAATTCCGTCCCGCATCTCTTGCTATGCGCGCGTTTCGCGAACAGGCGCGACGCGCGAGCAATCCGCAAACTGTCCGCATGGCCCTCGAACAGACCGATGGCTCGGTGTCTCACTTTGTCACTGAAATCTTTTCTGAGGCCGCGAACCAATTCGAGGCGAATTATCAGCACATCGAGCGCATCGTGAAATTCCTGCTGTGGTCGCGAGGCGGCTGGCGGATTTATTTCGATGGCCCTGCACAACTCGCTGCCAAACTCACAGCGCACTATAGTGATGACGATACCGGACGCTTCGATTCAGAGATTGTCTGTGAAAAGATGTTCGATCGCAGAATTGAAATCATCAACACGCGCGATATCCCAGCGGAACGCGCCTTGGCGAAGCCGCTTGGTCGTCATCTTGGCGGTTGCCGCATTGGATTCGATCTCGGCGGCAGCGACCGCAAAACTTCCGCGGTGATTGATGGCAAAGTTGTGTTCAGCGAGGAGACGGAGTGGAATCCTTATTTCCAAACCGACCCGCAATATCATTTCGATGGCATGATGGACTCCCTGAAAAAGGCAGCAGCGCATTTGCCGCGCGTGGAAGCCATCGGCGGCAGCGCTGCTGGCATTTACGTGAACAATCGTGTGAAAGTGGCATCGCTGTTTCGGGGTGTTCCTTCAGATGTTTTCCAAAAGCGCGTTCGCGACATGTTTCTCGATATCCAGAAGCTTTGGAACGTTCCGTTTGAAGTCGTGAACGATGGCGAAGTCACCGCGCTCGCCGCCTCGATGTCGCTTGGCGTGAACTCCGTCCTCGGCATATCACTCGGCACGAGCACGGCGGGGGGGTGGGTGAATGCCGACGGCAACATCACATCTTGGATCAACGAACTCGCCTTCGTTCCGGTGGATTACAACCCATCTGCGCCCCGTGATGAATGGTCGGGCGACTACGGCTGCGGCGTGCAGTATTTTTCTCAGCAATGCGTGGCGCGCCTGCTTGCTCCGGCGGGGATTGAAGCACCCGCAGACATGTCGTTCCCTGAAAAGCTCAAGCTCGTTCAATCGCTGATGAAGCAAGGAGACGAGCGAGCGCGTAACATTTATCAGACCATTGGCGTATATCTTGGCTATGGCATCGCGCACTTTGCGAACTTCTACGATCTGCGACACGTTTTGATTCTAGGTCGCGTCACTTCTGGCGAGGGTGGCGACATCATCCTCAACGGAGCGAAGGAAGTCTTGAAACTTGAGTTCCCGGAACTCGCGGCACAGATCGCGTTTCACATCCCTGACGAGAAAGACAAACGCCACGGGCAAGCGATTGCTGCTGCGAGTTTGCCGGACATCGGTTAATAAAAAGCTTGATGAATCCCTACAATCAATTCGTCACCGATGCCGCTCGTCTCGTGAGCGCGGCGAAGACGTTTCCGCTCGGTGGTTTCCCCCCAGTGCCGCTCCCGGCTATCGCTGTTGATGCCCCGCGCGCCTTGTTCTTTGCGCCGCATCCGGATGATGAAACCATCGTTGGCGGACTGGCATTACGTTTGTTTCGCGAGGCAAAGATGAACGTCATCAACGTCGCCGTCACGCAAGGCAGTAAGAAGGAGCGGCAGGCAGAGCGGCTTGTGGAGTTGCAGAATGCGTGTCGCTACATCGGCTTCGGCGTGGAGACGACGAGTCCAAACGGTCTCGAACGTGTGACTGCGAAGACGCGTGGGAGCGATCCGCAACATTGGAACGGTATGGTCAAAGTCATCGCTGACATTTTGATCAAGCATCAGCCCCGTGTGATCTTTTTCCCGCACGAGCGCGATTGGAACGGCACACACATCGGGGTGCATCATCTCGTCATGGATGCGTTGCGAACCATGATGCCGGGATTTGAGTGTTTTGTGGTCGAGACGGAATTCTGGGGCGCGATGGATGATCCGAATCTCGCCGTGGAAATCAGTGAATCTGATCTCGCTGATCTCATCGTAGCCACGACGTTTCACGTCGGCGAAGTGCAGCGCAATCCTTATCACCTCTCGCTGCCCGCGTGGATGATGGACAATGTGCGGCGCGGCGCGGAGCTTGTCGGTGGGCAAGGCGAGGCTGCGCCCGACTTCCGATTTGCAGCGTTATACCGTTTGAGCAAGTGGTCACACGGAACGCTTGCCCGTAATTTCCCGTCTGGAAAATTCTTGTCCCAATCCGAAAATCCAGCTTCGCTCTTCACGTGAAGAAGGAATACATGCGCGAGGCAATCCGGCTCTCGCGGGTCAAGATGCGAGGCAACCACGGCGGTCCCTTTGGTGCGGTCGTAGTCCGCAAAGGAAAGATCGTCGGTCGCGGCTGGAATCAAGTCACCTCTACCAACGATCCCACGGCACACGCAGAGATGGTCGCCATCCGCGACGCCTGCAAGCGTCTGAAAAATTTCCAGCTCGACGATTGCGAACTCTACACCAGTTGTGAGCCGTGCCCGATGTGTCTCGCGGCGATCTACTGGGCGCGCTTCAAGAAAGTTTATTACGGCAACACGCGTAAAGACGCCCAGCGGATTGATTTCGATGACGACCTGATCTACGACGAAGTCGCCACGCTCATCTCGAAGCGGAAGATTCCGATGAAACAACTCTTGCGCGGCGAAGCGCTGACCGCGTTTGCGGAGTGGGCGAAGAAGGGGGATAGAGTGCGCTACTAATTTCCACCGCCTCACCGAGATGTTGCCCAAGTGAAGCACCTTAGCTCATATGAATCCAAAAGGCCGCAAAGCGCGCGTGTGATTACAAAAGTTTTTGTCGGTAGTTCTTTAGTGGCGTTTCTTTGTCTGGTTATTGGCTTTGGTGCATGGCGAGTCTTGAAACCTGCGCGTGATTGGGAAAGGGCCGCGCTGTCTATGGTTGGGCAGCCAGAGGTGGAATTTACTAAGAGATTTGGACAGTCACGCCATGTCGTTTCCTATTCCACACTTGCAGGTAGAAGTATCGATTATCCGTGGAAGGCCGAAGGTTTGAATAACGTCCCTATTCCCGATCACCCCGTTCGGAACAAGGTGTTGCTGTATCAAAAGTCGAACATCGTGATTTACGTTTTTCTTGATGATGGCGGCTTAGTCGAGCATGTCGCGGTTGGGGGAACTTGACCCCGCGTGAATGTTAGAGTCAGGCCTTGAATCGTCTCTGACACCGATTTCCTCACGACTCCTGTCACTGAACTTTCATCATTGGCTGATTTTTCTCAGCGATAATCAAATCATGTGGCAGAACATCGCGTCGCGGAGCTTGGGCTCGAACCACGTGCTCTTGGGCGGCATGATGCCGCCAGCATCGGCGATGGTCATCAAGTCCTCGATGCTCGTGGGGAACATGCTGAACGCGCAGGCGTATTCGCCGCCATTCACAAGCTTCTCCAATTCCGCCGTGCCGCGGATGCCGCCGACGAAATTGATCTTTTTGCTCGTGCGCGGATCAGTGATGCCGAAGATCGGGTCGAGCACGAACTTCTGGAGCAACGTCACGTCGAGCTTCTCGATGGGGTCGCTCGTGGCAGCGAATTGCGGCCGAACGGTGAGCGTGTGCCACTGACCGCCAATGAAGAGACCGAGTTCGTGTTTGCGTGTGGGCTTGGCCGCGCCGTTGGGTTTGATGACAAAGATGCCGTCTAGCTTCTGCAACAACTGTTCGGCAGTCAGGCCGTTGAGGTCTTTGAGCACGCGGTTGTAGGGCAGGATCTGCATCTGATTGTGCGGGAAGATGACGGTAAGAAATTGTCCGCTGTGACCCGCACCCTTGCGCGATTCATAAACCCGCCCCGCCGCTGCGCTACGATGATGGCCGTCTGCGATGTAGAGGAACGGAATCTTCGCGAACTGCTCGGCGATGAACTGGACGCCGGCCGCATCGCCCACGGTCCATGACGTGTGGCGCACGCCGTCTTTGCCGGTGAAATCCACGTCGGGCTTCTCGGTGATTTTTTTTGTGATGAATTCATCCATGGCAGCGACGGCCCGATAGGTCAAAAACACCGGGCCGGTCTGCGAGTTGAGTGTCTCGATGTGGCGCACGCGGTCGTCTTCTTTGTCTGGGCGGGTGAATTCGTGCTTCTTGATGATGTTCTTGAGGTATTCCTCGACGCTTGCGGCGGCTACGAGGCCGATCTGCGCGTGGCCGCCCATGATCTGGCGGTAAAGGTAGAAACAGGGTTGCGCATCTTGCTTGAGCGCGCCTTGGCTGATGAGCTTGGTGAAGTTCTCTTTGCCCTGGGTGTAAACTTCCGGCGAATAGAGGTCCACGCCGGGCGCGAGATCAATCTCAGGCTTGCTGACGTGCAAGAAACTCAGAGGATTTCCCGCAGCCATGGCACGTGCTTCCTCGGACGACATGACGTCGTAGGGCAGCTCGCAGATCTGGGCGGCGAGTTCGGGCTTGGGGCGCAGGGCGGCAAAAGGTTTCAATGTAGCCATAAAATCAGCCGCGAAGATACGGATGAGCCGTTTGGAACGCACGAAAAATTCGGGTGAGGAAATGTTTGCCGAGGTGCTCCGGGCAATAGGAGAGGACAATTTTCCATCTCGCTCATTGAATTCGTTTCCAGCATTCTTGCCGCTGAGATGAGCGAAGACGCAACACCCATTCCGCCGCCCGATCCCACCATAAAGCCGCATCGCCGCCGCCCGCGCTATAGCGGCAAGAACCCCCGCAAGTTCGAAGAGAAATACAAGGAGCTTGCGCCCGAGCGTTACCAGGAAACTGTGGCCAAGGTGATAGCTTCAGGGAAAACCCCTGCGGGGACGCATCGCCCCATCATGGTGGCGGAAATACTTGAAGCCCTTGCGCCCAAGGCTGGCCACATCGCGGTGGATTGCACGCTGGGTTACGGCGGACACACTCAGGAAATGTTGCGGCGATTGTCGCCGGGCGGAAGATTGCTGGGGTTAGACGCTGATCCGATTGAGCTGCCGAAGACGGAAGCGCGGTTACGGGCGTTGGGTTTTGGCGTGGACGTTTTCGCGACGTATCGGAGTAATTTTGCCGGGTTGCCGCAGGTGCTCGCGCAGGCGGAACTCTCCGGCGCGGACCTCATCCTCGCTGATCTCGGTGTGTCCTCCATGCAGATTGATGATCCTGCTCGCGGTTTCTCCGTGAAGCTTGATGGCCCGCTCGACATGCGGATGAATCCCCAACGAGGTCAACCCGCTTCTGACTTCTTGCAAAAAATCAGACCTGACGCGTTTGTCAGTCTCCTGGGCGCGAACTCAGACGAGCCACACGCCGCCACGCTCGCGCCGTCGCTCGCAGGGAAACGCTTCGCGACCACTCGCGCCTTGAGCGACGCCATCAAAAAGGCTTTGCCGCGCTTGAGCAAGGACGACGTCAATCTCTCGGTGCGACGCGTGTTCCAGGCGTTGCGCATCGCCGTGAACGATGAGTTCTCCGCGCTCGAAACATTGTTGCGAAACCTGCCGCAATGCCTGAACCCCGGCGGACGCGCGGCGGTGTTAACGTTTCATTCCGGGGAAGATCGGCGCGTGAAGAAAGCGTTCGAGGCCGGATTCCGCGACGGGCTTTATTCCGAGATCTCCCACGAGGTGGTGCGTCCAACTCCTGAGGAGCGAAATTCAAATCCCCGCTCTGGCCCGGCTAAACTGCGGTGGGCGAAACGAGCAGAGGCCTGATATCACCGTCTTGACTCACTTCCGTTGCGTTCTATCATGCGCGCTCGATTTATTTTATGACAAAGATCCAAAACATTCAGGCGCGCGAAATCCTCGACTCGCGCGGAAATCCAACCGTTGAAGTTGATGTGACGCTCCAATGCGGCACCACCGGCCGAGCCGCCGTGCCTTCGGGCGCGAGCACCGGCGAACACGAAGCCGTGGAACTCCGCGACGGCGACAAGAAGCGTTACCTCGGCAAAGGCGTCACCAAAGCCGTCGCCAACGTGAACACCAAGATCGCCAGCGCCCTGCGCGGCGTAGATGCCCTCGATCAACTCACCGTGGACGCCACGATGCTCAAGCTCGACGGCACGGAAACCAAATCCAAGCTCGGTGCGAATGCCATTCTCGCTGTCTCGCTCGCCACGGCTCAAGCTTCCGCCCGCGCACTCGGCCAACCTTTGTTCAAATACATCGGCGGACCGAACGCCAAAGTCCTCCCCGTCCCGATGGCCAACGTCATCAACGGCGGCGCGCACTCCGATGCGCCGATTGATTTCCAAGAATTCATGATCCAGCCGCACGGCTTCAACACTTTCAGCGAAGGTTTGCAAGCGATCACCGAAATCTTTCACGCCCTCAAAAGCGTGTTGAAGAAGCGCGGCCTCAGCACTGCCGTCGGTGACGAAGGTGGTTTCGCTCCTAAGCTCAACAGCGTAGAAGACGCGATTGAATCCATCCTCGAAGCCACGAAGAACGCGGGCTACAAGGCCGGCAAGCAAATCTATCTCGCGCTCGACGTCGCCGCGTCTGAATTCTACAACCACGACGGCACTTACACCTTCAAGAAGAGCACCGGCAAGACCATCAGCGGTGAAGAACTCGTGAACTTCTACGCCAAGCTCGCTGCCAAGTATCCGATCGTCAGCATCGAAGACGGCTGCGCCGAAGGCGACTGGAAGCACTGGAAACAACTCACCGACAAGATCGGCGACAAGGTCCAACTCGTCGGCGACGATCTGTTCGTCACCAACGTGAAGTTCCTCCAGAAGGGCATCGACACCGGCACGGCCAACTCGATTCTCGTGAAGGTGAACCAGATCGGTTCGCTTACCGAAACGCTCGACGCCGTCCAGCTCGCGCAGAACAGCGGTTACACCGCCGTCCTCAGCCATCGCTCCGGCGAAACCGAAGACGCGACCATCGCGGACATCGCCGTGGCGACGAACTGTGGCCAGATCAAGACCGGCTCCCTCAGCCGCTCCGATCGTCTGGCGAAATACAATCAACTCCTGCGCATCGAACAGTTGCTCGGCAAGAACGCCGTGTATGCGGGTCTGAGCGCGCTGAAGAAGAGCAAGTAAGTCGTAGCGGCGGTCTAGGACCGCCACAAGGCACTCGCAGAGTGCCGCTACAGATTCTAACCCCGGAAGTCAGGCAACTGGCGTCCGGGGTTTCACTTTTGACTGGCACGAAAAACCTGTTCCACCAGAACCTCGGCAACCCCGACGATTTCTCCATTGTAGTGATACTTAGCTCTGTCACTAATTGGTTGGCGAGGCCTTGCGAAGGTGATTAACTGAAAAAAACTGCTCGCCAGCGAATGCCAGCGGGCCGCTGAGGTGGCTATGTTGGTGTTTGTGTGGGACAGCCGCCCAAATAGAAACGGACATATGAGACACTTGATTTACCCAAAAATGTTTTGTGCTAGATTGTTGGCGGGGATGCTTTGCCTAGCGTCAATGGACACGTTAGCTCAATTGCCCAACGCTTGGAAAATTTCCGATAACGGAGGCAATGGTGGCACGTTTCAATACTTCACCAATCTGGTGCCGGCGCAGGCGGCGGCGGCCAATACCAACGGCTGGCATTGGTTGGTGGCGGGCCGGATGATTTCCAACGGCGGCGGCACGGCCCCGTCGCAAGGCTTCGCCTTCGGCAATGGTACCAACCGTTTTTACATTCTGCTGCACCTGAACAATTCGGGATTTTTGACCGCCCAATTGATGGGGGACGGCAACCAGGTTTATACTCTGGCGACGAACACCACGAGTGCCACGGATTACCATTATCACGAAATCACCTTCAATCCCCTGTCTGGCCGGGCGACGTATCGTTTCGATGGTAGTATCATCACTAACTGGCCCGGCGAGGCCTCCAGCCAGCAAACGAACCAGGCTTTCTGGGGAGCGACTTCGACGAGCGGACGCGGCCAGATGAATTATCACCAAGTGGAATTCGAAATCTTCAACCAAGGTGTTATTGCCAGCTATCGCGCCGGTTTTCAAAACAACCCGCTCACCGCGCCCAGTCCCGTCGATCAGGCATGGTCGAGGATCACAACTACGGGTGGGGCCGGTTCGAGTGAGTCTGCAGTGTCGCCAGATTCAGTCGTGTTGTTCCCGGTCATCACGCTGCCAGCAGCGTCCCTGCACCGTGGTCAAGCCACGTTGAATGCGCTGATTGAGCAAAGCAGCCAACTGACGGCATATTGGTTTGAACATGGGGTGAAAACCAAGTTCGGCAGCGTGACGGTGACGCAGTCGCTAACCGTAGGGACGGGCTTTGTGATGGTGAGCAATCTCATCACCGGCCTGCCAGGAGGGGGCACTTATTATTTTCGGGCTGTCGGTCAGGCCGGAACTAATCTCTCCTTGGGCAACACCTTGAGTTTTTCCGCCCCAACGAACCAGTTGGCGGCCAGCGGCGCGACTGGCGGCGGCCAGCCAATAGATATCCGACAGCCGACGGTAGAAGTGAATTTTAT
>WBXK01000081.1 GCA_008933055.1 Verrucomicrobiota bacterium | reverse complement strand
GCTTACACGCCCACGGAAGCGCAGCTCGCGCATGAAGCGGGATCGGACTTCATTAAGATTTTTCCGGCCGACAGTCTTGGTGCAAATTACATCAAAGCCCTACGCGCCCCCCTGCCGCATTTGAAAATCGTGCCAACTGGAGGCGTGGATCTAAAAACTATCGGAGAATTCCTCAAGGCCGGTTGCGTGGCTGTAGGGGCAGGCTCTTCGCTGATCTCGAAGGAAATTTTGGAGAAGGATGATTGGGGGAGGTTGACCGAGACGGCAGCGGCCTTTGTGCAGGCGGCGAGATCGTCACGGTAACGTCACGCACCTTCACCTTTTTGTGTCGTTGCCAGCGTTTGACTTTAGGCAGCTTTAATGGCACTTTGTTGGCGATGCTGAGGAAGTTTTTCCGGCGAGTATTATCACTCGTTTTTCAAGCTCTTATGATTGCGGTCGTTGTCCAGGTTGCTCAGGCAGCCGGGCCTCTTAAACGTACCGCCAACACCTCGCTCACGAACATGCCGTCTGCATTGCCTACATTCGGATTCACCTATACAAACGCGTTGGCAGGAATGATCTTCACCTCGCCCGTCGCCATCACGTCGCCTCCTGGTGAAACCAACAGGCTTTTCATCGTCGAGAAAAACGGCGCGATTGTCGTCATCACAAATCTCGCCAGCCCGAACCGAACGTTGTTCATTAGCCTGACCAACAAGCTGACTGCTGGCGCCAACGTGAACTGGCTGGGAGAAGAGGGTGTTTTGGGAATGGCCTTCCACCCGGGCTACGCCACGAACCGATACTTCTACGTCTTCTACACCGGCTCGACCAATTCCAGCACAGACCGTCACGACATCCTTGCTCGCTACCAGACCACAGCAGGGAATCCCAACCAGGGCGACGCTGCCTCAGCCCAAATTTTGTTCGCTCAATTCGATCAAGCCGAGAACCACAACGGCGGCGACCTACACTTCGGCCCTGACGGCTATCTTTATTTTGGCTTAGGCGATGAAGGTGGCGGCGATGGGCAATTCGGCAACGATCAAGAGATCACCAACAATTTTTTCTCGGCACTCTGCCGTATTGACGTGGACAAGCGTTCCACAAATCTCCCGCCCAATCCGCATCCCGCATTGCGTGGACAGACGAATTATTTCATCCCAGCGAACAATCCTTACGTCGGTGCGACCAACTTCAATGGTTTCACAGTAAATTCCAAAACCGTGCGAACCGAGTTTTGGGCCGTAGGCTTCAGAAACCCTTGGCGGTTCAGCTTTGACACAGACGGCACTCTCTATTGCGCGGACGTAGGGCAGGACAATCGTGAAGAGCTGGACATCGTGACCGCAGGTGGCAACTACGGCTGGAACTTTTGGGAAGGCTTCCTCCAACGCACAAACAATGCACAGATCGCAGCTGTGGCTCCGGGCTTCACGCACACACCGCCGCTGCTCGATTATTCTCAGGCAGGCTTCCGCGCCATCGTGGGAGGTTTTGTTTATCGCGGCGACAAATACCCGCAACTCTACGGCTCATACATCTACGGCGACCATGTGAGCGGAAACATCTGGGAGATGAAACGCTCCGGCACAAACGTCACCGAGAACAGCCTCATCATGGTAGATGACAAGAACGGACAATCCTACAACTTCTCCGGACTCTCCGCCTTCGGCATTGATCCTAGCAACAACGACCTACTCTACGCAGACGTTCAGGCCGGAAACAACGGCAGCATCAAACGCTTGATCTATAACAACACGACCAACGGCGCTCCCGTCCCGACACTCCTCTCCGCGACCGGCGCGTTCACGAATCTAGCCACTCTAGGATTCTCTCCGGGCATCGTGGCATACGACATCAACACGCCGTTCTGGTCTGACAACGCCATCAAGACACGCTTCTTCTCCGTTCCGAATACAAACCTCACCATCACGTTCAACCCCACTGGCAGCTGGACATTTCCCACCGGCACGGTCTGGATTAAACACTTTGAGCTGGAGATAACCAACGGCGTCCCCTCATCGCGACGTCGTATCGAGACACGATTCATGATCTCGAACACCAACGGGGGCTACGGCGTCACGTATCGCTGGACAACGCCACCTACCAACGCCGTCCTCGTCGCAGAAGCGGGCTTGGACGAATCCATCACGAACTACACCAGCGGCGGCTCAATCTCGAACGTTCAAGTCTGGCATTACCCAAGCCGAGTCGAATGCATCCAATGCCACTCACCCAGCAGCGGCTTTGCGCTAAGCTTCAACACTTGGCAACTCAATCGCGATTTCACCTACAACAGCACCACTACCAACCAGCTTAAAGCACTGAGCCTCTCGGGTTATTTCTCGAACTCCGTGACGAACCAGCACCTCCTCCGCGCCTTGGCGCACGCCACAAACTCTGCCGTGAGCCTAGAATATCGCGTGCGCTCCTACTTGGATGCCAATTGCAGCTATTGCCACCAGTCAGAAAGCGCGCGCGCGCTTTGGGACGGCCGCATTACCACGCCCGGATGCGCTAACAACATCATCAACGGGCCGCTGATGAACAACCTCGGCAACACGAACAACCGCGTCGTTGTTCCTGGATCGCTAGCCAATTCGGTCCTGTTCCAACGCGTGGCGAATATGGGTTCATCCCACATGCCGCCCCTCGCAACCGCTCTAGTGAATACCGAAGCGGTCAATCTGCTCGCCGCGTGGATCACCAACGAACTCACCAGTTACGTCAGCTACGAATCTTGGCAGTCTAACTACTTCGGCTCGACCAACGCCCCCAATGGCATGAAGCTCGCCGATCCAGACAACGACGGCGCAAAAAACTACCTCGAATACCTCACCAAAACCTCCCCGACAAATGCCGCATCCGCCTGGGCCATCAACATCAACGCCTCAAACAGCAACGCGATCATCCTGATCCCTCAAATCGCGAACCGCGCATTCGAGGTCCAGACCACCACAAATCTGTTCGACTCGAACTCTTGGAGCGCACTCGACATACTCGACAACGCCCCTTCCTATCCCATCTCCAATCGCGCAGCCACGGTATCCGAGCCGTTGCAGCCTGGAAGCCCGCGTTACTACCGAGCGCGTGTGTTCGAGCCGTGATTCAGTTCGCACAGTTAAAATTGAAGATTGAATCCGTCCCCTTGGGTTTTACCCTGAGAGCATGAGTTCGATGACATTTCAAGCGCGCCGCGCCACTCTTGACGATCTGCCCGAGCTCAAAACATTGTGGGCCTCCATGAATTTTCCCGTAAGTGATCTGGAAAAACAACTCACCGAATTCCAAGTCGCCACTGATAAAACGGGGCAAGTCATCGGCAGCGTAGGACTTCAGATGGTGGCCAAACACGGGTGCGTCCACAGCGAAGCCTTCGGAGATTTCGGCCTCGCCGACTACGCACGCCCAACCCTCTGGCAACGCATCGACACTCTTGCCACCAATCATGGACTCGTACGACTGTGGACAATCGAGAACTCACCGTTTTGGTGGCGCAATGGATTTGTTCCTGCCAAGAAGGATGATTTCACCAACATGCCCAATCAGTGGAATCGCTTCTCACCCGGCTGGCTCACATTGAAATTGAAAGACGAAGAAGCACTCGCATCGCTCGACAAAGAATTTGCCTTATTTGTGGAAACTGAAAAGCAACGCAGTGCCGATGTCCTCTCGAAAGCTAAACTGTTGAAGTCCATCTTCATAGGCCTCATCGCGCTGGTGGCTATTGCCTTTGGCGCGGCGATGGTCTGGCTGCTCATCAAACAAAAGAGTGTTGGATTGCCATCCCACTGAATTCGGCCCGAACATTTACTGCACTACATCGGGGAGAGTGATTCATTTCAAACGCGATGCCGGCGCGAGTTGATTAAGCCACAACCCACCCGTCAGCTTTCCATGAACTAAAAGTCTGGGCATATTTCACTTGCTTGCCGATGCTTCCGGTCAACTATCATACCTCATGGCACTAATCATCAATCTACGCGCCCTCGACCGCGACGAAATCTCTCTAAAGGGCGAACTACCCTTGGCGGAACTCGACATCGAGACGCATGACGAATTGATGAAATTCACCAAACCTCTCCAATACAATCTAACCGCGCAAGACCTGGAGGGAAGTCTTTTGGTCCGTGGCAGTTTGGTTTTGCCGCTGGATTGTGAGTGCTCACGCTGCCTCAAACCCTTTGAATTGAAGGTGAATCTGCCTGATTGGGCGTGTCTTTTGCCACTTTCCGGCGAGGATGCGGTGAAGGTAGATGGCGATTCCGTGGACTTGACGCCCATTTTGCGGGAAGATATTCTTCTGGAGTTGCCGCAACATCCGTTGTGTAAGAAAAGTTGTGGCGGCCTGAAAAAACCGACCGTTGGTAAAACGAAAAAGATCAGCACGGGTGACGATAAAACTTCGTCCACTTGGGCTGATCTCGATAAACTGAAGTTTAGAAAAGAGTAAATATGGGTGTTCCGAAGCGCAAACCGTCCACGAGCCGCATGAAAATGCGCCGTGCGTACAACAGTGTCCTGAAACTTCCGCAACTGAGCACCTGCCCTCAATGCGCCGCACCCTATGTGCCGCATCGTGTCTGTCCTGCCTGCGGTTTCTACAAAGGCCGCCAGGTTCTTACAGTCAACGTCGGCGCGTGATCGCTGACGCACGGGCGCTCCGAAAGGCGTTGCACGTTCCCTCAGCTCTATGCGAATCGCGTTGGATGTCATGGGT
The DNA here is from genome assembly GCA_008933055.1 of Verrucomicrobiota bacterium. Taxonomy (GTDB): domain Bacteria; phylum Verrucomicrobiota; class Verrucomicrobiia; order Limisphaerales; family JADLHS01; genus JADLHS01. The sequence continues at coordinate 7,743 of WBXK01000081.1, read as the reverse complement.
GGCGACCACGGCTGTACGGTCGTCGTCAAAGGCGTCAAACTAGCTCTCGAAACCGACTCGCGGATCACCTCGGTGTTGCTCGTCGGTCAGGAGGACAAAATCCGTCTCGCTCTAAGAGAAGTCGGTCTCACCGACTCTCGTGCCCTTATAGTCCATGCCTCCGAGGTATTGACGATGGACGACAGCCCCGTCGAAGGCATCCGCAAGAAAAAGGATTCCTCGATGGTTCGAGCCATCGAACTCGCTCGCGATGGCAAGGCGGACGCCGTCATTTCCCCCGGCAACACTGGCGCACTCGTCGCTGGCTCGATGAAATTTCGCCGCCTAGAAGGCGTGGAGCGTCCAGCCTTGACCTGTCGGATGCCTTCTCGCACCGGCGATTTCGTCTTATTGGATGCTGGCGCGAATCCTGTCTGCGAGCCGTCACACCTAGCACAGTTCGCGGTCATGGGAAATCTCTATGCACGCGAAATTCTCGGCATCGCCAACCCTCGTGTTGGTGTCTTGAGCAATGGCTCTGAAGAATCCAAGGGGAATGACCTTACCCGAGAAGCTGCACGGCTCTGCGCGCTGCTCGATCTTAATTTCATCGGGTATGTCGAAGGATTCGATCTTTTCAACGACGGCGTGGACGTGGTGGTCGCTGATGGTTTTACCGGCAACGTCGTTTTGAAAACCGCCGAAAGCCTCGGCTACGCTATGATGCAGATGCTCAAGGCGGAACTGACCGCCAATCCACTCCGCAAGTTCGGCGCGATCCTGTCGCAAGGCGCGTTTCGTTCACTCAAACGTCGCCTCGACCCTGAGGTGTATGGGGGTGCGGTATTGCTCGGGCTCAACGGCAACGTCATCAAGTGCCATGGATCCTCACGTGAACGATCCATCATGCACGCCATCCGCATCGCCACTGACGAAGTTCAGCATGGCCTCAACGAAACCATAATAAAACAGATCGCGCTCGCCAACGAACGCCTCTCCGGACAATCTCCTCCTGACGCTTCAGCATGAGTTCAACTCCAAAAAATTTCACAAACCCGCGCGCGAAACATAATTTCACAGGCCGCACCGTTTCCATCGCTGGCGTAGGCGCGTATGTGCCGGAGAAAATCCTCACCAACGCAGAACTCGAAAAGCTCGTTGATACCAGCGACGAATGGATCACGTCACGCACCGGAATCAAGGAACGCCATATCGCCGCCAAGGAGGAATTCACGTCTGACCTCGCAACGAAGGCTGCAGAACGCGCGATGAAATCCGCTGGCGTCACGGCAGACCAGATTGATCTCATCATCGTAGCCACAATCACGCCGGATATGGTATTCCCGTCCACGGCTTGCATCGTGCAACAGAAGATCGGCGCGAACCGCGCGGCGGCGTTCGATCTGGAAGCAGCTTGCTCCGGCTTCATCTACGGCCTTGAGATCGGCCAGCAGTTCATCATGTCGCGAACCTACGACACGGTATTGGTCATCGGTGCGGAGAAACTTTCGTCCATCATCGATTGGAAAGATCGCAACACCTGCGTGTTGTTCGGCGACGGCGCGGGCGCAGTGATTCTGCAGAATCGAGAAAACTCCCATGGTCTGCTCACTGCTGTGATGGGCGCAGACGGCAGCAAAGCAAAATTACTCTATATGCCCGGAGGCGGAAGCCGTTGCCCTGCCACTCCGGAATCTGTGGATGCGCGATTGCATTATCTCCGCATGGAAGGCAAAGAAACTTTCAAACACGCCGTTCAAGCTATGGTGAGCGCAGCCACAGAGGCGATGCGCCGCTGTGACGTGGACATCACCAAAATCAAGTGCGTCATCCCACATCAAGCGAACCGCCGCATCCTCGATGCTGTGGGTGAGCGTCTCGGCGCAACACCTGAGCAAGTATTCTGCAACTTGGACCGTGTAGGAAATACTTCTGCCGCGTCTGTCGCCATCGCACTGGATGAAGCCGTTAACAGTGGCAAAATCCAACGTGGGGATCTGGTGCTGCTGGTGGTCTTCGGCGCGGGATTGACGTGGGGCGCAGCAGTAATCGAGTGGTGATGCTCAGAGCATTTCCTGTTTCAACTCCACCATCAACCGCTTCTCCGCCTCCTCATTGCTCAATCCGTGGCGATGACGCATCACGCTCACGCCGACCACTGGCGGGTAGGCTTGGTCCGCCTTCATGCGCGGCTCTACGTATTCAAACACCTCGAAGAGCAGTCGATTCGCCGCCACGTAGTCCAGCCCTGTGAGTTTTTGGATATAGCGCGTGGCGCGGTCAATCAATTTAAGATTGCTCGGCACGACCCAGATCATGTAGTTGCCCATCACGCGACCGAGCCGCACCATCGTGCAGGTCGAAAGCGTGTTGAGCAACATCTTGAGGCCAACGCGCATCACGCCGTTGAGCAGTAAATCCGCCTGAGGCACGGGCACGAGAACGGTGATGCAATCAGGATTCCACTTCGCGGCGAACTCACCAACTTCACGGCAACTCTCCGCGCTGCCGACGTAGATCAAACCCGTCTTCGCGCCTGCCTTGCGCGTCACATCAAGTTGCGCGCGATGAAATCCATCCGTCGCAAGCAGGGAGTTCTTTTCTGATTCAACAACCAATGCCACCGCGCTGTCGCCTGCCCCGGGCAGACGGTTTGTGACTCCATCCATTCCGATGCGGAAGCGCATCAACTCCGCATAACCGATCTTGCCGATGATCTCGACGGTGCGGGCGAACTTGTCGTCAGGCACGAGGCCGCGCACGTCGTCCGCGTGCCACTGAACGCACTGCGGCTTGCGTTTGCAGACGCGTTCCCAGGCGGCGTCAGAGTTTGCATACGGCACATAGAGAAATGCCCACGACTCAGTGGCTGTGCTGTCATCGAACTTGCGGAAGGGTGGCGTGCAATACGTAGGCGAGCGTTCAGTCGTGTCCGTAAGCATGTCAATGCCCACTTGGTCGGCGAAGTAATTATTCTTACGCCCGGCGCGATAGACAGATTCCTCCATGGCTGTGAGCTTCGCCAGTTGCCTTAGCACGGCAGGAGATTTCAACGCGGCGTGAAGCTCGGTGAACTTGGAGAGGAACGTCTTTGCCACTGAGTTTGAATCCAGACCGCCGATCAAGTCGCGCACGACCATCTCCAAAAGCGTAGTCATGACTGCCAGTTGAATGCTGGTAGCCTGCATCCGAGTCGAGCCGGTGATGCCCATCGGACCGGTGGTGAGGTTGATTTTCTCTATTCGCGCGTCTTGGATCACCTCACGACTCCGCTGCACCTGTTCGCACAGCACGTCGTCAGGATTGTTATACACGAAATAAACCTTCGCACCGACATCTACGCCCCTCCACGCCGTGCCGATGACGAACGACGTCTCGCCGCCTTCCGTGATGGCGAACACCACATCCCTGCTATTCACGCCGAGATCGCCGATCTGTTTCTTGCCGAACGTGGTGAAATCCTCGAAGCCTTCGACTGCTTTAATGAGTGCGAAATCGCCGCCAGCCATCACTGGAAACGCGCGATTCTCCCAATTTTTGGCCTCAGGCTTACTGCTCTGCTGCCAAAAATCTCGCCAGATGGATGCGAGTTGGATGCTCAATCGTCCCGTCGAGCCGCAGCCGGTGAAATAAATATTACCGCCACTATTGAGCGATGCCAGCACTGCATCGGCGATCTTCCGCGCGCGACCAGACTCCGCGAACTCATGATACTTGCGCACCACATCATCATCCACATCGAGGAGCAACTTCAGTCCCGCGGCGATGTCTTTGCGCGCGACTTCACTGAGCTCAGCAGTGACGGGATGCGATGATTCCGTGGTCAGCGCGCCGAGTTTGAATTGGTCGGCAATCTTGAGAAATTCAGCAGAACGTTGATCAGAGGTCTGGCTCATGGGGTTGAAGGAGTAAAAATCAATTCGCCATTCAGTTTGGAAGCGGCGGGCTAAAAAAGTTGAACATGCTGATGATGTGCTTGGCTTCGTCCCGCAAACCTTGCGGCAGAAAAATCCAGATAGCCGCGGCGGCCGCAATGTAAGGGCCGTAAGGAATGCGTGCAAACTTCTCACGCCCCTTGAGCGACATGCCGATGATGCCAACCGTCGCACCGATGAACGAACTGGCGAACAGTGCGAAGATCGTGGCCTGCCAGCCGAGAAATGCGCCGATGGCGGCCATGAATTTCACGTCGCCAAAACCCATTGCCTCCCGCGGCAGTGTGATTTCTGCGCCGACGGCTTCCATCTGATGAACGGTTTCGGGATCAAATTCTTCATCGCCGATTCGCAGACGTTTTGGCGAGAGTCGCACCTTCACATTCACATAACAACGATCTATTAGCTCAAGAGTTTTGGCTTCGATGACGATTTCATCGGACTGGCGATAGAAAAGTTCGCCATAAGGAATGTCGCCGGTTGGAAGGTGAACCGCGGATTCTGAAAAGATAATTTTTGTGTCGAGGGGCAACTCAACTCGCTGCCGTCCGAACATCAATTTGCCAAGCCGCACGATGGCATATACGACTCCAAAGCCCACGCCTGCGCCGACCAATCCCTGCCACAAGCTGCTGCCGATACTGTTTTGCGCGTGCAGCATCGGATAGAAAAGAGAGCAGCTTAAACCCGCGACAACACCACCGATAGTGATCTCGTCCGGGATGATGTAGTGGTCGAAGTCAATGAACGTGCCGGCGATCATTCCGGCGAGCACGAGTGAATAGATGAGCGCGAGCATCGGGGAGTTTTGTCCATGAGTCCACCACGCGAACAGGAACATCACACCCGTGAGCAGTTCCACGAGAAAGTAGCGGGCTGAGATCGGCGCGGAGCAATTTTTGCATTTGCCGCGAAGCACAATCCAGGTGATCAACGGCATGTTGAGAAACCACGGGATTGAGTACTTGCAGTGGGGACAATGTGACGGTGGCGACACAACGCTCAAGCCCAGCGGCATCCGGTAGATGCAAACATTGAGGAAACTTCCCACCATGCTGCCTAGCACAAAGAACACGACAGACCAGAAGTGGAAGTGCACGCGTGACCAGTTTTCAGGATCGAAGATGGGAGCAATCATCGCAGATTATTTCGCGCCATAGACATTTTGTTCCAGCGCGGCACGCATCGCGGCGAGGGGCGTGGTTTTGCCGGTCCAGATTTCTAACGACTTGGCGCCTTGATAGAGCAACATGCCTAGACCGTTGGCGGTTTGACTACCGGCGACCTTGGCGGCTTGCAGAAATGGCGTTTCTGCTGGGCGATAAACCATGTCGTAAGCTGTGCGCGTTTGTTTGAGCGAGAACTGATGTTCATCGAACGGCAACGCGTCGTCCGGCTTCAAGCCGAGAGACGTGGCGTTCAGCACGAGATCAATCGGCGATTTCGGATAACCCACGACAACCTTCACGCTGGGATTACGACGACGAATCTCATCGGCCACGGATACAGCTTTTGATTCCGTGCGATTCACAAGAAACAATTCACCCGCGCCTTCAGCAGCGAGCTTCAACGCCGCCGTGCGTCCCGCGCCACCCGCACCGAGCAACAAGACTTTTGCGCCGCGCAGCTCCAAACCCAAATCTTCGCTCAACGAACGAGTAATGGCGTCGGCATCAGTGTTGAAACCGCGTGCCAGAGTTTTGCCACTGGCGTCAGCCTCGAAGCGAATGGTGTTAACCGCGCCCCAGAGTTTTGCGGAAGCATCCAGAGCATCCACCATCTCCATCGCGAGAAGTTTGTGAGGCACGGTGAGATTTAATCCGACAAAACCCATGGTGCGTGCGCCCTCGATGGCGGTGCGGAGTTGGTCGGGACGAACGTCAAATGCGAGGTAGCGCCAGTTGAGGCCGAGCGTGGCGATGCCAGCGTTCTGCATGGCGGGAGATGCGGAGTGTTTGATGGGATGGCCCAGCACGGCGCAGAAGCGTGTGCTGGCATCTATCGGCGATTGAAACGGCGCTGACACGCGAGGGTTATACGGGCGACGCGACGAAGTTCAAAGCGCATTTTCGCCCACGACATAGCGGAGGCGTGTTTGCGCCGTGGATTGTGAATAAAAAGTTTTTGCTTTTTCTGAACACTCCTGCCCAAAATACGTCGAAGTGTTCGTAACCAATCGGTGCTTGCGACTCGTTGTTCCTCACGACCAAGTTTAAGCACACGGATTTTCGCATGAATGTACCATTATTTTTTTCCGTCGTGGGGTCCGTTTCTTCCGAATCGGAACTCGTCTATATCCTCAAGCGCGCGACGCCAGAGGCTAAGATCATCATCTTTCTTCTGCTGATATTCTCCATCGTCGCTTGGTATAAGATGATTTTTAAAATCATCCAGATGAGCCGCGCCAAGAAGCTCAATCAGTTCTTCACCGAGGAATTCAAAAACCAGAAAGGGGTGCTCGATCTCTACGACAGGCGAATCCAAGCGGAGGGTTGTCCGCTGTTTGCCGTCTATCAAACAGGCAGCGTGGAACTCGATGCACGATTGAAAGGGGCGGCGGGTGAGGCGCGCAAGAAACATATTTCTCTCAAGAGCATGGAGCATGTGAAGCGGCTCATCGAAAATACTGTCGCGCAGGAATCGTTGAAGCTGGAGTCAGGCCTTATCTGGCTTGCGGCGGCGGTGAGCGGCGGGCCGTTCCTCGGATTGCTCGGAACGGTGTGGGGCGTCATGGATACGTTTAGCGGCATCGCCCGCACAGGCAGCGCCACGATGGCGGCCATGGCTCCGGGTGTTTCAGCCGCGCTGGTCACGACGGTAGCCGGACTGTTGCTCGCGATCCCGGCGATGTTCGGCTACAACGCGCTCGTGCATACGCTGCGCACGCTGACGGTGGAATTGGATAACTACGCGCAGGAATTGGTTTCCAAGATGGAGACGGAATATCTGAAGGACGAATGAAGCGCTTCTCACAACGCAGTCATCTGGTCACGCTGAGTGAAATCAATGTCACTCCGCTGCTCGACCTTGCGTTCGTGCTACTCATCATCTTCGTCATCACAACGCCGCTTTTAGAACAGGGCATCAATCTCAAATTGCCTGCTGGCGGCAGGCCGGACACCACGATCAGCAAATCCGACATCCGCACGGTGGAGATCGATCCCAGCGGCAGCTACATGCTGGATCGAAAGCGCATGTCGTTGAACGATCTTGAAGCCGCGCTCGTCGCCGCGAATCGCGCGAATCCCAAGACGGTGGTCAACATCCGCGCAGACAAGGATGGGAAGAACAAAGATCTACTCGCCGTGATAGATCGCTGCCAACGCAACGGACTCACGCGCTTCTCGCTTCGCACCGAACCCAGCACGAGCCGATGAGCCGCCTCCAGAAAAAATGTTTCATCGGCGCAGCGAGCATGCATGTTTTGCTGTTCGTGGTATTGATCGTCGGGCCGGGGTTCTTCTCGAAGGATGACACGATGGATGAGTCGGAGGTGCTGACGTTTGTTACGTTGATGGCGACGGACAGCGCACGCGCCGGGGGCGGAACGCCTCAGCCATCGAATCCAACACCGCCTGCGCGGCAAGTGGCAACGCCAACAACTCCAAAGCCGCAAGTTGAGGAACAAACTCCGCCGCCTGAACAGCCGCAAGTGCGCGCGCAAGTTCGTGAAAATCCGCGAGTTCCCGACAAGGTGGAAAAATCCGAGAAGGTGGAAGATAATACAAAGACACGCGATAATCGTGATTCTTTGCAGCCCAAAACAGACAAGTCCAAGAAGCACGAAGTGAAGGTCAATACGAAGGTGGTTGCGATTTCCAAGGATCGT
>WBXK01000080.1 GCA_008933055.1 Verrucomicrobiota bacterium | reverse complement strand
CGCCAGCCAACGACGTGGTCTCGCGCGTTGGCGCAAACGCCTTTTTGCATTGCTTTCGCGCAACGCACAACCGGCGAATGCCTACTTCCGACTCCCCCCCAACCGCGTCGTCGAACTCGGTTTGCAGGTGGAGATTTGAACGCCCCGGATGGGGTTCGGTCTTCCATAGCGTTGAGGACTTTCAGCGTCTACTGGCAATCCACTGTTTTATCCTCACTTCCAAAACATCCAACGGAACAGCGGCGTTGCCGAGGACTTGGTCGTGGAATTGGCGTACGTCGAACTTGTCGCCAAGTTCCTTGGTGGCATAAGCGCGGAGTTCTTTGGTTTTCAGTTCGCCGATCTTGTAGGCGAGAGCTTGACCAGGCCAGACGATGTAGCGATCCACCTCCACGGTGATGTCGTGTTGGTTCTTGCTGGCGTTGGCGAGGAAGTAGTTGATGGCTTGTTGTCGAGTCCAACCCATCGAGTGGATTCCCGTGTCTACCACGAGCCGAATCGCCCGCCATATCTCGCAGCTGAGGCGACCGAAGTTTGAGTAAGGGTCGGTGTAGAAACCCATCTCCGTGCCGAGGCTTTCAGAGTAAAGCCCCCAGCCTTCAACGAACGCTGTGTAGCTGCCATGCTTGCGGAAGTTCGGGATGTTCTCCAGTTCTTGCGCGAGCGCAATCTGGAGGTGATGGCCGGGGACGGATTCATGCAATGTGAGTGCCTCCATCTCCCAGGTGAGCCTGGTCTGGATGTCGTAGGTGTTCGCATAAAAATATCCCGGGCGGCCAGCGTCGGGTGAACCGGGTTGATAATAAGCGGTAGTCTGCGACTTTTCGGCGTAACTGGGGATGGCTTTCACGCCGTAGGGCAGACGCGGAAGTTTGCCGAAGAGTCGTGCGAGTTCGGGGTCGGCACGTTTGCAGATATCGCGGTAGCCGCGCAAGAGATCGGCGGCGTTGGTGTAAGAGAATTGCGGGTCGCTTCGGAGGAAAGTTAGAAACTCATCGAAGCTGCCTTTTAAACCGCAGCCCGCGACGACCTTGTTCATCTCGGCGCGGATGCGTGCGACTTCCGAGAGGCCGATGATGTGGATTTCCTGCGGAGAAAGCTTCGTGGTGGTAACAGCGCGCGCATTGAAATCGTACCACGCCTTGCCGTCAGGGAGATCGCCGCAGGCGATCGTTTCGCGGGCGCCGGGTACGTATTCGTTGGCGAGGAATTCATAAAGCTTGATGAAGGCGGGGAAAACTTTTTTCTGCAGCGCGAGTTCAGCAGCGAAGCGGAGGCGTGTCTTGTTGGTTTCGGAAAATTCGGCCGGGAATTTTTGGAACGAGCGAAGGAACGCGCTCTTCGTCAGGTCGGGCTCGAGTTGGTTCTTCACCTGTTGGGGCACGTCACGGAGAGTGATACGTGGCGGAGTGATTCCGGCAGCAAGACCTTTGCGCAGCAACACGAGAGTCTGCTCCACGACGGTTGGTACGCCATTGAGACGCGAGATGATGTCCTCGTAATCCTTAACTGTCGAATGCGGTGAGACATCCACCATGCGCGCAATATCCTGCTGGATGCCGTTGAGTTGAGTGATCTGAAGATACTCGCCGGGGAAACGCCTGCCTTCGACGGCTTGTTCATAATTCCGTTTGTAGAGATCATAGTTCAACTGATCTGCGGCGGAAAGTTCGTCGCGTTTTATGGAGGCAATAACTTTGAGCGGAGCGTCGAGTTCGCGTTTGCGGCGTTCGATGGTTTCGAGCGAATTGTCTGACCAACGATCATTCAAGCCGGGAAAGCCGACCTCGGTGGCCAACTCCGGGCTTTCTTGGAGTGAATTATCCCAATCGAGCTTGAACAGTTGATGCAAGCGAATAGCGTCTTTGCTGGGCGATTTGCTGATCTTCTCGCAATCGAGTTCGAAAGCGGTTTGCTGAGAGGCGCGGGACTGTGCAGCCAGAGTGCAACAAAATGATAGGAGTACAAAACGCGCGAGGGTTCGTAATATCATGCCCACAAAGATAGCAAGCCGAACCAACTGACAGCAAGGATGTCACTCGTTTTCCTAGTTGCTATTTTCATTGAACACAACCGCGGACAAATTGAAGATGAATGAGTTATGTTCAAAGGTAGCATTCGTTTCTTGTTGGCGATTGGTTTGATCGCCGGCGCTCTGATTGCCGGTGGTGGCTGTATCAGCGCGAAGCATCCCGCCGTCCGTTTGGTGAGGTTTGAATTCGAGCAACCTCACATGGGCACGTTGTTCAAGATCACGTTGTACGCCACGGACAAAACGTTGGCACTTCTTGCGAGCGATGCCGCATTCGCCAAAGTTGCCGCGCTGGATCGCATGATGACAGATTACGATCCTGAGAGTGAGTTGATGCGTTTGTGTCGGCAACCGATCAACACGCCAGTGCGAGTGAGCGAGGATTTGTTTACCGTGTTGGAGGAATCCCTAAGGGTCGCGCGCGCGTCTGATGGAGCGTTTGATCCCACAATCGGCCCGGTGATCCGGCAATGGCGACGGGCGCGACGGCAACAGGCTCTCCCCACGCTAGAACAACTTCAGATCGCGCAACATTCTGTTGGCTGGCAGAAGATTCTCTTAAATCCAAAGTCGCGAACTGTCACTCTGCTCGCAACCAATATCCAACTCGACCTCGGTGGCATCGCCAAGGGTTTTGCCGCTGACAAGGCGTTGGATGTTCTCCGGAAAATCGGAATCACTCGCGCGCTGGTTGCCGCTAGTGGAGACATTGCCGCAGGCGATCCGCCGCCCGGCACAAAAGGTTGGCGAGTTTCTATCGGCACACCGTATTCGAGCAATGCGCTTTCAAAAACCTTTCTTCTGAGCAACGCGGCTGTTTCCACTTCAGGCGATGCAGAACAATTCGTCGTCATCGGTGGACAACGTTACTCCCACATCGTTGATCCGCATACCGGCATCGGATTGACGAACCAGCTTCAGGTTTCCGTCTTAGCGCGGCGGGCCGCTCTCACGGACGTCTTCGCCACGACGGTTTGTGTTTTGGGAGAAACGAAGGGGTTTCAACTCATCAACTCTCAGCGCGACATGGCGGCGATTTTGATCAGTGGCGGCATAGGGATTGAGCCAAAATGCTCGAGTGACAAGATTGATGTTCCCGGCGTGAAAGAAAAAAGTAGCTCGGAATCAAATCGCGGAGTGCCGTAGGATTCTCGCAGCGGCGAAGTCTGCCTCACCAATCGAAAACAATCTGTCGGAGATGTCATTCAAGCAGCGGCGTGTGGTCTCAAAACGCTCGGAGAGCGTGTGAAGGATGGCGGACAGTTCGTATCGGGGCGCTAGGCGATGATTTCCCGCTGCGCGGAACTGTGATCTTCCGAGTGATTCATAGTAGCTTAATCCCGGAAAGCCCTTCCTTTCTGCGCGCGAACGGATTCGTTCTGGAAACACACCCGACAAGAACAGCGAGTGATTGCCGATGTGGAGACGCAGATGAAATGCCGTGCGTTCATCCGCCGTCTGGAGCGCGGCGAGCATTTCAAAGAAATAGTCCAACGGGTTTTGTTGTCCGGGCACAACACAGCGGGTCTGCTCAGCGCTTGCAAATTCGGAAAGCACTTCCGCCACGTAATCCGCCACTGAGCAATCCTGAATGTCTGCGCGGAGGAACACGCTTCTCACCAATACATAGAAATAGAAGTGGGAAGACACACTCAAGCAACCGCCTCGTTCCAGCAGCGCATGGAGCAATGCGGGGTCGTCCAAGATTTGATCGCGGGAATCTTCATCGGTCAGGAGGCGGATGAGACATTCGGAGTCGCCGAGCCTTGCGCCGAGCACGGACAGGACGAACGCCACATCTTCAGCGGCGAATTGCACGCGGCAATTGGGTTGTATGACTTTTGTCGAGTTCATCGCGTCCGGCCTTGGATTAGTATCGGACGTGATCGGCTTTTGCTGAAGCGAGCTTCACTCAGAAGTCACTGCGCGCAACCTGAACATTTTCAGGCGACAATGCGATCCGACGTCACGCGCGGACAAATGCGCCGGACCGCCACTCGTTCTCGATCTTGCTCGCCACCAATCGCCAGCCCGCCGATTCATAGGCTTTCTGCACTTCGTGAAACTCGCGACTTAGGATTCCAGCCACGACCAATGTCCCGTCCGGTTTCACTCGCGCGAGAATTCGGTCACGCTCCGCGATTAACAGGTTTGACAGCAGGTTGGCGCACACGAAATCACACTGAGTGGCGGCTCTCTTTGGGAGCTTAGTGAGGTCTGCTTGCGTAATGCGGATCTTGTTTTCAACCCGATTCGTCTTGGCGTTGGCCTGCGAAACCTTGACGCATTGGGGGTCGAAATCAAACGCGTGAACCGGTGCGTAACCCAGTTTCGCGGCAGCAATGGCGAGAATCCCTGAACCCGTGCCCATATCGAGGAAAGATTTTTTTCCAACGTGCGGCTTTGCTAGTTCTTGCAAACAAAATCCCGTGGTCGGATGCTGTCCCGTGCCAAAGCTGAGTCCGGGATCAAGCACCACAAGCTTTTGGCCTGGACGCAGTTTGCGTTTGATCCAACTCGGCTTCACGAGCAATGCATCGCCGATTTCCAACGCTGGGAAATGTCGCTTCCATGAATCTGCCCAGTTTTCGCGGGGCAGCTTGACAATGCTGATGCGCGCGGTGCCGATGTTGAGTCCGCACGATTTAATCTTCGTCAACCCTCGCCGCAATGTGGTCTTGAGAGCGGCGAGATTCTTCGGTGGCTTGTTGGAATAAGTGGAGACAGACGTCACGCCCGTCTCAGCATCTGTGTAAGCAGACGGACTTGGAGCGACGTGAGTTGCCAGAAGTTCTGATACCGCGTCCTCGGCTTCGGTCGTCGTGGCGACTGATGTTTTCCATATGATTTCGCCTTTCATGATTTCAAATCCCGCCACGGTGTAAAGTTGGACAATTGTATCCTCGCCCGCTCCGGCTTCAACACGACGGTGGTGATGCTCGTGTATTCGACCTCGAACCGATCCATCTCTGCGAACGGCAGGTCGAGCAGCAATGCCAGCAACATGCGGATCACTCCACCATGACAGAATACCGCCACAGTCTTGCCTTCGCTGTGCGCCAAGATTTCTTTCAGGCAGGAATCTATTCGCGCGCGATAGGCCGTGACTGTTTCCGCGTTGGGAATCGTTCCTTCATCCAAGAGTTGCAACCACTCGTATGCGCTTCGACCGAATCTCTGTTTCACTTCCTCAAACGTCAGTCCCGTCCAATCCCCAAAATCCACTTCGTAAAGTTTCGGCAGTATGATGGGCGCGGGACGCGCCTGTTTCAGCGTGGGGGAAAGAGTTTGCTGCACGCGCTTCATCGGGCTGGCGAAGATGGCTTCTAGGCAAACTGTCTCAAGATACTTGGCTAAGGCGGCGGATTGGTCATGTCCACGTGGTGACAGATTCATGTCAATGACCCCGCCGAACACGCCTTGATAGCGCGCTTCGACTTCCGCATGACGGATCAGGTGGAGGGTGGTATTCATTCTTGTTTATTCTAGGAGACGAGGTGATGAGGCTTCATTGGATACAGCCAAAGAATTTTTACGTCGTCGCCTAAGTGAATGGTTTTACGCCGTTGCGAGTGCGGCTTCCTGCGCTTCTAGTAGTTGCCGCACGCCGGTTTTACCCAACGCGATCAACTCCGCCAGGTGCGCTTCGCTAAAAGTCGCTTCCTCGCCCGTGCCTTGAAGCTCGATGAACTCTCCCGCCGAATTCATCACCATGTTGAAATCGACCGCCGCGCCCACGTCTTCTGTGTAACACAGATCGCACAGGGCTTTGCCATTCACGATGCCCACGCTTACGGCAGCGACAGCGTGAAGGATGGGATTCTCCTTGAGCTTGCCGTTTGCGATCAGACGGCGGATTGCGATGACAAGAGCCACGTATGCGCCCGTGATGGCGGCGGTGCGCGTGCCGCCGTCCGCCTGCAACACATCGCAGTCCACACAGATGGTGCGTTGGCCGAGCTTTTCCAGATCGAGAGTCGCTCTCATCGCGCGTCCAATGAGGCGTTGAATTTCCGAAGAGCGTCCGTCAAGTTTTCCTTTGGAGATATCGCGTGGTTTTCGTTGCAAGGTAGAGTAGGGGAGCATTGAATACTCCGCCGTGATCCAGCCGCCGGTGACGTTTTGATCTTTCATCCAACGCGGAACCGTCTCCTCAATCGTCACGCCGCAGATAACGCGCGTGTTGCCCCACTCAATGAGGGTCGAGCCTGTGGCGTATGGTGCGATATGGTTTTGAAATTGCACGGGGCGGATTTGATGCGGCTGCCGACCGTCGGCGCGCGTTGCGGGAGTAGATGATTGGGATTGAGCCATGTCGATGAGCATCGTAAAGCGCGAAGAAAATGAGGGCAACGCGGAAATGGAAGTCTGCCGTGGATCATTGTGCGGAAATTCGTCAATAAGGTTGATTCTCGTCGCGGGTGGATTGTTGGTTTCCGGCCGAGCGGGTGCTCCACTTTTTTCCAATGCGCTGTGAAACGTTTCCATCCCAGCGCGCGAGGTTCTCGGGGTATACATCCAGATCAAAAATTACATGGTAACAATGCCACACGATAATGACGAGACTCGCAAGGATGGCTTGCTAGTGATGGATCGTTAGCGCTACGTCCAAGGCCCAACGAGGCAGCCATTGCGTGACCTCCATCTTGAACCCACACCATCAATCGTCGAGTTGAAATCCTTTGATGGCAGAATTTTGTGATGTCTGTGACAGCTCGCATAATTGGCCGCCAACGTTGACCCTTATGAACCCGCCAGCCCGTGATAACTCTCTAAGAATATCTTTACCTGATCCGGGGGCAAATTGAACTTGGTGTTGATTTGCTCTGATGCGTTGCATTTGCTGAATAGCTCCGCGGAAATGCTTAGCGAAGCTGCACCATTGAAACTCGTCGTATGATACTTTGAATGACAATTCACGCAGCGCGGCGACTCACGCACCTTTGCCGCCGCTGCGATGCTATGCACGCTTGCTGCATAATCGGATTCCGCCTGTTCTTGGCAACTGCCGTAACTTACCGGCGGTAACGGTGCGTCCTGGACGAGCTCTTTGATTCCCTCTTGGCAATCCGCGCAGAGCAGGGCGGAGTGGACGGAAGCAGAGAAATGATTCGTGTCAAACAACGCCGGCGGTGCAGCATGACCTTTAACGCTGCGCGTATTGCTGGGGTCGGTGTGCCAATCAAGACAATCTGCGTTCGAGAACGCGGCGTGAGCCGTTCCTTGCAGACAGAGCCACGGCAAAAACCAGAAAAGAAGCAGGACACTCATGGCTACCCACACTCCGCCTTTCCACCGATGAGAACTCCACAAAGGTTCCTGATTGTTGGACAAAAATTGCGGCTCGAAAGCGAGTTGGATACAACGCTGGTTGACGCTCCTTTATTTACCGCGCAAACTCGCCCGAAAAAATGTTCGAGCAAGCTTTCAAAAACATCGCGAACCTACTCTGGAACGATGCCCGCCGCACCAGCCAACTCCACTATACCGAACGGACTTCCTGTCTGCTCTTTCTTAAATACCTAGACGCCCTCGGACAGCCAAAGCCACCGAAGCCGCCCTTGACGCCGTATCCCCGGCTCACACTCGGAGCGCACGTCCCGTTTGCCTTCGAACCAACTTATTGATCGCGCCATTGGCAAAGCCTACTCTCAACAGAAATAAACCTATGGAAAACTTCCTTGTATCCCCCGCCGATTGGTCCAGCGACAGCCGCGTGTATTGGCCAGCCCCCGCCCACCTGTGGAACGGCGTCGTGGACGGCGAGCATTTCGGGACGGGGATCACCGTGCTGTTCTATTCCACCGAGGAGGTGGGCAAAGGCCCCAAGTGGCACGTGCATACCTACGACGAGATTTTCATTTTGCAGGCTGGCCGGGCGCAGTTCACCGTTGGTGACCGTAAATTTGAGGCAAAGGAAGGCGACGTCGTCTTCGGACCAGCAAATGTGCCGCACAAATTTATAAATATCGGGCCGGGGGTGTTGAAGACGATTGATATCCACGCCAGCCCTCGCTGGGAGCAGACCAACCTCGTTGACCCGGAAACCAGTTAGACCAATGAAAAGTGCATAAGCAAGGGGACTAATTTGCAACCGAACGGATTCCTGCAATTTCAAATGATATCTAAGTTTAAAGCTCAACGAATCAATACTGGCGTTATGAATCTTCTGCATGCCGCCGGCAAAGCGCGTCTGAACACTGACCATCGCCAAGTGAGGCCATGAACGAAGCCGAGATCCGAGCACATAGATCCCCCCGTAGGCAGCGGGCTGGAGGTGTTGGACAAATTCGCCGTTGCCCCAAGCCTTCAACGGAGCACTTTGAAATCTTATGCTTGAAACCATCAAATAGATATCCAGCTTTGGTTGGTGACTCAGCCCGATCCTGGACAAGTGGCCGGATATCTGGCTGGATATTGGGGTGGTCACGGCGTATCCGCCCCCCTGGCCATCAGAAGCTTGAAGACACGACCGCGCTGGGTAAGAATCTAAACTAAAATGATCCCAAAACTTTTTTTCCTTTTTCCAATCGCAGTTTGCTCCTTGACGAATTCAGTTTATGCGCAAAAGGGCACTAAGACGCCTGTTTCCGCTGATGCCATCTATTCCGGGGGCAATATCCTCACCATGGTCGGCAACGAGCCTCAGTATGCAGAGGCGCTCGCTGTGAAGAACGGGCGGATCCTCCTGGTGGGAAGAATGTCGGAAGCGCAGCGGTCTCAAGGCCCAGCGACCCAGGTGATCGACCTAGGTGGAAAGACGCTGCTCCCCGGTTTTATTGACGCCCACGGACATATTGTCGATTACACCCTGCGGGGAAACTCGCCCGACCTCAGCCCGCCCCCGGTCAGTGATGTCAGTTCTATTGAGCAGCTCGTGGCGAAGATGAAGAGTTACGTTGCCGCGAACCGGCCAGCGCCCGGCAAAGTGGCGTTTGGCATGGGTTACGACGACAGTCTTTTGGCAGAGCGGCGTCACCCCACGCGCGCCGACCTTGACCGCATCAGCCAGGAGATTCCGATTCTTGTCACGCACATCTCTGGCCACCTTGTGGCGGTGAACAGCAAGGCGCTGGAACTGGCCAAGATAACCAAGTCCACGCCCGATCCCTTGGGTGGTCATATCCAGAAAGATGCTCAGACTGGCGAGCCTAACGGAGTATTTGAGGAGCAGGCCGGCCAGATCTTCGTGCCCTTGCTTGCGGTGCCCTCGACGGAAGCGCGCGTCAAGTCGCTGGACGATTTCATGCGCTGGTATGCCAGCTTTGGCATCACCACGGCTGAGGATGCCATTTCCAGCCCCCAGAATATCGACATCCTGCTTCAGAAACGGAAGCAGGTGGGCCGTCCGCTGATTGACATCGTTTCGTATCCGATGTGGGCGATATTCAACGATGTCCTCTCGGGGAAGAAAACGTTGAACATCGATTACACGCCGCCGAATTTTGATGGTTGTGCCCAGTTCGATACCAACGGTCTGCCAAAGGTCCACTGCGGCGCAGACATCGACCAAAGCACCCGCGAGAAGGTTGGTGTGTATGTCAATGGTATCAAGTTTGCCGGTATCAAGATCACTGGCGACGGCGCTCCCGTGGGCAAAACGGCATATTTAACCAAGCCCTATCTCAACCCGCCCCACGGCCAGCCCAACGATTATAGGGGCTACCCGACTTTACCGCAGGAAGACCTGGATAATTGGTTCGAGGCCGCCTACAGAGACAATATCCAGATCGTCATGCACTGCAACGGCGACGCCGCGGCGGATATGATGATGGCCGCTGTTCGCAAAGCGGTCATCAAATACGGGAAGAAAGATTTGCGGCCGGTGATGATCCACTCACAGTTCATCCGGCATGATCAGGTCGAGACGATGAAGGAGTTGGGCATCATCCCCAACTTCTTCACTTCGCATACATTTTATTGGGGGGATTGGCACATCAACGAAACAGTGGGGCGCGAGCGGGCCTTTGGGATGAGTCCCATGAACTATGCGCACTCGCTGGGCATGAAATTCACAGACGGCGCGGATAGTCCCATCGTGCCGCCGAGCATCCTAGACCTCGTCTGGACGGCCGTGAACCGGATCAGTCGCAGCGCGGTAGTGGTGGGGCCCGATGAGCGAGTGTCACCCTATGTCGCCCTCAAGTCGGTCACTGACTACGCTGCCTTCCAGCATTTCGAGGAGCGTTCCAAGGGAACCCTTGAGGCGGGGAAAATGGCTGATCTAGTGATTCTTGAAAAGAATCCGCTGACGGTAGACCCGATGACAATCAAGGACATCAAAGTGATCGAAACCATCAAGGGTGGAAAGAGCATCTACAAAGCAATCGCACGCTGATGTGGAATCATTGTCAACCGGTCTCAGATTGCCTCCAACGCCTCGCCCGCCTCCACGAGCGGACGCACGCCGCGCTTGAAGCCTTGAAGAAGTCGCTGCTGCACCAAGCCCTCCCCGGAGCGCTTTAGAAGCCGCCCGCCATGAGCATTCAACCCATGAGCCGAAGCAAAACCGTTCTCGGTCTTATCGGCTGGCTGCTGCTGTGTTTTGCGGCGGCCTCCCTCGGAGCGCTGTTCATGCCGGGGGCGTGGTATGCCGGTCTCAACAAGCCCCCGTGGAATCCGCCCGCATGGATTTTCGGCCCGGTCTGGTCGGCGCTCTACACCATGATGGCGGTGGCGGCTTGGTTGGTCTGGCAACGCGGGGGCGTTGCCGCACAACGCCGGCCTCTGGGCTTGTTCCTCGCGCAGCTCGTTTTGAACGCCGCGTGGACGCCGCTGTTTTTTGGGCTGCACCGGCCCGGCGTAGCGTTCGCTGAAATCTTCTTGCTGTGGTTGGCCATCGCTGCGTCGTTGGTGGCATTTAGGCCCGTTAGCCGCGTCGCCGCGTGGCTGCTCGTGCCGTATCTGGCGTGGGTCAGTTTCGCAGCAATGCTGAACGGCACTTTGTGGAGGCTGAACCCTTGAATATTTGAAATGAGCATGACTTCGACTTTAACCCGCTTCATCCAACTGATAAACTTGCTCGCGCTGGCATCCATGGCCAGCTCCATGAACGCTGACACTGCAACCTACAAGACTCTGTTCGACTTTCAGGTCTCAACCCATTTGTCCGATTGGGAAGTGGTAAACGACGGCGTGATGGGAGGAGTGTCCACCGGTCAGTTTCAGTTGCAGACCAATGGTTGTGCTGTTTTCAGCGGCACGGTAAGGCTGGAGAACAATGGCGGATTCGCCTCCGTGCGCTCAGCGCCCCTGCGCGAGGCGCTTACGGGTTGCAACGCTTTCGTCGTACGGTTGCGGGGGGATGGCCGGCGCTACAAATTCAGTGTCCGGACCGGCACCGGCTTCGACACGCCGCTTTACCAATGCAGTTTCATGACCAAGGAAGCCGAATGGGAAGAGCATCGGCTGGCGTTCAGCGATTTAGTGCCGACCTTCCGAGGCCGGGTGTTGGCCGACGTGCCGTCGCTGAATCCTGCGAAAGTCACCGCAATCGGCTTTCTCATTTCAGACAAACAGGCCGGGCCGTTCCGACTTGAGATTGAGTGGATTAAAGTTTTGCCTGACAAACTATGAACGAAGCCGAAAACAGATCCGAGCAAATTGATTCCGTTTTGAAAGCGGCGGGCTGGGGGGAGTGTTGAGGGCAGCAGGATTCTGCGCGGCATCGGATCACGGATGGGTGCATCGAAGGGCGGGGCAAACGGGACATCGCCGATTACGTGTTGGTCTATAGCAAGACGAAGCTCGCCGTGGTGGAGGCGAAGGCATGGGGCGAGAAACTCACGTAGGGAGTCGGTCAGGCTAAATCCTACGCTGGCAAGCTGGACTTGCGCTATTCCCACGCCACGAACGGACGCGTTGTATTTACCGCCAGAAGAAAAATTGCATTGAAGCCAAAAAAGGTTTCGGAACACCTCCCGAGCCGAACCAAGGACGGACTGGAAAAATGACTTGCAAGTTCGGGGGGCAGCCAGAAAATTAGATGGATTACTCACGCCGCTCGTGAGCAAAAATCAAATCGAAAACCACGTCTAGATAGAAAGAAATGAAAATCCTACTGATTCCAGCGATGTTGTTGACTTTCATCTTAGCAACCACAGCCAATGCTTACGAAAAGCAAGAGAATGTCGACCTGCCCAACGTGCTGATCATAGGGGACTCAATTTCCATAGGCTATACCCCTTATGTAACCCAGATCCTAAAAAGCAAAGCCATTGTGAAGCATAACGGCGGTAACGCAGGCCCCACCATTCGGGGGATCGCCAACATTGAGAATTGGTTGGGCACAAACAAGTGGGATGTCATTCATTTCAACTGGGGTTTATGGGACATTTATGGATGGGAATACATGAAAGAGGATCGGTCACCATCGATGTATGAGAAGAGGCTTGAACAATTGGTTATTCGTTTAAAAAAGACTGGTGCGAAACTTATCTGGGGTACGACAACCCCGGTTTGTCCTAGCTCGGAGGTTTCCATGCTCAAACGTTTCAATAGCGACACTAAAATTACACCTACCACCGAGAGATTATATCTGGATGCCGCTCTGGGAGTCATGAAGAAATACGAGATTCAGGTAAACGATCTCCATGCTTTGATGTCTCCAGAATTGAAGAGATATG
>WBXK01000079.1 GCA_008933055.1 Verrucomicrobiota bacterium | reverse complement strand
TTGAATTTTTATGAGCAGCGAGTTTGCAAACAAGACTGAGATGCAGAATCTCCTGTTTGCGGAATTTTCCAGAATTTTCGGCCAGGAAGTGCTGCTGTATGACAAATCCCTGCTGTTCAAGAAGGCCTGTAATCAATCTGTCTGCGCTTTGCTGGCCCGCAACTACACAGGCTTTCAACTTTCCGAAACTGAACTCGACAAAGCCAGCGGTGAGCGCACGGCGCAATCCGCATCGGCAAGCCAGAGGAATATCGTTGGGTCGCAGCGTTCTTCGCCGCCTTCGGGCTAGAGCCGCATAATTTTTACGACATGACGAATCTTGGAGGCAAGAGCCAACCCGTCTTTTCCACAGCGTTTCGTTCACGACTCAATCCAGAGCACCGCGTCTTCACGTCGTTGTTGATGACGGAGTACTTCGATCCGAAAATGCGTAGCCGCATCGAAACACTGCTCGCGCCAAGAAACTCGTTCAACAAAGCGAGCGCGACGCCGGACCGACTTGGGATGAGGCTCGCGCTTTGATCCGTGAAGGCACGACGACGCTCTTCAAGTGGACGGGCAGGGCGCGCGATTTTCGGTTGTATCAGGAATTGTCCTCAATGGGTTTCAAGATCGCGGCGGACATCGCGTGCTTTGAGGCGCACCACCTTTTCGAGTCAGCCTCAGACATCGAGTTTGGGTAAAGCGAAGGTCAACAAAAGGTAAAACCATATTGGCTGTCTGAGTTCGCAGACAGGACTCCTCTTTTGAACGGGGAGGTGTGTCTCTTCCCGTTCGAGGCGGAGAGGGAGTGGTTGTTAGTGCCCGACAGTAAGCGTCGTGTTCAGGACAAGAAGAGGAGATTTCGCCAGTCTTCACGGGCTAGTGACCGTGCGTAGGTTTAATTCCAAGACATTGCGGGTGCGCATTGGTTATCGTCGCACTGTGGTACTCTGGTTTTGCTGTCTGCGCTGCTCACAATGCAGATTGTCTCTCGCCAATGTTATTGCAATCATCCGGGTATGGCCGTCCAGAATCGCATCGTCAAAGTTCAGAAACGTAATCGCGCATTAGTCAGATTTGATGAAGAGCGCATCGGCAAAGCAATTCTTCGCGCAGCGAGTTCCATCGGTGGCTTTCAACAGGATTTCCTCCCCGGTATTAACGACCGGTTGTTCACAGCGTTCGGTGGTGGTGAAGATCTTGCCACGTTTCTAAGCGATGCGGTTGTGGTCTCATTGAACGGTGATCCGCATCATCTCATCGCCAACTTCCCACCGACCATCGAGAAGATTCAAGACGAGGTCCTCCATGTGTTGCGGAGTTACGGTTTTCAGAACACGGCGGACTCTTACGAGTGTTATCGCTGGGGGCGGCATTGGATGCGGGAAGGCGCGGTCACCACGGAGACGTTTGTAGGGAATGGATTCTCGCAGGAGCGGATGAAGCTCTCGCTGGATTGGTCAAAGAAGCATCACGTCCACACGGTAGAAGGTGTCAATGAGGCCGTGCGTTCGGGCAAGATCAAGCAGGTGGTGCATGACTCGCTCGATCTTTATGAGAAGTCGCTTGATGAAGCGGCGGACAAGGTGATGGAGCGTATCAACAAAGGCGACAAGTTGCGGTTGTTGTGGGTCAGCGGGCCAAGCTCTTCTGGGAAGACGACGACCACGGTGAAGCTCACGCAACGTTTGGAGAAACACGGGCTGCGCTTCTTGATGCTGAATCTGGACGATTATTTCTGGTCGCTCGTGGAGCATCCGACGGATTGGATCAATGATCGCAACTACGAGACGCCAGAGGCCTTGGACATTCAGTTATTGAACCAGCATCTCCAGCAATTGCTCGACGGGCACACGGTCGAGAAGCCGATTTATAGTTTCAAGGAAGGTCGTCGGGCGGGTTCGAAACCCGTCAAGTTGGAGTCGGATCAGATTTTGTTGCTCGACTGTCTGCATGGACTTTATCCGCCCATGACGGAGGGGATTGATGCGAGCGCTCAGTTCCGTCTCTACATCGAGGCCCAGAACGTGCTACTCGAAGGAGATGGCGAATCGAAGCGGCTCACCAAGTTCACCGATGTGCGGCTGATCCGCCGGATGTTGCGAGACGCGTTGCATCGCAATCACAGCCCCCTAAAAACCATCCTGCATTGGCATTACGTTCGGGCTGGCGAGTTGTTCAGCATCATCCCTCTGCAAGGTCTGGCTGATCACATCGTCAACGGCGGCTTCCCGTTTGATCTGCCTGCGCTCAAGCCGTTTTTCTCTGGCAAGGACAGTCTGCTGCCGCAGGAAGATGATTTCCGGAGTTACGCCGGATTCCTCGATGCGAAGACCCGTTACCATCGCGTGAAGGCGTTGCTGGATTCCGTGGAGGGATTGTCGAAGGCAGACGTAGCGAATCACGGCATCATCCCCGGCGACGCCGTGGTGCGCGAATTTGTCGGCGGTAGCACGATCAAGATTCCGCATAACGAGTGACGTCGATCGTGGTGACTTCCAATCCTCTGAATGCGCGTGAAGATACTGCCCATCGCTGAACGAGAATAGATTGTGGTGTCGCGCAAGATTGCAGATTAAATCATTTAACTAGTCATCGTGCATCTCATCGCGTGGGGGTGAGGAATTTGGAAGATCGGTGCAGACTGGTTGCATCATGGCATGTATGCGGCGACGGTCATCATCTTAGGCGTGATATTCAAGTGCAGGATTGTTGCGAAATCGGCGCTCTGGATTTGCTTATCTCTACTCCGTTGACGGTGAACGAAATTGTGCGCGGTCAACGGCTCGCGCTTCAACGGCAATTTCAACTGCCTATCGCAGTATTTGTAGCGTTGAGTTTCGTGTTGCTCATCGCTGGGGTCTGTCATTATGAAACAACAGTGAACGACCGCACCTATTGTGTTTCGACTGGATTGATCGCAGGGGTTGTTTTCTTTGCGGACTTAGCAGCATTGTTCTGGACTGGCATTTGGCAAGGCGTGTCAGTGAAGAGTCACCAAAAAGTGTTCGGTGGGACTTTCGTTCCCATTTTAGTTGTAGCGTGGATCGTGCTTATACTTTTAGTTACAGCGTTCCCATTTCTTCCACCCGGATTACTACAGCAATTTAATGATGCGACCTCCGCTATCACGTCGTGGTTTGTGCTGTGCTGGCTGACAGATGTTGGTTTTGGATTCTGGGCGCGGCATCAATTCCTCACGAATTTCCCCATGGCGGCAGCACAACGATTCTAACCTAAATCAGCATGGTGGAGTAAGCTGTTCGGCGTCCGCAGCCACTATCTACTAATAGCGTTAAGGCAATAATTGTTCTGACCTCAAGCCCCGACTTTCTTTTTCACTTCCTTCAACTGCTGGAATTCCGGCTTGGCTGAGTAATATTTGTCGAGCGGGTAACACCCGGAAATCATCCCGTTACGGGGGGCAGTGGTGCAATCGCTGAACGTGCGACAGATCAACTTGTTCGTCAACGAACCTCTCTCTACCGCTTCCGCCAACATGTTCGGATAGCTCAACACCATGCGTCCTAAGCCCACCATATCGGTCCAACCTTTGCGCACAAGGTGTTGCGCCACATGCGGCAGGTATTCTTGGAGGTAGCTGTAGGCTGTGCCGATCAAGATCGGGTCTCGAGTCTTGGGTCTTGAATCCTGTGTGTGCCGCAAATGCTCTTTGATCTGTCGCACGACGTGGAGTTGCCGGGCCACATCAATCAGCGGGTCGTGCGCCGGTTGATACCCGTCACTCGGTGGATATGCGGCGGGGCGCTGGATGTGGGGATTGTAGTAGGGTGAACCCGCGCTCAGGTTCAGAATTTTCACCCCGAGTTGCGCACACAGTTCCGCGAACTTGAACGTCTCCGTCAGATCATAATCCACCGGGTTGTTCGCGTTCACGCCGAATCCGAAGCGATAGGGCAGGGCGTGTGAGTAATCCTCCGGAATACCCGGGCCAAGTTTGCCTGGTTGCGACAGCGCGGGCTCAGGCTTGAACGGCACGAAGTCGAACGCACTCAATCGCACGCCTAGTTCAATCTTGTTCCCGCTCGCGCGAATGCCAGCGACGATGTCACGCAAGATGCGGGTGCGATTCTCAAAGCTGCCGCCGAATTTGCCGGGCCGCGTGTGTGCGCCGAGAAATTCATGCAGCAGATAGCCGTGACAATGCTTGATATCCACAAAGTCTGCGCCCACATCCCAAGCGATCTTCGCAGCCCGGATATAGCATTGGATTAACTCCTCGATCTCCGCGTCCGTGAACATCTGCGTATCGCTCGTCACATTGAACTTGCGATCCAGAATAGGGTGACGAAACGCCACGCGCGGCTCCATGCGCTTCTTGTCATTCGGTTTGCAGAACCGTCCAGAATGCGTGAGCTGAAAGCCGATGACCAAATCGTCCGTCTTGCCATAACCCTCCTGATGCGCTTTCACCACTGTCTCGCGTAACGACGCAATGCCTGCCTTGTTCTCCTCGGTAATGATGATCTGATTCGGATTCGCGCGACCATCCGGGCGCACAGCCATCGCTTCGCCGCCGTAAATCAACTTCGCGCCACTTTCGCCAAAGCGTTGCCACCGCCGCAACATTTCCTCTGTGACGCCACCGGTCGTCGTGCCGTCCCAACCTTCCATAGGATGGATCGCCCAGCGATTGCCAATGCGCTTGCCGTTGATGGTCACGCCGTCAATCGGCTGTGCCAGCGGCGATGAATTGCCAGCCACGATCTGGTCCTCGCACGGCAGCTCTAATCCCAATGCATCAACATGCGCGCGAAAATCAGCCACTGTTTTCAATGTGGCAACACGTGTCAGTTTGAAAGGTTCGGACATAAATCAATTCTGAACGCCACCGAAGAACGTAAGATAAACTTCCCCGCGCGATTCCCGGAGAACCAACAACGCCAGTTCGCGCAGATGATAATCACCCCACATGGAGCTTTCGCCATTCGGAACGCTTTGGCCCGGCGCGATATAGTCCCAGCCATTCGGACGATGATAAACCGAGTGCAGCAATAAACCTTGATGCTGGGGATCAGTAGAGAGATACGGCTCGCTGAACAGCGTTTGCGCCACGGAAAGACCCGCTTGGCAATACTTAGCAGCAGCTTTCTTGTCTCCGTGGGCGTTGAGGTAATTGCCAAGACGGATCAATCCTTGCGCGGCAATCGCCGCGGCTGAGCCGTCCACGGGCTCGAACTTGTTATACGGGTTCGACGGCTTTTTCAGATAGTCCACCGGCAAGCGATGCAAATTAGGCGCGCCTGTATCCCACATCGGCACGCCATCGGCACAGGAATTCTCGAGGTAGAAATCAGCCGTGGCCATCGCCGTCTTCAAAAGCATAGTTCTGTATTTATCCAGCGAGCCCACGGACTTGAAGTCACTCGCTACAGAATGAATTCCGCTTCTTAGGAACTCCAACTGCTCCGCATAACCACAGATCGCCCACGCCAACCCGCGCGTCCAAGTGCTGAAGGGTGCGTAACCTTGCTGCGAGTTCGGGCAACGAAACACTCCGCTCACGGTGTTGAAAACCGCCTCATGGCTCGTGCGGCCGCGCGCATCGTAAACATCACGCCCCTCGCCGTAGTAAATAGAGTAACGCGCCGTGTTCAGCGCGTGTTCGACGACCCTTTGCAGCAGCGAGATCTTCGCGTCCTGCTCCCCCATCAGCACATGGCCGAGTTGATGCCCCACCGCTAGCGCGCGGCAAGATCTGATCGTGTCCACAAACAACGAGTGTGGCCCATTGAAGCTGTGGATGAAACCCGTGCCATCCGCGAGGTTAGTCCAGCGCGATGCCTGCACCGCACCGCTGACCTTGAGCGCAAGCTCATAGAAATTTTTCTCGTTCTCGTTGTGCGCAATTTTACCCTCGCGCATCAAGCGCAGCAGGTTTCCGTAGGTAGAGACGTTGTTGAATCCGTGATCATGCACGCCAACGTGCGAGACGTGCGATGCCATGTGTTTCACAGTGCCGCGTTTGCCGATTTCTAGAAAACGCGCATCGCCCATCGCATCGAATTGCAGCAGTGCCGAGCCGTATTGAAAACCCTGCGTCCACTCCGTCCAGCCGCGCGAGGTGTATTTCCCCTTCACCGTGAACACCGGCGTGCCAGCTGATGGTTTCCAGGATTTTTCGATGCTCAGGATTTTTTTCCCGGACAACTCGAACACGCGTTCGATCTGCGGGACTAGTTTCTTCGGCGTCAGTTTTGAATCAATTTTGATAGCCATGTTCGGAAATTAAAACCCAACAGATCAAAGTCTGCGCAGATGAAAGCCTCCATCCACGTTGATGACTTCGCCGGTGCTGAACGGAAACGCATCGCTTGCAATAGCGACGACGGCGCGACCGACGTCTTCTGGAGTGCCCCAGCGTTGAATGGGTGTCAAACCCTCGGCGATGAGTTTGTCGTATTTCTCCTTAACCGCGCCGGTCATATCCGTGGCAATGATCCCGGGGCGGATCTCATAGACGTTGATACCATTTGTCGCCAAGCGGGATGCGAACAATGGGGTCAACATGGAGAGAGCAGCCTTGCTCACGCAATAGTCACCCCTATTCGTTGAAGCGGTATACGCGGAGACGGAAGATATGGTGATGATTTTAAGGTGAGCCGGGACACGCGGTGTGGGCTTCGGACTACACACCTGTTCAAGCATCCACTTGGCTACCTCTTGGGTCAGGAAATACGGGCCTTTGACGTTGATCGCCATCAAGCGGTCAAAACTTTCTTCTGTGGCTTCCAAGAGATCTGCGCGCAAATCCGGTGCAACGCCTGCGTTGTTCACCAGCAAGTTGATCCTGCCGAACCTTGACTTGGTAAACTCCACCAGCTTCTTGCGATCTTGGTTTTTGCTGATATCTGCCTGACAAGCCTCCGCGCATATTTCTTTACCCGCAGCCTTGGCTGCTGCGATACAATCATTCGCCGTCTTTCGGGCGGCCTCGGTGTTCCCGACGTAATTGATCACGAGGTCGTGACCGAGCTTGGCGAGTTCTAGCGTTATACCACGCCCAATGCCGCGTGACGAGCCGGTAATGAGTGAAACGGGATTCATCTAGACGTAGGATAGTTTTTTGCCTGACCAGCAAAAGGCAAAACTGCATAGCGGTTTCATCGGCTGCTTGTTTCGATTGTTGAGCTTCGGTTATCTTTAGCACATGGAATTGCCACCGCTCACGCTGTCCACGCTTTACCTCGTCGCCACGCCAATCGGAAATCTAGAGGACATCACGTTGCGTGCCTTGCGGGTGTTAAAGGAATGTGACGTCGTCGCCGCCGAAGACACGCGGCGTTCTGGGCAACTGCTCAAACACTTTGGACTCTCCAAACCATTGCTCAGTTACTTTCAGTTCAACGAAGCCCGCCGCAGCGAAGAAATCATCGAGCGCTTGAGGCGTGGTGAAAAAGTCGCGCTGGTGACGGATGCGGGCAGCCCTGGCATCAGCGATCCCGGCGGACGCGTGGTGAAAGCTGCCATCGCCGCTGGCTTCCGCGTGGAAGCGGTGCCCGGAGCATGCGCGCTCGTGGCCGGTTTGACCGCCAGCGGTTTGCCGACGGACGAATTTCATTTCATCGGCTTTCTCCCGCACAAATCCGGGCAACGTCGCAACAAGCTGGAAACCCTCAAAGCCTTTGAAGGCACGCTGGTGCTTTACGAATCGCCATATCGCATTGAGAAGGTGCTGGGCGAACTGATTGAAGTTTTTCCCGAACGGCAAGTGGTTCTGGGGCGTGAACTCACCAAGAAGTTCGAGGAATTTTTGCGCGGCAAACCCGCGGATCTCCTAGCGCTTAGCAAAACCCGCAGCCTGAAGGGGGAATTTGTGTTGATGATCGCACCCGAAGAGTACATCAAACAAACTTCCCAGGATTCAGAATCGCCTTTGGGTCGAGAGCCAGTTTGATCGTACGATGCAGATCGCGGGATTCTGGAGAAACGGCCAGCGGCCACCAGCGTTTTTTGGCGATGCCGATGCCGTGTTCGCCGGTGATTGAGCCGCCCCACGCCAGCACTTTATGGAACAATTCATCGAGCGCCGCCTCGCTGCGCTTCTTTGCGGCGGGTAGGGTGAAATCCACCATGATGTTTGTGTGGATGTTACCATCGCCCGCGTGACCGAAGCAGGCGAGTTGCAGGTTATGTTTTTTCTGCAACCGAGCGGCGAAGTCGAACAAATCCTCCAGCCGGCTGCGCGGCACGACGATATCCTGATTCAGCTTGGTCAACCCGGTGTCGCGCAATGAATACGAGAACTCGCGACGAATCTTCCAGACCGCTTCGCATTGCTTGTCGCCGAGGCCCGTCTCTATGAACAAAGGTTTTTGCTCCCCGATCATTCGCCCCAACGTCTGGATTTCACTCCGGACGGAGTTTCTTTGGCCATCCACTTCCACGATAAGGTGCGCGCGACAACCGCGCAGCCTTTCGCTCTTTGTGCGTTTGTAAGCGGCGGCGAGGGTGAATGAATCCGCCAGTTCCGCTGCAGCGGGAAGAAAGCCTGCACCCAGAATTGCATGCAAGGTGCGAACGGCCGACCGCATCGAACGGAAACCAACGGCAAGGTTCGCGCGGTATGGCGGCAATGGTAGCAACTTAAGCGTGGCTTCAGTGACGATCCCTAATAACCCCTCCGAGCCGACGAACAGCCGGTGTAAATCAAAACCGGTTTTGTTTTTATGCGTGCGACTGCCGAGGCGAACAATCGTGCCGTCTGCGAGAACGACTTCGAGACCGAGGACGTAATCGCGTGTCACGCCGTATTTCAGACAGCGCGGTCCGCCAGCATTGGTAATGATGTTGCCGCCGATGGAGCTTTCGCTACGGCTCGCAGGGTCGGGCGGATAATAGCGGTTCTGTTTTTCCACCTCCGTCTGGAGCGTAGCAGTTATGACGCCGGGTTGCGTGACCACAACGAAATCACCCGCGTTGATTTCTTTGATGCGGTTCATCCTTTCCAGCGAGATCACGATCCCTCCGCGCAACGGCACACAGCCGCCCACGTAACCATGTCCCGCACCGCGCGCAGTAACGGGGATTCCGTGTTTGTTGGCGAAGCGCAGGATCGTGGCGACAGATTTGGTGGAGCGGGGCAGGGCCACAGCGTCCGGCAGATGCGTGGCGAACCATTTGTCCCCGGAGTAACGACTCAGTGTGGCAGGTGCGAGTGTTATGTCGCCGGGTAAAAGTTTTTCCAGCTTAGCGAGATAGCGGGCGTATGGGCTGTTCATTCCAAGGGCTTTTCAAGCGTTACGATGCCGTCGAGGAACTCTTTCGCCTCCTCGGCTTCTTCGTCCGGCACTTGCAGCAGCAATCCACCGAGTGTGCTGGCGCAGCCCATCCAAGCCGCTGCATCGGTGTTCGTGATAGATGGATGAAAGCCCGCCGCTTCGAGTCTGGAAACTTTCATGTCCGCCTCAGCGACGTTCAATTCTGTGGAGAGCGTGGTCATATGTTTTTCTCGGGTTAGTTTGTTTTTTGCCGGGCTTCACTGAACACCATCACGCCCGCGCCTGTTTGCACTACGTTCTGCACCTCAACTTCAATCTGATGGCCGACGTACGCAAGGCCATTGTTCACGACTACCATAGTGCCATCTGGCATGTAGGCGACACCTTGGCCCTTGTCCTTGCCTTCGCGCACGATCTTGAGCGTAAGTATTTCGCCGGCAAACAGCACGGGCTTCAGCACGCGCGACAATTCATGCAAGTTCACGCAACTCACGCCTTGGAGTGCGGCGACCTTGCCGAGGTTGTGATCGTTAGTGAATAATTTTGCACCAAGATTTCGCGAGAGTCGAATCAGCTTGGCGTCCACGTCTTTTTCATCCGGAAAATCGCCGTCGTGAATCGTGACTTCGTTCTTAGGATTCTGCTGGATGCTATTCAGCATGTCCAAGCCTCGCCGACCTCTCTCGCGTTTCATGGCGTCTTGCGAGTCTGACAGCTGTTGCAGTTCCTTTAGAACAAAACGGGGGATGAGAATGGTACCCTCTACGAAGCTAGCCAAGATCAGTTGCGCGATACGCCCATCAATGACAGCGCTTGTGTCTAGCAAGATGAGTGTGTCTGCCTTGTCGCGCCGGGCAAAGCGTACGTAGGGGATGATAAGTGAGAAATCCTCTTTATTGCTTCGCATGGCCAATACCATGCCGATGTAGCTGAACGCGAGAAACAGTCCGAGCCGGACGAGCCATCGCGTGTCGTCGCTTACCCCATCGAAAAGACCGGAGCCGTCGATCAACTTGGCGACCGCTATACCCAGAAGTAAGCCAAGCGTGGTAGCGGAGAACGCACGAAGCGAAAAACCTTTGAGCATCTCATCCAGTGCGATGAGCAATCCGCCGAAACCGAAACCGATGGCGACTCCAACCAGTGCGGCATTTCCTCCTGAGATCAAGTCGGGTCGGAGCTCGCTCAACGCAAATCCACCCACAGTGCAGAGCGCGAGGAAGAGAACGCGAATGGCCCAGAGCGATCCGATCATTTGGTGGTGTTGTTAGATTTCGTGGGCGCAGGAACTTTTTGCTTCCACATGATCCCCCAGAGTCCGCGAGTGTTCAGATTGCTGGTGGTAACGGAAAGATTGTGGACGATGGCACTGAGGTTGGCGGCTAGCTGTTCGTCGCGCAAAAATCGTCCAGCAACCCCCCGACCGGCTTGCAGATCAGACATCATGTTGGTGAGAGTGACAGAAGCGATCTCCAGATTTTTGATGGCTATTGAAAGCTCAGCACCATTGCTTGCGACTAGTGATTGGACGTTGTTCGCGAAAGACGGGAGTTGTGATGTGAATGCGTTGAGATTGCTCACGGCGGTGGCAATAGGCGGGGCGTTGTTAGAGACCATGCCGTTAATTTGAGTCATCGTATCCTGCGCATCGGCGCTTAACCGGGACATCATCACCTGCGCTTCAGCGGTGATGGTGTCAATGCGGTCCAGCGATCTGCCTAGGGTGGTGAGTTTTTGTTCGGTCAAAACCATGCGTCGCACATCACTCACTGCGGCGTTCAAGTTTGTGGTAGTCTGACTGATCTTCATGATCATCTCGGTGGCGACGGCTACAGCTTCCTGCATGTTGAACGGTTCACGCGCCAAGATTTCAGAGTTGTTTGTCAAAATCTCGCCGAGATCTTTCGTCGGATAGATGGCGATGAATTGGTCACCGAGGAAGCCGGAGGTCTCGATCTCAAACTTCGCATCGCTGTAGAGTTTGTACTGAGATTCCACCTTGAAAAAAATCGTCACGTTCTTGCCCCCCTCGTTCAGCTTAGTGGAGGAAACACTGCCAACCTGAACGCCTCGCATGAGAACTTTTGCGCCGGCCTTGATTCCACCGACATTGGCGGAGATGAGGCGGAGTTCGTAATAACTTTTGTAGAACGCCGTGCTTCGGCTAAATAGTAAAGTTAGCCCGCCCAGCAATAGCAGCCCGATGAGTACGAAGATGCCGACTTTGATTTCGATTCGAGATTGGCTCATAGCATTCTGTCTGAACTAAGGATCAGCGACGCCGTTGATGAACTGTTGCACCACCGGATCGGTGGACGCAAAAATATCTTCGGGCGTGCCAGTGACGTAAATCTTTTTGTTGTGCAACATTACGATGCGATGCCCCACGCGCCGTGCGCTACGCATGTCATGCGTGACGACGACGGTCGTCACTTTCATGCGGTCGGTCACGCGCATGATCAGTTTATCAATACTGTCCGAGACGATTGGATCAAGACCCGTAGTTGGTTCGTCGTAAAGAACGATCCGAGGATGATAGATGATTGCTCGCGCAAGGCCGACTCGTTTCCTCATGCCTCCGGAAAGCTCGGAGGGTTTCTTCTTCTCCACGCCGGGCAACTCCACCATGTCTAGGGCTTCTGCGACTTTGATGGCGATTTCTTTCTCCGTATGCTTTCGTTCGCGCCTAAATGCGAATGCCACGTTCTCAGCTACGTTCATAGAATCAAACAATGCCGCGCCCTGGAACACCATGCCGAACTTGCTCCGCACTCGGATTAGGTTGCGTTCGTCCATGTGCGTGATGTCCTCACCATCAATCGTCACTGCGCCTGAATCAGGCTGGAGCAGGCCGATGATATGTTTGAGCAGAACACTTTTGCCACCACCGCTGCGCCCGATGATGACGAGAGATTCACCCTCCTCGATCTTGAACGTCACGCCATCAAGGATGGGCTGCAGGCCAAAACTTTTTTTAAGATCACGGACTTCGATCATGAGGATGTGTAAAGCAATCGAATGGCGCGCAGATCAGAACGACGCGATCCGTCATGCCATGTGGAAACCAACTGTTGAACCATTGAAGCCATCCCCGCGAAACTTAGCAAGCCGCATGCGGCATGGCGAGAGATTGATTTAGCCTTGTCGCAACTCCATGAGAATGTCCCCTTGGTAACTCGATAAGAATGTCCCCATAGGCAGGGTTGCGATACCAACGCTGCGGTATATAGAGACGATGGCAATGATTGCGAGGCAACTGGGACGATTGAAGATCATTGCTGGAGTGAAAGAGGAGAAGGTGACACTGATTGCGGCGAGTGGATTGATGGGAGTGAGCTATCGGCAGGGCAAGCGCATCTGGCGGCGTGTGGCCGGGTGTTTTCGATCGGGTAAGTGAAGTGTTCTGGCGGCCACTGGCGGAGCGGGCGGAACTTCGATAAATCGCGAGGGAACATTGCGGTGACGTTCAA
>WBXK01000078.1 GCA_008933055.1 Verrucomicrobiota bacterium | reverse complement strand
GCTTGAGAACAATCATCCCTTGAATTGTTTTGCGATTATCTGGAGATGTGAGTTTTGCCGAGAGGTGTGATCAGTTTGAAAGGTCGCCGAGTTGGTAGGATTGAGAACCAAGCTGCTCGAAAGTCTAAGCCTAATAATCTCGCCACCAGCTTCTGACAAAACCATGTTGCTCCAGTCAGCAAAAGCGTAGGGGTCGTCTGTGGAGGTGGCTGTCTCGCTGTCTGGGCGGGTCGGAATTTAGCGCCAGAAAATGTTGCTGAGATTCGAGAACGAAAGTTTTTCACCAAATAAACTCATGCCGCCACCTGGTGTAATAGGGCCGGCGATGGTCAGGTCGCCCGCACGGGTGACTATAGAGTTCAATTTGATCCAGTAGCCGACGGCAAAACAATTATGCGTTTGCTGTGACTGGCCGCTACAGAGAACGAGCCCGGGTCTCAATTATGGTGCGACGAGTGTTCCATCTTGGTGGAAGTGTCCAGTATATGCATCTAGTAAATTCTTTACAGAATTGTGAAATCTGTAATCGCAGAAAGTTTCATGATAGAGTGCATGTAATGCACGTTGACTGGGCGAGGTGCTGTTGGTTTGCTATGGCCGATGTCTGAACACTCGGCCGCTCCTGTTTTTCCACCGCACGTCGTCGGGGAAAGTTATGATTTTCAAACCATCCGCACCGCGCTTGGTGGTCAACCGCTCCCGCCTAACTTTGTCATCCAGCGCGATGGTGTTATTCTTGGGGTCTGTCTCGGCAAGATGTGGAATCCACTCGCTGAAGGTGATCCCGCTGAAGTTTGGGTAGGACGCAAAGACCCGTTACCCAAGTGGGGCGTGAAGCTTGCGGCTACTACCGGGGCGCTCCCGGTTTATGTGCGACGCGACGAAGGCGGCAAATGGTTCTTCATCGGGCTACACGAAGTGACCGGCAGCAGCACCGATCCGAACGACATCCGGCATCGCCTCAAACCGCCGGTCATCACGAACATCTCGCGCATCGTCTATCTCAAACGTGTCGATGCGGCCACAACTGTTACGGCTGCGCAGTAGTAGTTTCATGGACTTTCAGCCGTGGCGACTCTGATCCTCAAACCCATCCAATCGCTCGACGCTCCAGAGTTGGAATTGTATCTCACGCTGCGTCGCGTGGAGGAGCATGAGCGGGCTGGGGTGTTGGTGGCCACCAATGCCAAAGTCGTGCAACGCCTGTTGGCAAGCCGCTTCACTGTGGTCTCGGCGCTTCTTACTCCTGCGTGGTTGGAAAAACTCGAACCTGAACTCCGCGCACGTCCTGAAAGCGAGATCGTCGTTTATCTCGGCGATAAGTCGTTGTTGGAAACCATCACAGGCTATCAATTGCATCAAGGCGTTATGGCCGTAGGCAGGATTCCGCCGCGTCCTGATTTTGAATCACTACTCCAACAATCACCGCTTCCGCTTTTGCTTGCCGCCGTCGAGGGGATTGCCAGCGCGGAAAATCTGGGCGCAATCGTCCGGGGTTGCGCCGCGTTTGGTGTGCATTTCCTGATTGTGGGTGAGACATGTGGCAGTCCGTTTCAGCGCCGCGCAGTTTCCGGCTCTATGGGTTGTATCTTTGAACAACCGGTGGTGCAAGTTGACGATCTTGTAGAAACGCTCAAGGCCTTGCGCGCGCGTGGTGTCCTTTGTTTTGCGGCGCATCCACGATCTGACGCAAAGAAATTGTCAGTCGTGGATCTGCGCGGAGACTGTTGCCTCGTCTTTGGCGCAGAAGGACCGGGGCTCACCGCCTCCACGCTCGCCGCGTGTGATGAGATGGTTGAGATTCCGATGCCGTCTCACATGAATTCTCTGAACGTTGCTTCGGCTACAGCGGTGTTCCTCTACGAAGCGACCCGGCAGCGCGAGGTTGCTGGCGAGCTTTGAAGTGCGTTGGCATTACCGCGCCCTAGTCGGGGAAACACGTCTCCGCAGTCCAAAACCATATCGGCATTGAATTTCTTGCTGTAGCTATCCAGCTTCATCCACAGTTTGAAACCGGCGGGCGAGAGCAGACGCCGCTCAACCTCGCGCGATTTCTTTCTTGTGCGAGTGGCGTTTTGGGCTGTGATCGTCGTTGCGATCGGTCTGGTGTTTCTGGTGATCTATGCCACTTTGCCACTCATGAACCCTCTCGATCCCCCATTGAATAATGGCGACCGCAATTCTTCTGCAGAAGAATCTAGGTTGGACAGTATTTGTGCTGGTGAGAGTGGCAAATTTGCGGCATGGGAACGCCGCCACATTGCTTCCGACGTCACGTTGATAATGATTTTTCAGAAAACCATCCTGCTCACTCTTCAAACAATTTGATGTGCAGTGCCTGTGCGGGGCGAACAATATCAAAATAGTAACCGAAGATAAACAGTTCGGCGTAGTCGGACTTGATGTCGAAGAAAAACAGCTCCATGGCCCAGTGGCGGAAATAAAGTTATCCCAACAATTCGGCACTCTAGGGCTGTGCGTCCAGCAATCTGGTGACCAATACCAGTTTTCGCTTCCGAAAACCCTGCAACGCCACAACAATCTTAACCAAGCGGACGTCGAGTTCGGCAGCTAGCTTCGCCCATTGCTTGCGACTCCAGAGATTGCCTCGCAGCGGACGCTCCTTCAACTTGGCGAGCGGGTCGCCATCGCCCAGACGTTTGCCTGCGCGCCAGTCGAGCTTAAAAATGATGCATCCGCATCATGGAGTTCACCTCGCGCTGCCCACAATGTGGTAAGACTGAAATAGCAACTAATTGCATGGTCGCTCAGTAGGGCATAACCCTTATTGAAAGCGGACAGGAACTTCAGAAGTAGACGGCAATCATCGTCGTTGATGCTACCTGCGACCCATTGCAGCAGTGTGCAGCTGGTTAGACAAAATCACGCCACCCGTTTGACAACCGGAAAATCGCAGCGGCGTTTCATTAGCGTTGCTATATGCAGGCGGCTGCCCCTGACGATAAGCACTCGTGCCATTGTCAGGTGACTTGTCCCCGGGCGCATAGCACGCCTTGATTTTGGGGACGACCTCGCGGTGGACATATCCCGGACTCAACACTTGGCCCAGGAACGCCCAGAACGTCAGGGACTGCGGGATGAGTGCGTTGGCGACTGTTGACTCTCTTGGCACCGGGTGGCAAGACATCACCAGGCAACCTTAAACCTAAAGCCTCGCACGGCCGCCTTAACGAATACCAAAGCCATTGCTTAGATTGCCTGCGCAACCGATCAAGTTCGGACCGGCGCTGCCGCCCAAAAAGTTGATTGGAAAGCCCCGGAAGAAGCGGAGTGTTTTGAGGCGTCCGCAAATTTAACAACCACCCAATTTGTAAGACTCCTAAGCGCGTTTTGCTAAAACTTTTTCTTATGGCTATGC
This sequence comes from Verrucomicrobiota bacterium, assembly GCA_008933055.1. Taxonomy (GTDB): domain Bacteria; phylum Verrucomicrobiota; class Verrucomicrobiia; order Limisphaerales; family JADLHS01; genus JADLHS01. The sequence continues at coordinate 9,376 of WBXK01000078.1, read as the reverse complement.
CTCATCTGAGCTCTATTTGGGTCACTCCCGAGCACTTGCAACGCCGCGCGGGCTTGCAAGGGATTATCTCGTACCAATTTTCAGGCGCGGATAAAAAAAGAAATGCCAAGATGGCCTGGAGACTACTTTTTCCCCTGATCTTTGATGGCCTTCAACATCGCTTCGGCGTCGGGAGCTTTTTCGAGAGCCTGACGAAATTCGGCTTTGTGAAGAATCTTGGCGATGTTGGCGAGCGTGTGGAGATGTTTCTGGAACTGACCTTGGGGAACGAGGAAAAGCATGACGAAATTTACCGGCTGATTATCGAGCGCGTCGAAGTTGATTCCTTTCTTCGAGCGACCCAACGCACCGACGACTTCGGGAATCAGATCGGTGGAGGCGTGCGGGATGCCGATGCCGAATCCGATACCGGTGCTCATGGAAGTCTCTCGCTTCTTGACGACAGCGGCGATGGACTCGCGATGTTGGGGCTGGATTTTTCCTGTGGCCACGAGGTTGTTGATGAGTTCATCAATCGCCTGCCAACGGTCGGCGGCCTGTAAATCCGTGAGGATTTGGTCTTTGGTGAGAATATCAGCTAGTTCCATAACGCCTTAGAATCATTTCGCCTGAATGTGAGACTCAATTCAAGGCTGAATTACGAATGTGTCCCTGAGTTTTATGTTGTGAGTTTGATTCCTGCTGAATCCAACGCTCATGGTTTGTCCATGCCGAGCGGGAGAAATTGTTTTGAATCGGGATCGAACGCGAACAATTCCGCCGTGGCGATCACGAAGAACCAACCGTGCAATCGTAACGAACCATCGGCGAGGCGTTGTTGCACGCACGGGTAGCTAGTGAGGTTTTCGAGCGCGAAAAGAACGTTCTCTTCTCCCGCCGCTGTCACGCGCTCTTCATGGCTTCGCAAGTGCGTGTATTCGGTCTGCAAGACGTGACGCACTGGCGCTGCAAGAGCGAGCCATTCGTGGAGGTGCGGCTGATTGGTTTGTGCGGGCAAGCCGCGCAGCAAGGCTTCCATTGCGCCGCATTGCGTATGGCCACAGACGACGATGTCGCTCACCTGCAACGATTCCACTGCGAACTCGATGGCAGCTGCAGTAGAATTGGTCGTTCCCACAACGGTTGATGGCGGGACGATATTGCCAACGTTTTTGACGACGAACAGATCGCCCGGTTTGCTTTGTGTGATGAGTTCCGCGAGGACACGCGAGTCCGAGCAGGTGATGAACAGCGTGTGCGGGTTCTGACCTTCCTGCGAGAGTTTGCGGAAAAGCTTCCGGTAGTTCCCGAACTCGTCAGTGCGGAACTTGTGGACGCCTTCAGTGAGCTTTTCCATTTGTTGTGATCAGGCGAGAAGCGTTTTGTTCTTCGCGCGGGATTCTTCCATCAACTTCACTTTAAACTTCTTCAACTCCGCCTGCAATCGTGCATCGCCCACCGCGAGGATTTGAACCGCGAGCAAGCCGGCGTTGCGTGCGCCGTTGATGGCCACGGTGGCAACGGGCACGCCCGGAGGCATCTGCACCATCGAGAGCAGTGAGTCGAGTCCGTCCGTGGCTTTGCCAAGGATTGGCACGCCGATGACCGGTAGTGTGGTGAACGCTGCCGTGACACCGGCGAGATGCGCCGCGCCGCCCGCACCGCAAATGAAGGCGCGGATGCCGCGTTCAGGCGCGCTGGATACATATTCTTCAAGGCCGTGCGGATCACGGTGAGCGGAGATGACCTTGGCTTCGGATGCGATATCAAATTCGCCGAGCGCGGTTGCTGCCGCTTTCATCGTGGGCCAGTCGGAATCGCTGCCCATCAAAATACCAACGAGAGGTTTGTTGCTCATTCAGAAATCAATTGTCCGGGCGTTTTGCCGGATGGGGGAGGATGATATTCGTGGCGGGTTCAATGTGAAGGAAAATGAAGGGAGGTGAAACCGCTAATCTGCGCTAATCAACCCTAGAAGCCATCTCAAGAATCCGAAACGATTGTAGCGGCGGTCTGTGACCGCCGTTTTTTCTCGTGACAGAAGAGATGACGGCGCTCACAGAGCGCCGCTACAGGTTTAGTGAGACGGTTTCTAATCTGGAGGCGGGACAAGACACATCTGGCATTAGCGCGGATCAGCGAAGATTAGCGGTACAAAATCGTTGCGGGCTTGGCGCGGTTGCTTGCGGGATCAATGATGGTGGGCGTGATGAGCACGAACAGGAGATTGGTTTGGGTGCTGGTCACGTCGGTGGTCAACGTCTCGCCGTTGGTCTGTTTGGCGATTTCAGTCATGGGGAAGTTGCCGAGGATCAGCGTTCGCCCATTGGGGACAACAGCGTCATTTGTCATCTGGCACACCCGATACCTTGGGAGCGGCAATGTGGTTTTACTTTTCTTGCCGTTCACATAGATGGGGATTTCCTTCGCAGCTTTGTTGTAGCCGAGGAATTCCACGTGCGTGTTGATCATGTGGAGTGAGATGGTGGCTCGGTCGGCACTCAGGGTGGGTAACACGTCGAAGACCGGGCCGAGCGTCGCGGATTGGGTTTCGAGGTAGGCTGACGCGTCCGTGTTCGTTGAGATGACGCCGGGTTTGGTGAGAGCTTTGGGATTGATGCCAGTGACGACGGTTCTCGCATCTGAGATTGAAATCTGGGCGGGTCGTTCAGAAAGCGTGGTGACTTGAGCTTCGTTCAACAGATCCATGCCGTCCGGGCGTTCGATGCGTTGAATCACGTCAGCCATTTCCTGTTTGGTCAGTATGCTGGAATGGTTTTTAGGATCGGATAGCGGAAAGAGGAACGCGTTTGAAGCAGCATTCAACAACGCAGGAGTGATGAGCGATTGCGGAATCTCCACCCAGCGAATCTTGATGTTCACCTGCGGAGGGGGAGTGCAGTTCGCCGTAATAAATTCTTTGATCGCATACAAGTCATCCAAGGTTGCACGAACATAAAGTGCTCCGGATTGCATTTTGTAGTAAAAGGATTTCCCCTGCACGGGATTCAAGTCCACGCCGATTCGCATGAGGGTTTTACGAATGGCTGTGGCTTTAGGCGAGGCGTTGGTTGATGCAGCAACCATATCGGGAGGCAGTGCAACCGCGCCGGTTGGTTCGGGCAACAAGCCAAATGCCCCGGCGAGCAGAGTCGGGTCTGCTTGGAATGCTTTGCCATAAACCGAAACAGGACGATTGCTGCTTCTGAGCACATTCTGGCTTTCCAGCATGAACGCCACTGCGTCATCGGTGATATAAAACTCGATTGGTGTCTCAGCACCCTTCACCAGCAGAGTCAACACATCCCAAAGAGATGACTTTCCTTGGCTTGGGCGGATTGTGATTGGAACGGAATCAATTTCCGTGAGGCTTTTATCAGGAGTCGCTTCTGTGATCTCGGCAAAGTAGATGCCCATCTTGTCCGGATCGTTGAGGCGGGATTCTGACGACAGGCGAAGAAGCACTTCCTTCAAGGGTTGTTTGTCACAAGCGAAGTTCTCCAATCGAATCTTTGAGAGCTTTTCCAAAATTGCCGTGCGTCCTTTGACTGCGTTTGCCATCAGGTTGGTGCTGACTCTGTAGTGAACCCACCGCCGTGGAGTTTCCTCGGAGGGAGGATTGGAGTTTGCGACTTTAGAGACTTTCTGTGAAATCGCTTCGGCATCGGCGAGTATTTGTTCAGGGGTAGTCTGGTTAGTTGCTGGCTGAACGACGCCATTGGCAACCCGGTAGTAAAACGATTGGTCGTCATTGCCAGTTTTTAGAGTGCCAGCCTTGAGGAGTGGCTTGGTCAGGTTTTCGGACTTGGACAACGAGATGAGATCAGAGGCCGGTTTGCGATTAAGAAACAGATCAGCTTTTTTCCGGTCGGGATAATCAAAACCTTCGTAAGCTATGAGTCTGCTGCGACTGCCTATTGAATTGGTTTTGTTGTCGGAAGTTTCGCTGCTGACTTTCTCTACAACATTCGTCGCTGGCTTGGTCGCCTTTTCTGACGAGTTGGTGGACACAGCCCCGACGACATTTCTCGCGCCGACGGCGGAGAGGAGCAGCAGAGTTCCGCCCACGACGATCGCCGCCAGCATCGCGCGCCAGGTCAGGCGCAGGGCAGGGCGGTAGCCGGGGACGAGCAGGCGTTGCACGCGGTCGGTGAGCGATGAGGGTTCACGCTGGTTGTCGCTGAACGCAGTCGCGGCGGCGGGTGGCAGGTTCAATACTGTTTCTGCCACATGCAGTAGTGTGCGCGCGTAATCCACGGGCGCACCGCTCAACTCAATGGCGAGCGCGTCGCAGCACGCTTCGCGTTCGCGGCGGACTTGATGGCTGATCCACCAGACGGCGGGGTTGAAGAAGAGCAATGCCTCGATGAAAAGCTGGAACAAGTTCGCAAAATAATCGCCGCGCCGGATGTGCGCGAGTTCGTGCAGCAGGATGAAACGAATCTGCTCCGGCGTGAGCGTGGTGAGGAGCGTGAGCGGCAAAATGAGGGTGGGCACAATCACGCCGACGACGGCTGGCGACGTCAACTTTTCCGTGACTGCCACGCGGATGCGTCGGGTGAGATTCAGCGCTCGTTGCGCTTCAGCGAGCAGTTGCGTGATACGTGAATCGTCGAGCGGTTTGCAGGAGCGGCGCAATCGTTCCGCGCCGGCGACTTGGATTCCCGCGCGCGTGAGCATTAGTGCCGTGCCGAGCAGCCAAGTCAATGCCAGCCATCCGCTCCAGCTTGTTTCCTGGGCAGGCTTGGCGATGGGAGTTGCGTAAGCGATGACGCTCGGTTCGCGGAAGCTTGCAGTGGGTGAGGTGGTGGAAGGTTTATACGCTGGTATTGTTTCCTGCGGATAGTCGGACGCGATGGGTTTTGGCGTGGATTGATTGAGTAAAGCCCAAGTTAGGAGCGTTGCTCCCAAAATGGTGGCGAGTGTTCCGAGTGTGAGGCGGTATCGTGAAGATGGAGTTGCCACCCGCCGCAGCGCTATCCACAGAAGCAATGCCAAACTTCCCGCCTGCCAGAGTGTGTGAAGCAGTGTCTTCACGACCATCATCCACTCCGGCGAGTTGAACCACGCAAGCAGAGTGTTCACGCCTTACCTCCGATCTTGCCAGAAGAACGCTTCGCGCTGCGTGTCTGTTCGTGTTCGGCGATGAGGCGTTTGAGTTGATCGAGTTCGTCGCGCGAGACGTTCTTGGTGTCGAGCAGGCATTGAACCATCGGTGCGAGCGAGTCGTTGAAGGCGTTCTTGAGGGCGTAAAGCAATTCGCCGCGCTGCGCCTGTTCACGCGTGACGGCGGAGCGATAGACCGTGAGCTTGCCGGATTTCTCAGCGTGCAAAAGACCTTTGGTCACCATGCGATCCATGAATGTGCGCACGGTTGAATAAGTCCACGCGGTTTTCTTGAAGAGCAATTCCTGGATGGCGGGAGCGCTGCAAGGTTCGTTGTCCCAAATGGACTTGATGATCGTCCATTCGGCTTCGGTGAGTTCGGTAGGTTGCGGGGTCACGAGTGCATCATCTCTACATGTGTAGAGAACGTCAAGAAGATTCTCTACACTTGTAGAGACAGGTTGGGTATTGAATATCTTTGTTTGAACGATGCAGACGAATCGGAAACTGGTTTGGCGATTGCAAAATCTCGGTCCAGCGTCCGGGAATCCTAAGTTGAATATTCCCCGGTTTTCGGCTACATACATGGGGTCGAATAAAACCTGTGAAAACCAAAGTCGTACCATTCGCAGCCTTTCTTGGCTGTTTTTTTGTCTGCTGTGTGGCTTTAACCCCGCGTATTCATGCCCAGGGCAACGTCAACATCCGAGTGATGGCCGCGAACTTGAACGGCAATTCGCAAACCTACGAACCATTCGCATTACGTATTTTCCAGGCACTTAAGCCGGATGTGGTTGCAATCCAGGAATTCAACTACACCAGCACGAATGGTGTGGATGTAAATAATACAGCGGCAATCCGTGAGATGGTGGATGTCGCCTTCGGCACAAATTATTATTATTTCCGTGGACCAACGGCCCAGATTCCCAATGGTATCATCAGTCGTTACCCCATTATTACTTCGAGCAATTGGACCGATACTCTGGTGGCGAACCGCGGCTTTGCCTGGGCTCAGATTGATCTGCCTGGAACGAATGATCTCTACATTGTCAGCGTTCATTTTCTGACTACTTCTTCCGCCAATCGAACTGCCGAAGCCAACAATCTGAAAGCTTTGATGCAAGCAAGTTTCCCGGCTAATGCGTGGATTGTGGTCGCCGGAGATTTCAATGCCGGGGTTCGTAGCGAATCCTGCGTGACAACCTGGAACGGCTACCTCTCCGACTTGCCAGTTCCAAAGGACAAAAACGGCGTCCCGGACACGAACGCCGGTCGCACTTCCGAGCACGATTATGTGCTTCTCAGTCTTACCTTGACCAATTACGGAACAGCGACGGCTTTCCCAACGCTTTCATATCCGAACGGTCTGGTTTTTGATTCGCGACTTTATACGGCGGTTGAATTATCAGCAAATTTCCCTCCAGTCCTTGCCGCTGACTCGGGCAATGCTCAACACATGGCAGTGATCAAAGATTTTCTGATCCCAACCAATGGAGCTCCGGTCAATACACCGCCCAGCATCACAGCCCAACCCATCAGCCTAACCAACACCATCGGTGCGAACATCAGCTTCTCCGTCACTGCCTCAGGCAGCGCGCCTCTGGCTTTTCAATGGCGCTTCTTCGGCGCAAACATCAGCGGTGCGACCACCAATCCATTTTCGATCTCCAACATTCAGCCGACGAACGCCGGAAATTACACTGTGGTCATCACCAATTTATTTGGAAGCGTCACAAGTTCCATCGCAACACTGACGGTGAACGCGACGCCGTTCATCAGCAGCCAGCCGCAAAGTTTGTCCGTCAATCTTGGCGCAAACGCGGCCTTCAATGTCACCGCCTCAGGCGGAACACCTTTGATGTACCAATGGATGTTTGCCGGGACAAACATCCCCGGCGCAACTGCCGCATCTTACACTCGTACCAACGCGCGGACAGTTGATGCGGGAAATTATTCCGTCGTCGTGTCTAACTACGCGGGCAGCGTCACAAGCACCTTTGCGGTTCTGTCTGTGAACGTGACACCGCCGGGCATCATCGCGCAGTGGAATTTCAACAGCGTGCCACCGGATGGATTGACAACAACAGGCTCAACCACACCTTCCATTGGCCTAGGCACGGCATCTCTTGTGGGCGGTGCGACGGCGACGTTCGCGACCGGCGACTCGACGCTTGATCCCGCAGGATCAACGGATAATTCAGCGTGGAATTCCACCACGTACCCCGCGCAGGGAACTGGCGACAGGACACGCGGTGTTCAATTCAACGTAAGTACTTCTGGCCGTCAGAACATCTTGGTCACCTGGGCCACACAAGACAGCAGCACAGGCAGCCGATACAGCCGCCTGCAATACACGACCAACGGCACCACCTACACCGACTTCCCCACCACCACGACAAACACTACTACGGTCTTTACTGCCAAGACCAACAGCCTTGCGGCAATTCCGGGAGTGAATGACAACCCAAACTTTGCCATTCGTTTCGTCACAGAATTTGAAAGCTCGGCCACTGGTAACAACAACTCTAATTATGTAGCAGCAAACAGTCCCACCAGTTCTTATGGCACCGGTGGCACCGTGCGCTTTGACATGATGACCATCTATGGCTCGACGATTATTGCCGGTACCGCGCCCACTGTCACCAATCAACCCGCAAGCCAGACCGCATCTCAGGGCGACAACATCACCTTCACCGTCGGCGCGGATGGTACAGCAGCTCTCACCTATCAATGGCGATTCAACCTCACGAACATTTCTAGTGCTACCAACAGCAGTTATACGCGCAGCGATGTCCAGCCCGCGCATGTCGGCAGTTATTCCGTTGTCGTCAGTAACAGCGCCGGCTTCACTATCAGTTCCAATGCGATGCTGAACCTTATCGTACCGCAGTCGGTGCTCACCATGACTCTCGCGGGAGTTTTGCAATGGCAGGGATTGAGCAACCTTTCTTACACAGTTCAGACCAGCACGAACCTCGCGCAAACAAACTGGATGACGCTTGGCACGGCTGCTTCCGTGAATGCCACAATCTCATTCACCAATACGCCTGCGACGAATACCGAGCGGTACTATCGCGTGGTTTATCCCTGAAGTTCCCCAGATTATTTTTCGACGCTACTCTCGATCTCACCCGACTTCAAACGCGTTTTCAATCGCTCTCCGGCCTTCACATGCCTCGAATCGCGGATGATCACGCCGGTCGTCGCGTCCGTCGTGATGGAGTAACCGCGCGACAACACTTGTTCCGGGCCTAGCAGCTTCAAGCGCGCGTCCTGCGTCGCGAACAGATTTCGCGCGTTCGCCAGTTGATGCCGGCCCTGCTCGCGTAATTGCCGCGTGGCTAGTTGCAATTCATCACGTCGTTGTTTCACCAGTTGCGTCGGGCGCACGCGCAAGACCCGCGCGGTCAGATTGTGTGCCGCCACCCGTCGCTCTCGTGTGCCTTGCTTTGCGCAACGAACGAGGGTTGAAAACAGATCATCCAGTCGTTGCGCCTGCTCATCGAGCCAGCGTTGCGGATGAACCCGTGTCGCGCGATGCGAGATGTTTTCAAAGTCCTCGCGTGCGCGAGCCAATGCTTGTCGCGCGCAGAAATTCATCGTGGCCATCGCGCCAGTCACAAATTCGCGACTCGCAAAAACTCCCTCCGTGATGATCTCAGCCGCTGCACTTGGAGTGGCGGCGCGGAAATCCGCCGCGAAATCGCTGATGGTGAAATCAATCTCGTGCCCGACTGCGGATACGACGGGAATCGCCGATTCGAAGATGGCGCGCGCCACGGCTTCCTCATTGAAAGCCCACAGGTCTTCCAGAGAACCGCCGCCACGGGTGATGAGAATCAAGTCGAGTGCGGGGTGTGGAGTGCGGAGTGCGGCATTGAATTCGTTCAGGGATCGAATCGCTCCGGCAATCTCCCGCGCCGCGCCCTCGCCCTGCACGCGACATGGCGCGAGGATGACTTCAAGTGCGGGATCGCGACGTTGAATGACATGCAAGACATCGCGGATGGCTGCGCCCGTCGGCGATGTCACTATGCCGATGCGTTGCGGATAGCGGGGCAGGGGACGTTTGCGTTCCTGTGCGAACAATCCTTCCGTGACGAGCTTCTGTTTGAGTTGCTCGAACTTGAGTTGCAGCGCGCCCACGCCCTGGAGTTCCACAGCGCGCACGAGCATCTGATATTGTCCGCGGGTTTCATAGACGGTGACTGCGCCCTGAACCAAAACCTTTTGACCGTCCTTTAACAACTCGCGATGCGGCACAGACTCATTGCGGAACAACACACAACTC
>WBXK01000077.1 GCA_008933055.1 Verrucomicrobiota bacterium | reverse complement strand
GGTGAATTGAATGAGATCACGTCCGGCAAGTTCTCCACGCGAAGCGGCACTTTGCTCGCCGAACTCGTCCCCACCCCGAAGGTCATCGGCTCATTGCGCGCTTGGTTTCCAAGTGCTCGAATCGTTGGTTGGAAATACGAAGTGGACGGAGACCGGGCGGGAGTGTTGAAGGCGGCGAAAGACCAAATACGCGCAAGCCGCACCGATGCATGTGTTGCGAATGGCCCAGCCTATGGAAAAAACTTCGGTCTGCTGACTGCGGATGGAAAACTTGAGGACTTACTAGGCAGCGAGGAATTATTCTCGGCGCTGGAGTCGTTGATCCACAGCTGATGAACGCGCTTCGATTCGTCATCCGCGCTATTTGGTTCATAGGAGAGCTGCTCGGCTTTGCCTGCGACTTCGCCTGGCGATGTCTCCGGCACGGCGGCGCGCTATCGCAAGCAGAACGCTCGCGGTGGTTGCAGCGCAGTTCGCGGCGGACACTAAAAGTTTTCTCCCTAGTCACATCATCTAAAGGCGCGCCACCCACCGCCGGACTGCTCGTCAGCAATCATCTCACGTATCTTGACATCCTCGTGCTTGTGTCGCTCATGCCTGCCGTGTTCGTGGCAAAAAGCGAGGTGCGGAGCTGGCCGGTGTTCGGATGGTTCGCCAGTCTCGCGGGGACATTGTTCGTCGTTCGGGCGAAACGCAGCGATGTGTCCCGGATGAACGGGGAGATCGAGCGCACGCTCAACGGTGGCGACGTGTTGGTGTTGTTCCCCGAAGGCACAAGCTGGAACGGCAGCGAGGTGTTGCCGTTCAAATCGTCATTACTCGAACCCATCGTCGGCTCGAAACACTTGCTTACCGTCGCGCACATCGGCTATTCGCTCGCCGATGGTGACGTAGCAAACGACATCTGTTATTGGGGCGACATGACATTCTTCCCGCACCTGTTGAAATTGTTGACGAAGAGGCGGATCGAGGCTCACGTCTGTTTTGCGCCAGTTCAAAACCCGGCGTCAGATCGTAAAGAACTCGCGGCGCAACTTCATGCGGAAGTGGTAAAATTCCAGAAGTAAAAAATAAGCGATCTCAGGCCTTCGCGCGAATTCCGTTCAAATAATTCAAACCTTCAGTCGCGAGTTGTTCGGGAGAATCTGCGAGTTGCCGCCAGATGCAGCATAGCCGCGCGATCTCTGGCATATTTGGATCGAATGACTCGATGGTGACGCAGCCCTGATAGTTGACGGCCTTAAGCGCGCGGAAAAAATCCAACCACGGCACTTGGCCGCGACCGGGGATGCCACGCTGATTTTCGCAGGCGTGAATGTAACCGAGCAACGGCCCGCACGTTTCAACCGCGCCGACAAAGTCGTCTTCCTCACGGATCATGTGAAACGAGTCCAGATGCACGCGCACGTTGGGTTGACCGACCTCTTTGCGAAACGCCACCGCATCTGCAGCGATGTTGATGAAGTGCGACTCGAACCGGTTTACGGGTTCAACGGCGATGTTCATGCCGGGTGCTACGCGCGCGGCGTATTGAGCGAGTGTGCGAAAATGTTCCACTGCCCAATTCCACTCGTGGGTCGTACGCATCTTGCCGGTCAGATAACCCCAGCCCGCGTAGGTTACGCCGCCATAACCCTTTGATCCGCACTCTGCGCTCAGGTCAATGAGTCGTTTAGAATAATTTAACGCCGCTGCTCGGACGGTGGCTTCGGGAGAGATCGGGTTGGCGTGGGCAGGTAGGCCGATGCCGGTGTAGATGTCGAGGCCGAGATCGGCAGCGCGACGCTTCACCTTCGCAGCGGGGAAATTATCCGCATCGAATGGGATGATCTCCAGCGCGTCGAATCCGAGAGATTTTGCCTTGTCGAGTAGCGGGAGATCTTTTTCGTTGAACGTAGCGCTGAAGAGAAGTGAGTGGATGCCAAATGTCATAGGTTGAATGTGCCCGCTCTGAGTAATGGAACAGAGCGAGTCAGGCAATCGTAAAACTCAACTCTCGCATCGGATAATTTCCCGTACGGCTTCTGGTGTGCGACGTGTTGCTTGGGAAACGAGCCGCACGTAGTCCTCCTCACTGACTTCGAGGGGAATAGCGCGACAGTATTTTTCAGAACCGGGATATTTCCAGAGGTTCGGAAAGTCTCGACACTGTTGCGGCTTCACGGACTGGATAGCGCACAGATTGTTCTTAAGAAAGACGCACGCACCGTCTGAATGCTCCTGCAACGCCAGCCCGCGGCGGTCGTGTTGCAGACGCGTGTGCTGTTGGATGAAATCATTTTCAGGAATCTGAAGAAAGTTTGCGATGCGAGTTACGTCCGCGTTAGCCAGTTTGACCTGTCCCGGCCAGCGACAACAGGCTGTGCAGCGTTGGCAATCGTGAAAGATGGGCATCTTGGTAAGACGAATTCAATGAAGTCCGTCGAGATAGCTTTGCAAAAGGATTGCGGCGGCGGTTTTATCCACTTTCTCTTTTCGCTGATCGCGTCGCACGCCGCCCTGTATCAAATACATCTGCGCTTGCTTGGTGGTCAGGCGTTCGTCCCACAACTTGAGCGGCACTGTTATGGCATCTTTGACCGCTGCCGTGAACTCCTGCACCTTCAGTGCGGCTGGACCATAGCTTCCGTCCATATTGCGAGGCATTCCGATCAGTATTAAACCAACTTCCTTTTCGGCGAGAATCTCTTTTAATCGCTTTAAAAAATCCGCGAACGGTTCGGGCGTGATGTATTCGAGCGGTTGGGCAATCAGGTGCAACTCATCGCTGACCGCCACGCCGATCCGGCGTGTTCCGTGATCCAAACCAAGTATTCGCATGGAAGGATGGTAGCAGTTTCAATTGTGACGGGCAGTTTTTTCCGGCGGACGAACGTTCATCGCTTCTGATTGTATAGAGGCTGGGAATATTTTTGAGTGACCAGACCATGCGTCAATTCGAGCAGCTCTCCAACCACGATGAGATCTTTCCACTTGGCTGTGGCGGGAACAGTTTGGCGCATGGCATTTTCCCACGCATTGCGTTGTAACGAGAGCGGTGGTGGCTGCACTGAACCTTGGATGAGTAGGCCAAGCTTGTTGCGGCGCTGTGCTGCACCCGCGATTTTCTTTCCGTGCCAGAGTAAATCAGATTTCTCGTAGCCGACGAAACACTGCCCCGGCGCAGTTTTTTTGCAACATGGGGCGAGGTCAGCGTGGACGTCGAGATGCGTGAAGGACTGCTGAATCCATTCATGAACGCGACGATAACTTTCTTCGGCGCGAAGTGAATGCCATTCGTGGCCGAGAGGAAACGCGAGGCTGTAAGTCCAATCCGCATCGTGAGGCACAAGCCCGCCGCCGGTGGGGCGACGGATCAGGGGGCGCAACGGCGTGTTGCTTTCGATCTCTGCAAAGTGCTGGAAGTAACCGAATGTGGCTGCAGGTTGAGTCCAGCCATAGAATCGCAAAACAGGCGAGCCAAGTCGCGAAACGGTTTCGAGCAATGCCTCGTCCAATGCCATGTTGAACGCCGCATCGCACCGGCCAGAATTGACTAGGTGCCAGATCATTTCACGCCGAGCTTTGGGCAGACATCTGTGATCTCGCATCGGCCGCAGTCAGGTTTGCGCGCATCACACCGTCGCCGTCCGTGCCAGACAAGACAATGACTGAAGGCGATCCAATCTTCCTGCGGTACGAGCTTCATGAGTTCGGTCTCGATCTTCACGGCGTCTGAACCCTTGATGATACCGAAGCGGTTGGTAAGTCGCGTGACATGAGTGTCCACGATGACGCCAACGCTGATACGGAAGGCCTCCGCGAGAACGACATTCGCTGTCTTGCGTCCAACGCCCGGCAACGCGTGAAGGTCATCCATTGTTTTTGGAACTTCACCGCCGTGTTTTTCAACCAGGCCTTGGCAGCAACCTTTGATGTTCTTCGCTTTGTTGTGAAAGAACCCAGTCGTTTTGATCAACTCCTCCAGCTCTTCGATGCGCGCGGCTGCGAAGTCTGCTGCGGTGCGATACTTCTTGAACAGGTTTGGCGTGACCATGTTCACGCGCTTGTCGGTGCATTGTGCGGAGAGGATTGTGGCAATGAGAAGCTGGAGCGGATTGGCGAAGTTGAGTTCACAGCGGAAGTCTGGATAAGTCTTCTTCAAGACGCTGATGATCTGTCGGGCGCGGGCGGCTTTAGCTGGGGTGGATTCGCGGGGCATTTTAGAGCAGCGGATTAATTGTTTAGTCTAAATACTTGCAAATTTCGTGAGTCTTGGACAGGCAAATCAAGGAGGAGCGCATTGTTCATTGCATGCGCTACGCGTCCACTCAATAAGGCTTACGGCTTTTTTCTTCCTTTGGCTCAGGACATCTGTTACGAAACCAACCGTGCGTATTTCAAAATTATCAGTCCTTCTAGTCTTTGTCTGCCTGTGGTTTGTGACCTCGGCGGTCGCCATCACTCTTGAGATGACGGACGGAGCAAAGCTGGAAGGCGAAATCTTTCTTGTGAAAGACGATTTCCTCCAGATCCGAGCGGAAGGGGGCAATTATCCAAAAATTGAATGGAGCAAATTTTCGCAGGCCACATTGAACGAATTGAAGAAGAACCCAAAAATTGCCCAGATTGTCGAACCTTACATCGAAATCCCACTAGAAGTTAAAATCAAGAAGACCGAGGTCACCATCAAAGAAGTCCCTCGCTTGGAGCGTCCGGCCAAAGGCACGATTCTTGGCGCGATGTTCTCGTCTTCAGTGGGCATCGTCTGTCTGTTGCTGCTCTATGGAGCAAACGTCTACGCGGGTTACGAGATCGCAACTGTGCGCGCTTATCCTCCCGCGATGGTTTGCGGCATGGCCGCCGTCGCGCCGATCATCGGGCCGTTGGTTTTTCTCTGCTTGCCCACCAAGATGGGGCCGACACAGGATGAGCTGGCAGAAGAGCAACGGGAGGCGACCGAGGCTGTTCAGGCTGCAACCTATGGTGATGCGGCTGCTCCCCAGCCCAGTTCTTCGGGAGGTGAATCTGGGAAAGACCATGAATCACACGCGTCGCATTCCGCCGCTGTTCCCCAAACGCAATCGTTCAAGCGCGGGCAGTTCACGTTCAACCGCCGTTTCATCGAGACCAAGTTCGTGGGATTCTTTGGCATGGTTCGTAAGGACGCGGAGAAAGACCTATTATTGATCATCAAATCCGCTCGTGGCGAATTCGTGGTGACGGGGATTTCTGAAATCGGAGCCACCGATATAAAGGTAAATGTCCACAGCGGCGGCGCATCGCAACAAACCACGATCCCGTTCGTGGAGATCTTGGAGATGCAGGTCAAACACAAGGACGCTTGACCTAGCGGGAGTAAATCCACCAGCCTTCTGGCACACAACCCGCTGGTTTTTCGCGCGGAACAACGACGCATGAAATATAAAACCATCCTACTTTTTGGCGCGCCTGGTGCAGGCAAGGGCACTCAAGGGAAGATTCTCGGCACGATTCCCCACTTCTTCCATTGCGCCTGTGGTGACGTGTTCCGGTCACTCAGTGCGTCTAATCCGCTCGCGAAGATTTTCATCGAATACACCGGACGCGGACAGCTCGTGCCGGACGAGCCGACGGTTAAGTTATGGCGAAATTTTATTAAGAACAGCGAACGGGTCGGGCGGTTTCACCCCAAGGAAGATGTCCTCGTCTTGGATGGAATCCCGCGCAACCTGCACCAAGCAAAGATGCTCGATGGGGTGTTGGATGTGCGTGCGATATTTTTCCTGCACTGTAAAAACTTTAATTCCCTCGTTCAACGCCTCCAACGTCGCGCGCTCAAAGAAAACCGGCTCGACGACGCCAATCTCGACGTCATCCGTCATCGTTTGAAAGTATATGAGCAGGAAACTGAACCGCTGTTGAGCTTCTATGGCCCGAAATTGGTGCATCGGATTGACTCCACGCAATCACCCACCAAAGTATTACGGGATGTGCTCGGCAAGATTGAAAAGGCGATCCGCTAACGATCGTTCTTCAACCACCCAGCCACCTCTGTTGCTGCGTAGGTGATCAAGATGTCGGCTCCAGCGCGTCGCATCGCGAGTAGGCTTTCCATCGTCACGGCGCGTTCATCAATCCAGCCTTTCGCCCCCGCCGCTTTCACCATCGAATACTCACCGCTCACGGAATAGGCGGCCGTGGGATAACCGAATTCCGTCTTTACCCGATGTATGATATCGAGATATGCGAGCGCAGGTTTTACCATCACCATGTCCGCGCCTTCAGCGATGTCCAAGGCCACTTCGCGCAGGGCTTCATTTGCATTGGCCGCATCCATCTGATAGCTGCGCCGGTCGCCAAACTTCGGCGCGGACTCCGCCGCTTCGCGGAACGGCCCGTAATACGCCGAGGCAAACTTGGCCGCATACGACATGATCGGCGTGTCGCTGAATCCCGCGCCGTCCAACGCAGTGCGAATCGCGAGCACTCGTCCATCCATCATGTCGCTCGGTGCGACGATGTCCGCACCCGCTTCCGCGTGACTCAGTGCTGCGCGGGACAGAAGTTTGAGCGAAGGATCGTTGAGGATGGTTGCGCCGCGTTTCTCCCGATGCACGATACCGCAATGCCCATGGCTCATGTATTCGCAGAGGCAAACGTCCGTGATGACGAGCAGATCGGGCAATTCCTTTTTGAGAAGGCGGACGGCTTGTTGAACGATCCCGTTCTTCGCATAAGCACCAGAAGCGCGGTCGTCTTTGCGGTCCGGGATGCCGAACAACAACACTGCCGGAACTCCGAGGGCGTGCGCGCGTATTGCTTCGCGCGCCAGTTCATCCGGCGACAACTGGAACACGCCAGGCATTGAGGCGATGGGATTGCGAACCTTCTTGCCGCTGCGGACGAACAGCGGGAGCACGAGTTGATCCACGCTGAGATGAGTTTCGCGCACGAGCCGACGCAGCGCAGGGGATTGGCGGATGCGGCGAGGCCGTAACGCAGGGTATTGAGGTAAAGGTTTCTGGTTCATGCGATTTAAGTCAAGTAAGCGGTGCTTGGTTCGCATCCGATCCGCCTGAAACACGCTGACAATCCTTCCGCATTAAAAAGAGATTGCACGCGTAGATAAATGGCAGAAAAATCAGCCCTAAAATCACCGGTAGCTTGTCAATATGCACTGCATACACGAGGCTGATCAAACTGCCCCAAAAGCTAAGATGCCAAAAAACTGGAGGCACAACTATCTTCTGCTGTTTTTCTGAATGAAGCCACTGAATCACAAATCGAGACCCGAAAAGAAGGGTGCCGAAAAAGCCAAAGAACGTCCACGCAACTGAGTCTCGGAATAACCAGGTGAAATTCTCCCCAAGCAACTGCTGAACAATACCAGGTGAATCGTGCATAAATCTCAAGTGCGCCAAAGATGCCTAACATCTCTATCAAACCTTCGCCGAACCTTCTTTCACGACATTGATGAAATGCCGCATCGCAGGTGTGAGAACTTTCCCCTTCTTATGGATCGCGGCAAGCGGACGATACAACTCTGCGTCTTCGATCGTGATGGCTACGAGCGTCTGCTTGGAAATTTCCTGACCGATGGTGCCGAGCGGCACGATGGAGAGTCCGGCGTCAATCTCGACGGCGCGCTTCACCGTTTCGATGTTGTCGAACTCCATCACTGTCTTCACTCCGATGCTTTGTTCCCTGAGTACCTTATCAATAGCCTTGCGCGTGGGGATATCCGGCTCGAATGCGATGAATTTCTGGTCCGCAATCGCCTTGAGCTTGATGGATTTTTGTTTCGCGAGCGGATGCAGTGGATGACAGATCACCACTAGCGGGTCTTTCCGGAGGGAGATGATCTCCAACTTCGGATCCTTATCTGGATACGCTACGAGTCCGAGATCTACGACATTGCTGTTCACGTCGTCATAGACTTGATTCGCGCGGCGATATTCCACATGCACATGCACGGTGGGATGTTCTTTGAGAAAGCGTTTGATGTAAGGCGGTAGATCGTGAAGGCCGATGCTGTAGATCGTCGAGACGCGGATCATGCCGGAGATGATGTTCTTAATCTCCTGCAATTTGTTTTGCAGTTCGGAATAAGTCTGGATGATCTGTTTGCTGAAGTCGTACAGCACCTGACCCTCCCGCGTGAGTCGGAATTTTTTTTTGCTACGCTCGATCAGGAGCGACTTGAACTGCCGTTCCAGCGAGCTTATCTGCTGACTGACAGCGGATTGGGTGACGCTGTTTATCTGTGCGGCTTTGGTGAAACTTTCCGTTTCGGCGAGATCGCAAAAGACTTTCAAACTTTCAATTTGCATAAGGCAATTCAATGCGAAAGCCCCAGCAGAGTCAATTGATGTTATCGCGACAATCCATCAATGAGTCGGATTTTTCTATTCATGAAATTGAATTGTCCCCACATGTCCGGCGTCGTAGCCTTCCCAGACATCACTGCAAACTAAATGAAAAACTTTTTAATAATCCTCACTCTTGGTCTTGCGATCTCCGCATCAGCCGCAGACAAAAAGATTGTTTTTATCGCTGGCAAACCCAGCCATGCCCCCGGCGATCACGAACACCGGGCTGGTTCTCTGTTGCTGAAGTCTTGCTTGGATAAAATCCCCGGAATTACTTCAATTGTTTATTCCAACGGTTGGCCAACTGATGAGAGTGCATTTGAAGGCGTGGCGGCTGTCGTTGTTTACTGCGACGGCGGTGGCGGACATGCATTGTTGCAACAGAACCGCTTAAAAACCATCGGCGCTCTCATGAATAAAGGCGTCGGCCTTGCCTGTCTGCATTACGGAGTAGAGCCGACCCTTCAGAAAGGGCAGAAGGAATTCCTCGACTGGATCGGTGGTGCATTTGAAATTAATTGGTCGGTGAACCCCCATTGGACAGCCGATTTTAAAACGTTTCCGCAACATCCTATTGCAAATGGCGTGAAGCCGTTTCAGTGCAATGACGAATGGTATTTTAATATGCGCTTCCGTGACGGCATGAAAGGCGTGACCCCCATCCTGACGGCGACTCCGACCAGCGACACCACAAATCGCAACGATGGTGCGCACGAGGGCAATCCCGCCGTGCGGCAGATGGTGGCGCGTGGCGAGCCTCAACACTTAGCTTGGGCATCTGAGCGACCGGACGGCGGACGCGGCTTTGGTTTTACAGGCGCACACCACCATAAAAACTGGGGCGATGACAATTTCCGCAAGATTGTTCTCAACGCCATTCTATGGATTGCAAAAGTTGAAGTGCCGAAGAGTGGCGTTGAAAGTTTTGTGAGCGCGGAGCAGCTTGCCGCCAATCTCGATAATAAGGGTGCTCGCAAGCCGTAAGAGAAGGCGATTGCTGAGTGTTTCTCTGAAAGAAAGAAAAAGGCCGGGCGATTTTGCCCGGCCTTGAAGTTCTGGCTAGGTCTTAGTTCGAGAGTTCCAACGCCACGCGCTTCTCAAGATCGTGTGCTGTTTGGATGTCAGTGCCACCCCACTTGGAGCGTACTTGCACGATGACCGACGTGATTGTGGGAGTCACGGACTCGACACGCATGTAGATGGTGTTCTGATTAACATACCCCTGAAGAGTGCGAACCTGGTTAGAACTCGTGTGCAACGAACCTTCAGAAGCCATGTTGCCAAATGCGTTCAATGCGCGCTTCGACGCATCGAACACCTGATTAATCGGACGCTCGTAGCGACCTTCAATCCGATCCCGGAACACGGGCACGCCGCCCGCTTTTTGTTCTGTGACAGTTCCGACACATCCGGTGAGGCAGATCGCCGCGCCAGCCAACAACAGAAAAAATCCTTTTTTCATAATTGTCCAATGCAACCAAATCCACCGGCATGGTCAAGAACTAAGCTCCGCTGACTTTGCCGTGGATTTTCAATGTTGTCGCCGGCAGGGGCGCCCGACGTCAGTTCGGATCACCCACGTTCGCAGGAATCTCTTTCCCTTAGCTGCGTTGCTGTGTTAGAAAACATCCATGAGATTGCTTGTTGTAAACTGGCTGCGCACCGTAACAAAACGGCTGGTGGCGAAGTTTCAGTCTGAGCGGGTCAGCTATAAAAGCTGCTCGAAAATTCGAGCCTGAACTCGGGGCCCAAACACTATGGCTCAGCCCAAGTCAAACAACCTCTCATCTTTGTCTATCAGGCTGACTGAGGCGTCAACGCCAGTTATCCCGCCTACCAAAAGCCGAGATGTCAGGTTTTATGACCTTGCATTGAAATATTTTCCGCTGCTTGTAGTTCTCTTTTTCAATGGCTGCGCTTCGACGATGCAGCAACGCGTATCATTGACCGGCGATATTCTAGTGGATGGGCCAAAAATGATCGCCAGTGGGCCGCGGCGCGACCGTGTTCTCTGGCAGTATCGCACCGCCTCCGCAGCCATGCGCCGTGGACAGTTTGATGTCGCGAAGCCGCTGTTAGATGATGCGCTACTCACGCTCGGGGGCGTTTATGGCAAGGACGCTGAGGCGCGGAAAGCGCGAGGGTTGTTCAACAAAGAAGCGCGAAAGACCTTCATCGGCGAACCCTACGAACGCAGCATGGCGTATTTTTATCGCGGCGTGATTTACTGGCGCGATGGCGAGCTTGATAACGCCCGCGCCTGTTTTCGTAGTGCTGAGTTCGAGGATAGCGACGCCGAAAAATCAGAATACAAGGGCGACTGGGTCTTGCCTGATTATCTCGACGGTCTCGCTACGACCAAGCTGGCTGGTGACGGATCGGATGCGTTCAAGCGAGCGAAGGCCGTAGCGAAGAACATCAACCTACCGGACTACAATCCGCAGGCGAACGTCTTGTTCATTCTTGAATATGGCCCCGGCCCGGAAAAGTATGCCGGTGGAAAATACGATGAAGAGCTTCGCTTCCGCGCGCGCGGCTCGCCGGTGTTGTCAGCACAGATCAAGGCGGGTTCTGTCAGCCTGCCTGTCGCGCCGTGTGATGATCTGAATTTTCAAGCGACAACGCGCGGCGGGCGGGTGATGGATCATGTGCTGGCGAACAAGGCTGTGTTCAAGGGCGCGACGGACACGATTGGTGACGCGGCAATTATCAGCGGCGCAATCCTCGCGAATGGGCGGCATTATCAGCGTAATGGTTCCGCAGATGAAATCGGCGCGGGATTGATATTAATGGGCGTGGCGAGCAAGCTGATCTCCGCTGCGACTACGCCGGAGGCTGATATACGCGCCTGGGATAATTTGCCCCAGTTCATTAGCTTCGCCGCATTGAAGATGCCGCCCGGTGAACACGTCGTAACCCTTGAATTCAATAATGCGAGCGGCGCCGCGAATCCTAAACTGACAAAAACAATCACCGTGAACGTGCCCGCTGACCATGACAAGGTCGTCTTTGTCAGCGACAGTTCCACAACACCGCAAACACAATGAAAAAGAAACTCATCCTATTGGCTTCAATCATCACAGCGCTCATCGCCGTCGGCTGTAAGAGCGACTACGACAAAGGGCCTTATCTTCCAGGGCAGTCCCGGACGCCCGATTATGAAAACACCGAGCGCTTCGTGATGCTGGACATTGATATGAAGCACTCGATCACCTGCTCTGGTATTCACGAACGCACCTTGGAAGATGGCCGCATCGAAGTCACAGCGCAGATCCGTAATCGTGAAGTGCGTCGTCTCGTGGTGCAGGTAAATTGCGTGTTCAAGGACGCCGCCGGTGTCAGTACCAGTGACGAGACCCCATTCCAAAACGTCATCTTAACTGAGAACGCCACAGAGCAAGTGAAGTTCGTTTCCTCAAACAGCACTGCAAAGAAATACACCATCCGCGTGCGTCAGGCGCGGTAACGTGTCGCGCTCTCGACAAAATCGCACCCGCCCGCCATTCTCCGCGCGATGGCATTTGATTCTGATGCACCGCTGGATTTGCTCTGGAAAGGTTACGGGCGCGCTTTCCAAGACTTTGACGATCTGACGCTGGGGCGTTGGCTCGCTCAAACTCTCGGTCAACTTGAAGGCAAGTCGTGGCGATTCTCGCATCCGCTCGTCGGCGCGTATCGTCTTGCGTCCCAGGTCGGTCACGACCGTCAGATTTGGCACAAGCGCATCGCCACACCTCCGGCGGCTTACAGGGAATCGCCCTGCTGCCGCGCACCCCTGCTGCCGTTGTTGACGCGTGAGATTCGCGAAACAGGTCTCATCTGCGCACATTGCAGCGAAACCCTCGTGCCGTTCGATGAAATCCCCGAAGCCAACCGCATCGAACTCGATTTCTGGGCAGGTGTGTATGAACCGGTTCATGCCGTGGCACACTGGGATGATCGCCAACGCCAGAGCGTGGGGAATTACGACCACGCCTATGAGAAAGCAGCGAAGACGGCGGAAGAAATTTTATTCCAAGCCGGAAAAGTTCTCGCCCCACGCCTGCTCGATCATTACCCCGCCTTGATCTGGGAAGATCAGGACGAATGTCTGGAAGTCCGCCCGGAAGACGTGCGGCTTTGAGGGGGTGGCATTTTGATTCTGGAGTGCGCGGACACGTCCGCGATTTAGAACTGGGAGACATGTCTCCCAGTGGGAAAACGACGACAAGTCATCGCTGTCCAAAAGCAGGCAACCTTTCCGGCGCATTGCTTGACGCTGCCGGATACGTTCGCTAGCTTGCGCGCACTGATGAATAAAGAATCATTCGCGTCATACGCGCCGCAAAACGTCCTCGTCCCCATAGTAGTCGAACAGACTGGGCGCGGCGAACGCAGTTGGGACATCTACTCACGCCTGCTGGTGGATCGCATCCTGTTCCTCGGCACCCCCGTGGACGACACTGTGGCCAACATCATCATCGCC
>WBXK01000076.1 GCA_008933055.1 Verrucomicrobiota bacterium | reverse complement strand
TGCTTCATCGGGTTCGCCATCGGCGAATCGCTCGGCGCGTCCGTCCTCCGCATCTGCGGCGGCATCTTCACCAAGATCGCAGACATCGGAAGCGATTTGATGAAGATCGTCTTCAAATTGCCCTAAGATGATCCCAAGAATCCAGGCGTGATCGCGGATTGCACAGGCGACAACGCGGGTGATTCCGTCGGGCCCACGGCGGACGGCTTCGAGACTTACGGTGTGACAGGTGTGGCGTTAATCGCGTTCCTCGCCTTGGCGTTGGCCGCGAGTCCTGCGGTGTGTGGCGTGTTGATCATCTGGTTGTTCGTGATGCGCGCGTTGATGATCGTGACGTCGCTAGCTTCCTATTTCGCTAACGAAATTCTCAGCAAGGCGACGTACGGGGATCAGAAGGATTTTGATTTTGAAGCCCCGCTCACGCATCTGGTTTGGATCACCTCAGCTGTGTCCATCGCCGTCACGTTCGTGGCGAGTAAGATGTTGCTCGGTGATTTTAAGACCGATGTCGCTCCCCAACCTGACCTGTGGTGGGTGTTGTCTGTCATCATCAGTTGCGGCACGGTGGCGGGCGCGTTGATCCCGGAATTCACCAAAGTGTTCGTCAGCACCAGATCGCGGCACGTCCGCGAAGTGACCAATTGTTCCAAGCACGGCGGTGCGTCGCTGAACATCCTCTCCGGTTTCGTTGCGGGCAACTTCTCAGCCTTCTGGATGGGGCTTTGCATCATGGTCCTGATGTTTGTGTCGTACCACTTCTCGCAGAATCCTGCTGTGATGGCGCTGATGCCTGCAAAGTTTGCATTCGCCGCGCCGATCTTTGCGTTCGGTCTCGTGGCCTTCGGATTCTTAGGGATGGGACCGGTGACGATTGCCGTGGACAGTTATGGCCCCGTCACTGACAACGCGCAGTCCGTTTATGAATTGAGCCAGATCGAAGGACGCAAAGACATCAAGTCCGAGATCAAAAGAGATTTTGGTTTTGACGCCGACTTCGAGAATGCCAAGCACCAGCTCGAAAAAGGTGACGGCGCTGGCAACACCTTCAAGGCCACTGCTAAACCCGTACTCATCGGCACCGCAGTGGTCGGCGCCACCACAATGGTGTTCGGCATTATCATGCTGTTGCAGGGGTTGTACGAGGCTCAAGTGGCTTCAGGAATAGCCGGGCCGTTCAAGGAAGTCGTCAGCGCGTTGAGCATCGTGCAGCCGGAGATCATCCTCGGCCTCATCATGGGCGGCTCGGTGATCTACTGGTTCACAGGCGCATCCTGTCAGGCAGTCGTGACGGGCGCGTATCGCGCCGTCGTTTATATCAAGGAAAACATGAAGCTCGATGCCGCCACCGCGAGCGACAAGGACAGCAAAGAAGTTGTCCGCATCTGCACCGAGTACGCCCAGAAAGGCATGTGGAACATCTTCATCGTGGTGTTCTGTTTCGCGCTCGCGCTGCCGTTCTTCAATCCCTACTTCTTCATTGGCTATCTCATCGGCATCGCGTTCTTTGGATTATTCCAAGCCATCTTCATGGCCAACGCCGGCGGCGCATGGGACAACGCAAAGAAGATTGTTGAAGTCGATCTCCGCCAGAAAGGAACTGATCTCCACGCTGCCACCGTCGTCGGCGATACCGTCGGCGATCCATTCAAGGACACCAGTTCTGTGGCGATGAATCCCGTGATCAAGTTCACCACGCTGTTCGGGCTGCTCGCGGTTGAGATCGCTGTGACCATGAAAGACCAAACGGTAAAGACCGGCATCGGCGCATTCTTCTTCGTGGTGGCGCTGGTGTTCGTGTACCGCTCATTCTACGGAATGCGGATTCCAGAGGACAAATGAGCTGAAACACCGGGTGAATTGCAAAAGGGTCGAAGCACATTGTTCTCCGGCCTTTATCATCAGAATAACCCATGCCTTATCGACAGCGAGAGTCCTGCTAATATTTTTTAGGAAAATTTGACACGGAATACATAGTGTGATTAACTGACTCCAGCACGCAGGACTGGAACAGTAGACCCTGTAGTTGCTATTTGAAGTTTTTAGGTTTTCGGTGTGCGTCGGGTACAGGCGAACATCGGAGTTCTCCAGATAACTACTGAAGTACCATTTCGAAAATTCCCCGGGCCTCTCGGTCACCCCCTGACTGTTTGGCCCGGTTTTTTTATGCTTGGATGTTGCGCGAACCTGTGGCGATCAAGGCCAACGAAGGAGACTTGAGATCCTCGTGAAGCTTTCAGGCGCAAACCCCATCGCCAGCTTCAATTGATAATCGCGCTCGATGATGTTCGGATTCTTTTGCGCGGCGCGATACTCCTTCCAACTGATGAAGCCACGCATCCAAGCCCAGAGTCCGTTCACGGGCACCGGGAAATCGCTGCCGTGCAAGATGCGCGAGGCGAGTGGTTCTTGGATGCACTTGCTAGCGTGACGCCCGCGCAAGGGAACATTGAACGCGCTCGAATCACCATACAGATTCGGGAAACGCTTGGTCATCTCCGCGAAGATGTGGAAATACTCCGGGTCCGTCAGGCCGCTCTTCGTGCCGCTGTGCGCGGCTATCACACTCACCCCACATTCCAGGGGCAGCGTCAGCAGGCGCGGGTCCGCGTAATCGGGTCGCACCACCGGCAGCGTGTGTTCACCGCCGGTGTGAGCGAGCAGGGGGAGTTTTGCCTCAGCCATGCGCTCCCAGAATTTTGTGAGCCGCTTGTCGGAGCAGTTGAAGTTTTGGCAATTCGGCAGGCACTTCATCATCACAGCACCGCCAGCGAGGCAGCGTTCCAACTCTGCAATCGCATCCGGTCGTGCCGGATGGATTGAGATCGCAGGCAGAAACTCCGGGTGTTTTTTCGCCAGCCCCAACACGTAATCATTCGGCACATAAAACGAACCCACGCCCGGCATAACCTTGCCGTTCTCATCGTGAACATCGTCCTGTGCTAGGATCACGACTGCGCTGAGCGATGACGCGCGCACCAATTCCAGCAAGCGCGCTACATAAAGTCCGTCCAGATCTCCCGTCATCGAAGAGCGTGGTAGGCCGATCTGCCGCAACATCATCTTTGCCAGCGGACGATGCCATCCAGTCACCTTGATCCAGCACCCAGTCCCGCCTGTGCCGTTGCCGACGATGTGGACGTGCATGTCAATCGGCTTGGACAAGTCTCTTTTTGCGGTTGGATTCATTGAAGGCTTGACCGGAGCGTAGAAAGCTTTCTCACCCATCGCAAAATTTATTTGTTTCTGATTGACCGTCACCCCCGTTCCGTGGCGACATATGACTTAGTACACGGGTTGTTATTTTCAGATGCCAAAGGTTTCAGCAAAAAACGGGAATAAGGCTCACCGCCACGCGGTTGCCACGTCAAAATACGACGCTAACAACAAGGTGTTGTCGCAGACTTATGGCGCGTTCGCCGATCTTCGGCGTGAATTGGCCGACACAAAGAATGTCGTCTGCGGGCGCGAGGAAATTCTCCGCAGCTTCGCGAGTTGCCCCGATTCCCAACGCGCCTGGTTGTTGCTCGAAGATTATTTCGAGAAGCTTTCACTCTCTCGCAAAGACTTCCCCGCCACGGAATGGTGGCCGCGCATGTTGGCCGCCAATGGAAATAGGCGGCTTGAAGAACTCTCCTTCCTTTTCTTGCGCGCCAAGCGGTCTCTTCCGCCGGAGCTCTCCACACACGCGAACATGGATCGCTTTGCCAGCGCTGAAGCTGCCGAGCATGAACACGAGCTCGTGCGTGAACTGGAGCACTGGCTATTCCCTCCACAGACACCGCATCTGGATACGCCGCGCGCCACGCTCCGCGTAATTTGCCTGCCGCAGCCCGATCAAGATCAACCCGCACGATTCCGTCTGGGAGTGCAATTTCATTTGTTTCGCCCCCGCACGGGTGAAAAGGTGCGTTCGTTGCGCGACTTGGTGGATCTCGCCACACGCGCCGCGCACGAGCAGGAACTGTTTCCGCCGGCCGACTGGGAGTTCATCGCGTGGCTGACAGAAACGCATCGCAATCGTCAGGATGGCAACGCCTCACTCACCCTCACTGATACAGAATTGCTTCACTGGCTCGCGCGCTGGGGGCATACAAACCGCCTTGAGTTTGCAGGATTGAATCAGTCGCTCAAATTCGCAGGCCATATCGCGTCGCTTGATCCGCATCTGGAGAATGGCGACAAGGAACTCTCCTTCACGCATCGCCTTACGTTGCCGTCGGGCGAGAAGATCCCGATCACTTTCGTAAAGTTTTTCAATCAACAGCCGCCGCTCGTTCTCGCGGGCAACACCTTCTATCTGTTGCGAAATGCTCCGCCCCCTGCGGTCATAGAGCATTGGGCGGATAAGCCCGCCGTGCCGGTTCGCCGCTTGAGCCATCGGTTGCTCATGCACCTGCGCCGCACGCACAGCGACCACGGGATGGATTGGGAGCAGCTTTGCGTCACTCACAAGGCATCGCCACAGTTCGTTCTCGAATTGCTCGAAGACACGGTACGCCTACGTTTGCTTGCAAAGAGTTTGCGAGACAGCAGCGTCTGGTTTTGGGCTGGGCAAGAATGGCGACCCAACGACAGCAAGAAACGCCCGACAGACAAACCGGAGATTTTGGACGACGCGCGCATCGAACCCGCGATGCAATGGCTCAAGCAGCTCGACTGGTTCACGCCTGAACCAGGGCTTTGGGTTGGTGATGCGAATGAAAACTGCCTAGGCGCACTCGCATCGGCGTGGCAGCACAGACCCGAAGGCGTGGAGTTTCTCGGCAACCCGGCGTTCCATCGCTTGTTCCTGAATTCTCGCAAGCTCAAGCCGAAGTTGATAGTCAAAAGCAGCGGCATTGACTGGCTCGCCGTTTCCGCGGACTGGGAAGCGGAAGGGATGAAATTGAGCAAGGCCGACCTCGAACGCCTCGCCGCTGCGACGAGCCGCTTTGTCAAACTACCGAATTCTGGTTGGGTGGAATTGGATACCGAAGCAGTGCAACGCGCCCACGAATCGATGGCAGACTTGGGTGTAGACGGTTTGATCGCAGTGCCGCAAAAAGTCGGGATGGAACACGTCGCGCATCTGAGCGACGAGGAGTTCAAGCGCTTCGCAGATTCGCCGGAAGCCAAAGCGTTGCGCGAACGAGTCAAGGATTTCAAAGGAGTCCCCTCCGTCAATGTGCCCGAGACGGTGAACGCGGACTTGCGTCCGTATCAGAAAGATGGCTTCGATTTCCTCGCACATCTCGTCCAGATCAAACTCGGCGGCATCCTCGCCGACGACATGGGTCTTGGCAAAACGTTGCAAACGCTCACTTGGCTCGCGTGGCTCAAGGATCGCAACAAGAAGAATCCCAAGCCGTCTCTCGTCATCTGCCCCGCATCCGTGCTGCACAACTGGCGTCGTGAAGCCGAGAAGTTTGTTCCTGATCTGAAAGTTCTTGTTTTAGAAAGCGGTGCGGCCCGGCACAACCTCCGCAAACAAATTCCAGAGTGCGATATCATCGTTACCAACTACGCGCTGTTGCGGCGCGACCTCGAGGAGCTGAACAAGTTCGCCTTCCGCGCGGTGATTCTCGACGAGGCGCAGTTCATTAAAAATCCCGGCGCGCAAGTCACACAGTCGGTCAAGCAGATCAAGTCGGAATGCCGGCTCGCGCTTACGGGCACGCCGTTGGAAAACCGCCTCCTCGATCTGTGGAGCATCGTGGATTTTATCCAGCCCGGCTACCTTGGTACCCAGGAACATTTCCTGGAAACTTACGAGCCGAAAGGCGGCGCGGATGCCGAGAGCGCACAACGCATCGCAAGGCGTCAACTGTCCGCGAAATTGCGCCCGCTCCTCTTGCGCCGCTTGAAGAAGCATGTCGCGAAAGATTTGCCGGATCGCATCGAGGAACGCCGCGATTGTCCGCTGGGGGAAGAGCAACGCAAACTTTACCTCGCCGAACTCCGCCGAAGCCGCGACCAGATCATGCAGGCGGTCGAGGAACAGGGGCTCAACAAGAGCAAGATGCACGTTCTCGCCGCACTCACCCGATTGCGCCAAGTATGTTGTCATCCGCAACTTGTCGGCAGCGATGCGCCAAGCGGCAAGACGGAGACGTTGTTCGAGTTGCTCGACACCCTGGTTCATGATGGGCAGAAGGTTCTCGTGTTCTCCCAGTTCGTCCAGATGCTCACGCTGTTGGAGAAGGAATGTCACACGCGCAACATCAAGACGCATCTCCTCACTGGTCAGACGAAAGACCGGCAGGAAGTCGTCAATGCATTCCAAAGCGACCCGAACCCCGGCGTGTTCCTACTCAGCTTGCGCGCGGCGGGCACGGGCTTGAATCTAACCAACGCAAGCTACGTGGTGCTTTACGATCCATGGTGGAATCCTGCTGTGGAAGCGCAGGCCATTGATCGTTCACATCGCATCGGTCAGACGAACACTGTGAATGCTTATCGTCTCATCGCGCCCGGCACGGTGGAGGAAAAGATTTGGGAACTGCAACAGAGCAAAGCCAAAACCATCGCCGATGTGTTAGGCGAGGAAGGCTTCGCCAGCAGCCTCACGAAGATGGAGTTGGAATATCTCTTCTCAGAGGAGTGATCAGACTCGCATTCAGCAGGATTGCGGCGGCCCGTCGTGCTCAGCGGCAGCATTGACCTTGACGCAATACTCCTGCCGAGAGTACACCAACCCATGGCCGATCAAGGGCGTTCGCCAACAAAATCATCTCCAATGAAAAGAATCTTTATCGCATCAATCCTGCTTCTTGCGCTGTTTGCACCGACGTTGAACGCGCAGGATGACAAACCCAAAAAACGGCGGGGACTCGAAGGCCCGGCCGCGGCTCAACTGGGCAGCGTTGCCGAAATTCAAGTGCCAGTAGGCCACGTTTTCTTCGATGGCAAAACGACTCGCGAGATGATGGAGGCATCGGGCGAACCGGTTGGCGGAAATGAGGTAGGATTCCTCTCGCCTACAAACCGTGGCTGGGCGGTTTATTTTCAATTCGACGAATCCGGTTACGTGAAAGATGACGACAAAGACAAGTTGGACGCCGACAAGCTTCTCAAGTCTATCAAGGAAGGAAACGATGAGGGAAATAAGTATCGTAAGGAACATGGCAACCCCACCCTCGACATCGTCGGCTGGGATCAAAAGCCAGCGTATGACGCAACGACCCACAATCTCACCTGGGCCATCCGTGCTGAAAGCAAAGGCGAGCAGATTGTCAATTACAACACTCGTTTGCTTGGTCGCAAAGGCGTGATGGAAGTCGTGCTCGTCTGCGATCCAGCTGATCTCCCAAAGCATCTGCCAGATTTCAACGCGCTTCTCGAGGGCTATAAATATTCTACAGGCGAAACCTACGCAGAGTACAAACCTGGGGACAAGATCGCGAAATACGGACTTGGTGCTCTCGTGCTGGGTGGCGCAGCGGTGGGCGCGGCGAAGCTGGGATTGTTCGCATGGCTGGGTGTCTTTCTGAAGAAAGGTTTCAAACTCGTCATCGTCGCAATTGTTGCCATTGTAGCGGGCTTTAAAAAATTCATCAGCAGGTTCTTCAACAAGAACAGAGACAATTAGGGTGTATTTTTCAAATTCAGTCGCCTTGATCGCGGAGTGCGCCCGTTCCCTGGCGCAGCGATATCCGCAGTCATCGTCGCTGAGCAAATGCAAAACCTCCTCTCTTGGGCGTGACTTGCTGTGGCCAGGGACGGCCTCGCTTCGCAGCCCGCAACTTCGTCCCACCTTTGCCGCATGACCGAACTCCAGTGGCTATTTGCCATCCTCGCCGGACTTTATGCGTGTGAGTGTCTTGGCTGGATCAGGCGCGGCAGTGTAGCGTTCAGTTCGATGACGGGGCGGCGTTGGCGCGTTCAACATCCGACTAGCGTCATCGGAAATCATCGCGGTGGATTGGTTCTCGCCATGCCTCTTCCGCCGCTCGGCGGTCTGGTTGTCGCGAATCAACTCCCGTTCTCGCTCGGCCCAGATGGTGTGCTCTTCTTCGTGGCGATGAATATGAACCCGGGTTGGCGACCTGCCCAGAGCGGTCGTTTTCTGGCGTGGGAAGAGATCGTGAAGCTGCGCCTTGATGGTAAGAAGTTGCTCCTCGGCAGAGAGAAAATCCACGCCGCCACTACGACTACTCTCGCCTCCCATCTGCTCCAATTGCTCTCCATGCTCGCAAAACTGGGGTCAGAGCAGCGCGGGCCGGCGATCAAGCAGATGTTGCGTGAAGCGCTTGATACAAAGCGGATCGCGACGTTGGCGGTCAATCTTCGTGCACGCATGAAGCATATTCGATTGCTCGCGAACATTCTTTTCGTACACGTGTTTGTTGTCGCGCCAGTCCTGATCACACTCGTGGGAATCCAGGTCACATGGCTGGGGTTAGTGATCGTGATGTTCGCGCTGACTTTCAGCATCGCGACGCTGTTTCATCGCGCGCACCGTGAGTTTTATCCGAAAGCGACGGATGACCGTTTCACGCACACACTCACCACGGGGTTAGCTGTCGCCACATCACTGCGCGCGCATGACATCCTCTCGCGTCCGATGTTGGAAACTTTTCATCCGATCGCCGTCGCAAAAGTTTTGTTGGAGGAAAAGAGATTCCGCGCATTTGCCAGAAACCTCCTGCTTGATCTGCGGCATCCCATGTTACCCTCCTGCCCCAATGCACACCCGCCGGCTGCGTTCACAGAAAACTATTTCCGAAGAGCGACGCTCGAAATCACTGAAGCGTGGTTGGAAGAGAATGGAGTCGTGTGTCACGACCTCTGTCGAGCCCCAGTTCCTCTGGACAGAACCTGTCACGCCTATTGTCCCCGGTGCGAATCGCAGTTCATGTCCGCAGAATCATGCTGTTCAGACTGCGGTGGGATTGAGCTTATGATTTTTCAGCCGCAGAGGTAGCGGCAGGCGCGGATGCCGTAGTGACTAAACTTTGTTTAGTTCTTTTTACGAGGCGCGACATCACTGCGCCGGTGGACAAAAAGAAGAACAACGGATCAGTGAGGCAATCCCAGAGGTTTCCAGATTCGGCCACGCCGGCGAGCCAGCCAAAAACCGCCATCAGCAGCACGGTGCCGAAACGATTTCGCTTCCATTGCAGCAGCATGGCTGCACATCCGACCAAAACGAATAGCGGCCCGAAATGCCAGCCATATGCGAACGGATCAATAGAACCCATCCCCAATGCTAGCGGATACAGAATCAGGCCGATCGCCACACCAAATACCGACATGGCTCTACGATCTTGCCGGCGAAGAAGTTCTGCGCCGAAGAATGATTTGACGACGCCAGTCACCAACAACGCGAGCAGTGGCATGCTCCAGTGATCAATCACAGCTGCCAAAACGCGAGCCAGTGGAAAGCCCGCCACGGGAATCATCAAGATGCCAAGTGCAACCAATCCCAAGCTCACAAACCATCCTAGGCCTTGTGGGTTGAACCGCAGCCGTCGCGCCAGCGCCGCTAGGAAGATCATCAGAGCCAGCATTGGCGCGATGAATGATGCGATCACGGCTGCATGTAGAGTAATCATTCGCGAGCTCCCTTCATCTGCGCTTCAAGCCATGCCAAGTTGAACGTGGCTTCCTTGATGCCTTTGCGTTTCCAAGTGTAGGTGACGTGAATCAACCCGTCGCTGGTTTGGAATACTGTCGGATAAGAAAACTCTTCTCCTGCTTCGGTGACCAATGTGGCGGCGCGTTTCCACGTCATGCCGTCGTCAGCAGAGATTGCGAGGCGCAGATTATCACGGCCGGAATCCGTGTCGTTGAACGCGAGCAACAGCCGCCCGTCCGAAAGCCGGATCGCATCTAGGCCGGAATTTGAGTTCGGCAGATCAATTGTTTCCAATGCGGACCATGACTTTCCGCCGTCGGAGGTTCTAGTCGCGTGAATCTTTGCGACCGATCCCGCCGCGCGGTTGAGCATTAGAGCGTTGGTTTCATTTAAAGCCACAAGCGCAGGTTGAAATGCTGCATAACCTCCAAACGCTCTTGTTTTGATTGCTTCAAAACCGTCCACGCTGGGTCGCAACCAGAGCAGCTCGGAAAATTTCCCCAGCAGTTCATGATAGATCGGCACCACGAATCCCCCGTCCGCCGTCGGGACGGGCGCGTTCTTCACGAGTTCGCTGATGTTCAAGAACGGGCTCAATCCCAGTCTGTGGCTGCGCGACCATTTTGCACCGCCATTAGTGGAGGTTTTCAGATTAATCTGGCTGCACGACCAGCCGCCGAAGCCAGTCGTTACGTATAGCAGATGAAGTTGATTGTTTGTTCCGCTGAAGACAATGGCGTTACCGACTTTTTTGACGTAGCGAAAAGTTTCTTCGCCCGCCGCCTCATGCGTGCCTGCGGAGACGGGCGTTGACCAAGCGTTTGTCACACCGGCATTACGCGTCGCGATGTAGATGCCGACATCACGTGCGCCTTCGCGGGAACCTGCATACCAGACCGCGACTATTCGACCATCGGGCAATTCGCAGATGGACGAAACATGCGCGCTTGGGTGAACGAATCGAGGGTCGACAAACTGTTCGTGGAATTCCGATGGGGCAGCTATCAGCTCGGGGGAGCTTTTTGAGACAACAAAATTGGTTGTCGGCAGGGGCGAAACCCGCCAGCCATCACGCAGGCCGACAATCGCGAGCAACGCTAGCGTCAGTCCCATCCAAATCCAACGTCGAGCGTTCGCGTTCATGGCTGGGCTGGATTGACGCTGACGCGATAGTAACGAATCTCAGTTTTGAGAGATTCCAGGGAGCGTTCGCAAAGCGCTTGTCTCCAGTCCGGCCAGCGTGCCGACTCGCGGGCAAATCGCAGCCACGCTCTCCGCGAATAAAATGTTTTGAAGCGGTCAATCTCTTCGATTTTCAAACCGTTCTTGCGAGCCATCTGTTCAAAAGCAGCCACTACAGTTTCCTCTACGAATACGACCTCCGTAACGGGCGCATTGGTCCTTGTTGCAATAAATGTTTCCGAATTGAACATCTGGACACTGTAACCAAGGCGCGCAGAAAGCAGGGACGGCTGGTACATCCCAAACACACGGGCGGTGGCCGTGCAGACTTTTTCCTTTACGTCGGGCGCGATGCTGCTGATGCCGAGTGTCGGATAAATCACCCCTAGGCTGAGCATCAGGACGAGGGCGGCGCTAGCTGCAGGTGTCCAGACAGCCGATGAACGAAAGGCGTGCCACAACCCCCATGCCACAACTGCCAAGCACAGCACCGGGCCAACCATTCCGAGCTTGAACCACAACGCGAATGCCGACACGACCACGCCGACGAGCGAGAGCAAGATGAGCGATAGTCGCCATGTGCAGGTTTTACATTTCGTGGACTCAGAAGATTGAAGCCAGCCTGCCGCCAGCACTGCTTGAAGCGGTATCACCGCGAGCATATAGCGCTCAAACGCTTTCATAAAAAAGAATGGCAGGATGGAAAAGACGAGCCACGCCACGAGCCAGGAATTATTTTGCGAACGATGTGCGCGAGCTTTTTTGAAGTGAATAATGATCGCGCCTAAAACCAGAGGCGTCCACGGGAAGATCAATCCTAGTGCGCCGCCGAGCGCGGAAAGCGGCGACATGGCATTCCACGTCCCGAACTTCCGCTCCGTGAGTTCCTCGCCGAGTATCTGCGCAAACTTGTCGCCCCAAAGATTTTTCATCATGAGTGGCCAAGGCAATGAGATAGTCGCCACTATCACGACCCAGAGTAGCAGTTGCCATGCGCGTCGAATTAAAATTT
This sequence comes from Verrucomicrobiota bacterium, assembly GCA_008933055.1. Classification (GTDB taxonomy): domain Bacteria; phylum Verrucomicrobiota; class Verrucomicrobiia; order Limisphaerales; family JADLHS01; genus JADLHS01. The sequence continues at coordinate 1,320 of WBXK01000076.1, read as the reverse complement.
TCCATGCGTCAAATGCCCACAGCGCTGCTAGCGCACCTGCAAAGAAAAAGAAAAGTCCAACGGGTCCTTTCATCAGGAATGAAAGTCCGACCCAAAGTGCGCACGCCACGATGTCGAAAAGCTTTTCGCGTTTGATCCAGCGCAGCCAGAATAATACCGCGAACGCTGAGAACACCGCCAGCGGCAGATCAAGCATCGCCTGACGCGCTTCGATCGCCACGCCCACGCAACCCATCGCCAGCAAACCTGCGAGCAAGCCGTTCGAGCGGGACAATTGACGCGCTAGCAGACATGCGCACAGGCAAATTCCCCCTCCCGCCAAAGCCGCCCAGATGCGCGCGGAGACGAGATTGATACCAAAGGTTTTATAGGTGGAAAGGATCGCCCAGTAGATGAGCGGCGGTTTGCGCAACCGGGGTTGATCGTTAAGCCACGGCGTGAGCCATTCGCCGCGCGCGTCCATCTCCATAGGCGTGCGTATCGAAAGCTGATACTCATCCGAGCAGGTCACGCTCGTCTCGTTCCATATGGACGGGAAGTTGAGGAGGAGTGCAAAGATGAAAACTAACCACGGCGACCAGCGATACAAGGTGGCTTCGCTGTTCGGGGTTGCTGAATGTTCTGGCGGCATGGCGCGGATTGGTAACGAATGGGCAATGCCGTTGCAACTTCAATTCCGGCATTAGTCCTTCACCTTCGGCATCAGGAACGAGATGCAGGCGGCGGGCAAAAACAAAAAACCGGCGTAGAATAACGCGAGTCGATGATCTCCGACCTTCGAGAACAGCCCGAAGAACACCACACCAACTGCGGAGAACGCGCGTCCTATGTTGTAGCAGAAGCCTGCGCCCGTAGTTCGCAGCAACGTCGGAAAAAGCGGCGGTAGATACATGGTGAACAATCCGAAAACGCCCTGACAAAAGCCGATCAAGGGAAACCAACAGAGCAGTGCGTGATGATCTCGTGGGACGCAATAAGCACCCACCATCGCCATGAAATAGACAAAGAAAGTCCAACCGAGCGTCGCACGATACCCAATGAAGCGCGCGAGCCAGCCGGAGAAAAAGTTCCCCAAAATGGACGAGCCGATGACGATGTACATTGCCTGACTGGCGAGTTTATTCTTTTGTTCCACAGTCATCGCCAGCACTTCGGGGAGATTTCGCAGGTGTTGCACATGCCAGAACATGAAAGCCTAGTGTGCCGTGAGGGAAATGCCGCAGACAACCATCGTCCAAAGCGTCACGCGCCGAACAGTGCCGCTGAAAAGTTCGCGTAACCTGGGTTGTTGGTGCGCTGAATTTTTTTGCGCGGCCTGCC
>WBXK01000075.1 GCA_008933055.1 Verrucomicrobiota bacterium | reverse complement strand
CGCGTCCTGACGCATCTGAGTGCTAAAGCTCAACGTGTCAATCAATCCCATGGTCAGCAAAGCCAGCAACAAGGACGCGAACGTCGACACCATCACGATCATTGTCAGTTTGCCCCGTATGGAGTTGATAGAAAATCGCTTTCTGGACGCTGCGCCATTCAGCTTGCGCCCATCGGGAGCAAGTATTGTGAGGGGAGCTTTGACCATGTCCGCAGGGAAGTGAACCTTCTGTAAACCATAATCAGCCACAGATCTGTCCTGTTCCAAACGGATTTCTTGTGTGACGGGGCGTGACGCAGCAATGCTAAGGGCAGCCACGCTCGGGTCGTTGGATTCGATCAGGTTGGAGGTTTCAACAGCAGCTGACTTCTTGCGCACAGCCGCCGCTCGGATGAGCGTTGAGAAATTGCCCTTTCGAGGCATGTTGGTCGCAATTCGTGCAATTGCGTTCTGTGCAAGTTTAATGGTCGCTGCGGCATCATCGATGAGGAATTGTTTCTTCATAAAATGTTAGGTTGGCTTGTAAGCATGTTTTGAGAAGCACCGTTAGTTTTAACAGAAGAGAGTGGGAATGTTATATCCACTACGGAGATGTGGTACTGCTTAGAAAAGAACCGATGGGGCGATCGCCGACCAAAGGGCATTCGGTTTCCTTGCGGACTTGGCAGCCCGCAACGATGACAGCCGCGAGTTGTAGCTTGGTATCGCATACTTGACTCTGCCGGAGAAACGCCACGAAAGAAGAGAGCTCAAACAGACGCTGACTGGATTCGATTCTCTTGTAGCGACCTAACCACCAGCCAATGCTTATGTAAAGGGAAAGTTATTCACAATTAAGATTGCTGATGGAGGTTTGCTTTCAGCGACGGTGCTTGGTTAACCCAGAATTGCTTTTGCGTCGGGTGCATTTTCAGTCCATTGATACCTGCGGCATCTATTATATAAAGGTGTTTTAGGGCTTTTGGGCTGTTCCGGCAAGTCTGCGCTCTGGCGCGCGGGCGGGTGATTTTGGGGCGCAGGACCATAAGTATTACTTCAGTGCAGGCCAGCAATATCCACCTCAAGAGCGGCACAGCGAGGGCCGCGCGTGACCCCTGTGCTTCAAGTATCAGATGTAGCATTTGGAGATCTATCACTATTTCTCGCCGACTCCATCTGATCATCAATTCCATTCCTGTTTCTATCCAAGATGCGCCGCAGCAGCCGATGCCGAAGCGCGAACAACCAGTGCGACTTGCCACTACCCTGCGCTCCGCCGTAACCGATGGCCGTCGGCCCGACAGCATGGGCGCAATGCCGCGCAGCATCGCAGGCGATTAATTGTCGTTCCTGCAACCACGCGTCGCCCTTCACCAAGTTGAACGTCTGATCCATACGAAAACCGGCCCGAGCCGCTGCGTTGGGGGAAATCGCGTGCGGCGTCACGGCTTCACATCGTGCCCATCGACGACATTGGTCGGAGGCGTTGCCATCTGGTAGGCCTTGCGGATGAGTTCCTCCCATTCGATCGACACATTGCCCACTTGCAGAGTGTGGACCTCCTTGATCTCTGACGGCATCCCAGCGGCGAACTGTTTTAACTTGAACGCTAGGTCCAGCATTCGCGCCATGCCTTCGAAGCCCACGTCCGTCCCGACTTGGGCCACCCCTGACGCGCTGCCACACGAGCCGGGCAGTCATACCTCAGGCTTAACCATTCCACTCGAACCTTCTTGCATCCGCTGAGAGCAGTGGTTTTCAACAGCGACCGTCGCGGCCCCATGTCGAGATAAGCTTTGAGCGCCGCAAGTAGCTGCATGGTTTCCTTCGGCAACCTCTCAAAGGACTTCACACCCTGTTTTCAGCGCGCCGTGCGCCCCACAGACGTCGCTTCTACTTTGTTATTCATTTTCGACCTATTTAATTCTAACCAATTCAGGGATAGATATATCCGTCGATTAAAGCCAGTTGAAGAACGTCGCAAGAGCCTCGTCAGACCTTACATGAAAAGAATACCTCTCTTCAGTTTGGTTACAGCGGTTGCGGTTGTTGGATTTGCAAGCTCCGCCCAAGCAGGGTTGTCTATTGGGTTCTTTTTTGGGTTGCCCGCGCCAGTCTTTCACGCTCCGCGTGCTGTGGTTGTCGTTCAACCGCCGTGCCCGCCGGTCGTCGTGTATCACCCCGTGAGACACTGCGAGCCCATCGTGTATCAACCCACGCTGCGTTGTGCACCAGTCGTGTATGTCGCGCCGGGTTACGAACGGCATTACGACTATCGCGATCAACGCGGCTATGACCATCGCCGAAGCGAACACAGTTATCGGAGCGACGATCGCGGTCATGACCGTGGCGGACACCGCTAAGTTCTGAATCTATTCCTTCACCCGGAGGTCACCAAAGTCTTCCGGGTTTTTCGTTCATGGCCACTCAGTCTCGGACCAATGGTATTGAGGGAAAGGACACCCGACCCCAAGGAGGGTGATCACTTCCTGTCTGCCTGTTTTGTATTTTGGTGTCCCATTCCTTTATAGGATGTGAGCCCTCATCGCAGATTTATTCGTTAACCCTGTGGTGAGCAGGCCAATAAAGCCCGCCAGTGTGACAATTGACCTCTGCGTCCTTCAACCGAGACACATATCGCTTGGACGTGGCTGAGCTTATCTGTAATTGACTGGTGGCTGTCTCGGAGACTGCATTGAAACTTTTCGGCTTATCACCCAGAACCGCCTCCATAAGCTACTGGTCCGAGCTCACTTTTTTTGGGATCGTGGCCACCGCGGAACTTCGGGGTTTTCAAGATCGAATTGTGGTAAAGCAAAAGTAAAGAGAATGTAAAGGGATCTTCAGTTTCGGAGTGCCCAGGCATGACTACGCTTTGAAGCGGGGAAACAGGTCTCCTCGCTGGAGATCAGAGTTAGATCGCCGCAGTCCAACTCAGGCTTTTCTCATGCTGCCAGACAGACTTCAACCAATTGAAACTTGGCACTACGTGGTCATTCTGTTTATCTGAATAAGTCCGAATGAACATCCAACGCGCCGTCACTCTCCTAATCTTGACAGTTATCTGTCTTGGCACGTTTTCATCCCGTGCAGAAGGTGAGTCCTCCCTCGTCATCGAAAAGTTAAACGGCGACAGTCAGGTGGAGTTTTTCTCTAAGACGAAAACCGCCACCGCTACGAACGGTGTGAAGGTCACATTCAATCATCCGACCTATGGGCATGGAATCTTGATAGCGGACAGTGCTGATGTGGATTGGGAGAAAGGGGATATTGCCGCCTCTGGCAACGTCCGCATCCAAAGGGATGAAATGGTCTGGGCGGGTGATGATATCCGTTACAACATCAATACTCGGAAGATGGAGGCCGTTCAGTTTCGGGCGGGGAAATCTCCTGCGTTCGCGTCAGGGGAAAATCTCGCGGGCGACCTTTCGAACACAACTTACAGCGCGACCAGTGCCTACATTACCACCGACGATGTGGCCAATCCCGCTACACGCATCCGCGCTAGCGTCATCAAGATCGTTCCTGGCAAATATTTTGAAGCGCGCAACGCCGTTCTCTTCGTTGGCAACGTTCCGATGTTTTATTTCCCCTTTTACACGCAGCGTCTCGATGGCAAGGGTAATCAGTTCCGTTTCGTGCCGGGTTACCGCAGCCGTTACGGGCCGTTTTTGCGGAGCAGTTATGAATGGATCGCCAATGACCAACTTGACGGCGAACTTCATGCGGACTATCGACAGAAGCGCGGATTCGGCGGCGGGCCAGACTTCAACTTGCACCTAGGTCGCTGGGGTGAAGCCTCGCTCGAATACTATTTTCTCAACGACCTAACGCCCGAGAGGGACAATCTCGGCTTTGATATCCCCGCCAATCGCCAGCGTTTCCGTCTCGGCTACGACGCTGTGCCGTGGACGAATCTCAACCTCAAAGCCGTCATGGGTTATCAGAGCGATGAGCGCATCCTTCAAAACTTTTTTGAAAGCGAGTATCGGGCGAATCCGCAGCCGTCCACTTTTTTCGAAGTCAACAAGACCACGGACAACTTCAGCCTGGACGTTCTTGCGCAGCCGCGGGTGAATGAATTCTTCGAGACGGTCGAGCGTTTGCCCGACGTGCGCCTCACTGGCTTCCGCCAGCAATTCCTCGACACGCCGATCTATTACGAGAGTGAAACTTCGGCTGGCTTTTATCGTCGCCGTTTTGCTATCACCAACAACATCGCCTCAGCCTTGGACTACTCCGGTGCGCGCGCTGACACTTATCAACAGCTCACGCTGCCGCAAACTTACTTCGGCTGGCTCAATCTAACGCCGCGCGTCGGCGGACGTTTAAGTTATTACGACGATCCCAGCGGGGCAGGGGCGTTGGCTACCGATGATGCTTTCGCGCGCGGCATATTTAATACTGGTGCGGAGCTCACCTTCAAGGCGTCTCAGACGTGGGCGGGAACCCGCAGTCGCCTGCTCGATCTCGACGGTGTTCGCCATATCGTGCAGCCGTCTGCGAATTATATTTATGTCCCGCGTCCAAACCGATTCCCCGGTGAGTCGCAGATGTTCGACACCGAACTGCCCAGCTTGCGCCAGGTGCCAATAGAATTCCCCGATTACAACGCGGTGGATTCAGTGGACAGCCAGAATACGATGCGTTTCGGTCTGAGAAATCGTTTCCAGACCAAACGCGACGGCGAGATTGGTGACTTCTTGTACTGGGACGTTTATTCCGATTGGCGCATGAGGCCGCGTGTGGGGCAACGCACTTTTTCAGATCTTTTTTCCGACTTCGTCATTCGCCCGCGCAACTGGCTCTCGCTGGAATCTCTCACCCGTTACGACATCCATGACGGACTCTGCCGTCTCTCGTTTCACAATCTGACGTTGCAGCCGAATGAAACTTGGAGCTGGGGCATCGGCCATCTTTACGTCCGCGATGACTTTGCGGCAACACCCACAGCACTGCAAGGCGGCAACAGTTACCTTACCAGTACGCTGTTCCTTCGGATGAATGAGAATTGGGGGTTCCGAGCTACGCATCAATATGAGGTGACCGAGAAATGGTTGCAGGAACAGACTTACTCTATCTACCGAGATCTGCGGAATTGGACTGCTGCCCTGACTTTCCGTATCCGCGACCCTCACACCACGGAAGGTAAAGATTATGCCGTGGCATTTACGTTCTCGCTGAAGGCCTCGCCGCGATTCAAACTGGGTGAAGATGCTATTCACCCTGCGCGGTTACTTGGTTACTGATGAAGAGCGTTTAGTCCGCCCATTAAGCAGCGACAACTGCCGCGCACCTATCCGCAACTGTTTCCGCAGCAGATTTAAGGCTGTAGCCCGTGCCCACTAATCACCAACATCCGAACGCGAGTCTGTGGCTGCCCCGTGAACGTGTGCCCAGTTTGATTGTCTTCACTAGGTCGTCAGTTGAGAACTACTTCGTTTTTGTGGTGGAAGGCCATGTGAATTCCACGATGACCGGCGCCCAAGAAACGTGTTGGACAACCCTGCGCATAGAGGGGATAGCATCAGGCGGTTGAACCTGAGCCGTGTTCAGGATATCAACTTTTACGTCTCCCCGCTCGCGGCGAAATTGTGACACGATGCGCTCATAGCGGCGGTAGTAATCAAACTGCGTTAACAACAGTCGCGTCGGGCGACGCTCCTGGATAGCACGCAATTCCCAATCGCCCTCGTTTGCTAGCGATGCCCAATCAGAATGCAACCAAGTGACGTTGGTGCGCTGCGCGGTGTTGTAGAGATACGCTGCCGAGACGAACACCGCGCTTTCATCCTGCGCAGAATCGAGTGATTCATTGACGAGTTTCAGAGCTTGAGCGTGATTAACATCTCGATGACACAACATACCCCAAGTCGTCATACCCATCGCGCGAATGGAAACAAGGACAGCAGCCACGAGAAACAACGAGCGTATCGTTCGTTGCCATTTGCATTCAAAAGGACTTCCGGATGCAATCATTGCCAGCGCACATCCTACCATCAAAGGTTGCAGATAGTTCCCCACATGAATGGTGTTGGGCGTCAACACCACCAAGCAACCGCCCATCAGCGCGAGTGCAGCTAGAGTTCCGCTTGTGGCAAGACGCAGTTGTGTGGAGACTTTAAGTTGATTGAGAAATCCGCGCCACTTAAGTGCTAGCACCACAAGCATTGAGAAGACCAGCAAAATGCCGGGGGAGGAGCGCACGATCTTGAGAGTGTCGTCGAGACGCGGTACGCGCAATCCCGTTACGGACGGTGTGATAGCCAGATGCTCGCGGAAACCATCCCACAAATGTGGATGACCGAATTTCACCAGAGTAATCAGTCCAGCCAGCGCGCTAACGAAAGAAAATATCGCGGCCCACGGAATTGCTCGCTTTGAGAACCACGCTTCGCTTGCCGCAAACAACCCCAGCCAGAGCGAATAGATGCCGCCGATCTGAAGGCTCGTGCAAAACGTCAGCGTCAGAAAAACCGCCGTCGCCCACGGCAAGCCGCGCACAAATGCTAATACGGCCAAAGCAGCGATCAAATGAGCGAGTGTGTCTGGCCTGTCATGAAACGTGATGCCAAATAGGAACAGTCCAGCGATGTTGATAACGAATCCTGGAATCTTGAGTTGCCGAAAAATTTGCAAAACCGTCAATACAAACCCCGCGAGCAATGTGACGTGAAGCCACATCGCTGACAGTTCGCCGGTCCCAAAACATTTCATCCAGCCGAGCAGAACGGCTTGATAAAGCGGCGGATACGCGCAGAATACTTCATTGCCGGAAATCGGCAGCACCATCGCGAGTGATGGGTTGCAGTAGTTACCATGCAAGAGGTAATTGACTACAGGCCCATCGTAGAAGAATGAATCATTCGCAGGGATGGGCTGTGATGTGGCCAACAGCAGGGTGATCTTCCAAACGAGATAGACCGCGAACGTGATTCCTGAAATGTTTACAAGTCGGCGCATGTTGGAGCGCAGCTTTCCAGAACGCCGACGCTTGTCAACGTCGGCGCGTTGGGTGGGTTTGCGGGTTTATTCCCGGGCCTTGGAATCCATGACAATCGTCACCGGGCCGTCGTTGAGCAGAGTCACTTGCATATCCGCACCGAACTGACCGCTCTGTGTCTGCTTGCCGAGATCGAGGGAGAGACGGGATTTGAATGCCTCGTAAAGTGGTAAGGCAATCTCCGGTCGAGCAGATCGGGTGTAGGAAGGCCGATTGCCTTTTTTGGTGCTGGCGAAGAGTGTAAATTGGCTGATGAGCAGAAGCGCTCCCCCGATGTCTTGCACCGAGAGGTTCATCAATCCTTCGTCATCAGGGAAGATTCTCAAGCGAACAATTTTCCCGGAGAGCCATTCGATGTCTTCTGCAGTATCTGCATCTTCCACGGCGATCAGCACAAGAAGTCCGCGCGCAATCTGGCCTTTGATCTGCCCCCCGATGCTGACGGTCGCGTGGGTGACGCGCTGGATGACGGCGCGCATGGATCAATTTGGTGGCGGTAGCGGATAGATCAAGTTCAGGGGCACACTGACTTGGTCACCCCTTTTAAGCTTATCGAAGTTCAAGTTTGGATTCGCGGCGCGTAATGCGTTTTTATCTACGCCATAGATTTGTGCGATGCGTTCCAAGCTTTCGCCACCTGCTACGCTGTGAGTCTTCTTTGGCTCAGCTTTAGGCGGGGGTTGCGTGGAAGGCTCTTCAAGAAGCGTTTCTCCAAGAGCGAGGGCTGTGGCCTTTATCTGTTCAAGTTCGATTTTCTTAAGTTCAATTTGTCGTTGGGTCTCCGTTAGTTTGTCGTCAGTAGCGATACGTTCTTTTTCAGAGGAGCTCTCGCGGTTGATGGCATAGAGCGTGGCGAGGGCTGCAGGTTTCCCTTTTCTTTCGTCCAACAATTCAAGTGCATCTAAATAGTCCGGATCGAGCAACCGGGCGTATTGTTCAAAGCGTTGGGGGTCGAGCGATGCGCGGGTTGCTGCCTCCATTTGAGCCGTGAGTTTCTGACGTAGAACCTGTGCCTCCGGATCATCGCGATTAGCTAAAGCGCGAATCTGCAAATCAAACTCCTCAGTGGCTGCGAAAATTTTCCTAAACTCTTCGGGTTGCGTGTCGAATCCAGGTAGCGAATCGAGTTCCTCGCGCAAGTTTTCGGCATGTGCAGCGAAACGCAGTTTTACTTCATCAAATTGCGCCGGGCTTAACATTCCAGCAATCGCAAGCCATGTTTCTTTTTCAGCTACAAATGGCGTAGGCGTAATTTCTGAAGGGGCGACAGCATAGCGAGACGGCAACGCTGAATCTGCGGGCGACAGTTTTCGTTTGAGTAGGTCCGCTATTTTCTTTTTTGTTTCGACTGTTAATCCCCTCAAAACAGAGCTGGCATCCATCGTGGCAATTATCAAATCGTGCTGGTCATTGGTGCGGGATAGTTCTGGGCGGTTACGTATATTCCATTCCTCGCCTAGGAGTTGGTTCAAGATCGCCATCCGTTCCTCTCCAAACCCTATGTTCTTGTTGGATTCTGCAACCGTGTCCCCGGGATCGCGACGATTTGTCCACCACTTGGGGTTGGGCTTAAATCCCGGCAATTGTTGGACATGCTTTTCGCGCAACATCTGCGTCACGTCGGCGATGATGAGGTCACGGATGGTCTGTTCAGGACAACCGATCTCCCGCAGGTTTTTGATATAAGCGGCGTAGTCCTGTGATTCGATCTCCTGCCATGAAAAAAACTGCCGCCGCACGATGACGGCGGTCTTGGTGATAGTGTTTGTTTTGGTGTTCAGGGAAGCAAGGTCATCGTTAGCGCTCGCTTGTTTGCGCGGCAAAAACAACCAACCTGCCGCCAGAAGTAGGTTCACAATCAAAGAGAGAATTAGTAAAGCACGCCAGCGCATGGGTGTATTAACGGTGAACGGGACGGTTCTGCCAATTCAAAAACGCGAGAATCTGAGTGAATCGTTACCTACTGAGTCGCTTCACGCATCGCGGCAAAAAGGCTTTTACCCGTGCTGACCTCAACAGGTTTCTTGGATTTCTCAGCGTCCGTCTCTACGAGGTCCGGCGGCAGTTCTTTCAGGAATGGTGAGGGATGGCACGGCATGATCTGGCCGTACTTCTTGCGTCCACCGCAATGTGTGATCGTGAGGCTCAACATCGCGCGCGTGACAGCTACGTAAAATAGGCGGCGTTCTTCGTCCAACGTACCTTCCACTTTGGAGCGCGAGTGAGGGAGCAGTCCATCTTCAAGTCCGATGACATAGACGTGGGGAAATTCTAGCCCTTTGCAACTATGCATCGTGATGAGAGTGACTGCGTCGCCTGCCTTGTCTTCCTTATCTTCGCGGTCGGAATCCAACGTGACGTTTTCGAGAAATTCCGTGAGCCGTTCGCCTAACGATGTGTTGGGTGAGTCTGCCTGGTCCATCGTGGCGATGAAATCTTTCAGGCTGCGGACGCGATTGTCCCCAGCTTCAACATCCTTCTCGGAGCGGCGCACATCGGCGATGTAGCCAGTTTCGCTGAGGAAAGAATCTGTCCAGCCGGAAAGCGTGTTGGGCTTTTGATGGCGGAGCGGTGCGGCTAGTTCGGCCTCAGTCGGAGTTGGAGCGGGCGCGTCCGGCAACCAGACGTGATGAGAACGATAATTCAACTCGCTTTGATTTCGCTCGATTAGTTCCACAAATGCCTCAATCGCCTCGCGCGTCCGCATCTGAAACGTCGTCGTTACGGTCGGATTCTTCATGGACGCGAAGACGGATTCTTTGCTTTCGTGGCTCGCGGCGAGCAGGCGTTCCATCGTCACATCGCTTAAGCCTCGCGCAGGAGTGTTGGCGATGCGGAGCAGGCTGATGTCGTCGTGCGGATTCAAGAACGTTTTGAGATAGGCGATCAAGTCGCGGATTTCGCGTCGGTCAAAAAAACTTTGTCCGCCGATGAGGTGGTAACGGACGCCTCCCGCGCGCAACGCCATTTCAATCGGACGGGATTGTTGATTCGTGCGGAACAGGATAGCGTTCTGCGCCCAAGTGATACGGTGCGCGAGCCTGTTGAACTCAATCGTCGCAACGATCTCGCGGGCTTCGTCTTCATCCGTCTCGAACGCACGCAGGGAAATCTTGGTGCCTTGACCTTTGTCAGACCAAAGCGTTTTCACGCGGCGACGGGCATTGTTTTTGATCAGAGCGTTGGCTGCATTGAGAATCGTATTCGTGGAGCGGTAATTCTGCTCCAGCTTAACTATCTTGACTTCGGGAAAATGCTGCTCGAGGTTCAACAGGTTGGCGATCTCTGCGCCGCGCCATCCGTAGATGCTTTGGTCGTCATCGCCCACGACACAAAAATTCCGATGAACTTGGGTGAGCGAATGGACGAGTTCAAACTGAGCAGCGTTTGTGTCCTGATACTCATCTACCATGACGTAGCGATACTTGGCACGACAGGCTTCAAGGGCATCGGGATGCTCACGAAACAAGCGCAGCGTGAGCAGAATCAAATCATCGAAGTCCACGGCATTACAGGCGTGGAGGGCCGATTCGTATCGTTTGGCGACGTGCAGGGCGAGCGCGTGGACGCTTGGGTCATCAAACCCGGCTGCGCGCTGGCCACCGTTCTTGAATTTGCTCAACATCCCCAACACTGCGCCGGGATCGGCCTTTTCGCCTTTGGCAGAAATGTTCGCGAGAATTTTTTTGATCGCGCCGAGTTGCTCTGATTCGTCATAGATGACGAAATTCTTTTTGTAACCCAGCTTCTCAATGTGTTGACGCAGTATGCGGACGCAGAGCGAGTGGAAGGTGGCGATGGTCGGCCTGTCGGGCTTCTCACCGTCCCGCTTGTTGTGGCGTTTGGTTGCAGGGAGAAGTTTGCGGACACGTTCCTGCATCTCTCGCGCGGCTTTATTCGTGAATGTGACGGCGAGAACGTTGCCGGGTGCGACACCTTTGCGGAGGAGATAAGCGATGCGATGTGTAATGACGCGTGTTTTACCTGTGCCTGCGCCGGCTAGAATCAACACGGGGCCGTTGATAGTCTCAACAGCCATGCGCTGCGGCGGGTTCAGTGTGTTCAGGTCAAACATCGGGCGCGGAGTTTAGATTCCGAGCGGGCGATGGCAAGCACACTTGCTCAATCCACCTGCAGCGCCTGTGCGATGAACTGTTGAAAATGCGAGAGTATGGCCGCGTCCGTGACAACGTTTGTAGCTCCTGCGGCACGGGCGGCGGCTTGGAGAGATTCCTCGGCTTCATCCGCGAAGGCGATTATGGGAATATGCGCGGTAGCCTTATCGGCACGCAATTTAGCGATGGTTTCACAGACGTTGCCTCGTTTAGAGGCTAGGTCCGCGAGTATGAACATGGTCCCGGTTTCCGCTGCATGCGCGGTCAGTTGAGTCAGGTCGGAAACTGCCAGCACACGATACTTGAGGTCTTGGAGGCGGTTGACCAGTTGTGTGCCTGGCATCAAATCTTCGTAAAAAACGAGCGCTAGTGGCGATGTCACTAGCAGAGTTTGTGTCGGAGGAAAGCGGATTGCAAAATAATTTCTTAAGGCACGAGCATCACGCGGTAAAAATGCTGCGGCCCGGGCACGAATGGATGGGAGTGCGTAATTTTTGAGATGGTGGCGGTGACATCTTGGGTGACGCTGATCCATTTCGGTGTTGCTAGATTAGTGGTAAATTGAAGGCGATATGTGTCACCGGGTACTGTTGTCCAAGTCACGTTCACCCAGTCGTTGGTCAGGCTTATGCCAGTGATGAGTGGGCGTGAGACGACACTGATGTCAAAGAGGCGTGAGTCCGAGAGAGCGGGAGAGCCATTGTCTGTTACTGTGATGGAAAAATTGTGGGTGGTGTTGGCGTCCGCATCAGATGTCAACCATGTGAATAATCCCGACGTTGGCTGGACGGATGCTCCAGGTGGGCCGCCGGGGGCGAGGCTGAATGTAAGAGTATTCGCTGGCAAATCGGAGTCGCTCGCGGCATTCGAGATCACTACCCAACTGCCGGCGTGGACTGTGCGATTGGCGATAACTGAAAGCAACGGCGCTGAGTTTGTGGCTATGAGAGAATTCGTGGGCGCTGGCTGTGTGTGGCTGCGATTCGTTACGGATATAAGTGTGAGCGCAAGATTGTTAGAGGAAACTGGATCGGGCGTGATGCTCGAGGCGATCACTTGATTGGTAAACGTGTCATCAGCGATGGCGGTAGCTTGTATGTTGATACTGGCATTGGCGCCGGATTGCAACATGCCGAGAGTCCAGTTCACAATACCGTTGTCGTTCGAGCAAGAACCCAGAGTGGGATTGGCAGAGCAGAACAAAAGTCCATTTGGAAGAATGTCCGTGACCACGATGTACGCGGCCGGCTCGGGTCCATGATTAATAACGTTCACGGTGAGAGTCAAGTTGCTGCCGAGCGGAATTGTGCTTGGCGTCGCGAATGTTGAAACAGAAAGATTGGCTGCGTTCCCAACACCTGTGGAGGTCGTGAGATTCGATGTGGTAATGCTCAAGGCCCAACCCTGCGTGATGCTGCCGCTGTCCATAGCGCCATCGTCCTGCACGTAGAGCGACCATGTACCGTTCGGATTTGTGTTGTTAAAATTCGTGAGGCTCGAGCTGAAAGGCGCAGGTGGAGCCGGAGCGGGGAAATTGTCGCTCGTGCTGTCAATGTTTGTTGGCTTGTATATCCCACTAGGTATAGCGGCACTGTCGGGCACGGATGACGCAGCCGAAGAATCGAATGTCAGAGTGACTCCACTTCTCACATTGCCACCGCCGCAGTCGGACATCAACATCACTTTTTGTCCTGCAGGGCTGACGAGCAGCACATCTACATCGTCTGGCCACGAATGGGTATAGCCGCGGATAGTTGCTGTGACGCTCGTGACAGTGCCGGTCAACCCTGAGACGATGATGGGTGAAGGGTAAAGCGTTGCTTTCCCGCTGTCAGGAATCGGAATCGTCGTAGCATTCGTGAACGAGGTTGTCTGGATGCACGTCAATCCAAGTGGAATCGTGAGATGTAGGAAGCCGAGAATCCCGGAGTCATCGCTGAGTTGAGCAAGCGCGCTGATACTGCCACCGGGTAAACCGTTTGCCTTGAATGTGAACGGCCGGTT
>WBXK01000074.1 GCA_008933055.1 Verrucomicrobiota bacterium | reverse complement strand
GAAGTTCTCCAGATCGCGCCCGGAGATTTTGTCGCCGCCAAGCTTAAGCGGAAAGCTGCCTGATTTCTCTGACGCAGCAGTTTTGTTGCTCGTCAGATTTGAGGCGGAGCTCTCAGCCAACGAAATCGGCCTTAGGCCAAGTCCTTCCATCTGGCGAAAAGCTTCGGCCCGGCCCGCCGCCTCAAGCTGGCCTTGCGCGATGCCCCCATCGAGTTGCAATGCTTTGTAATCAAACAACGGCATTTGATTTCCTTGGTGACTGGACTTCGACGGTTGGTTTCGGCGCGGCTTCAGGTGCGATGTTACTCACGGATTGGTCCTTGGTGACCCGCATCACTTCTTCCGGTGTTGTGATGCCTTCGCGCACGAGCCGCCAGCCGTCTTCGCTCAGCACTCGCAACCCATTTCGCTTTGCCAGCGCGGCGATTTCACCGGAAGAAACATTCTTCAGCACCAACTGGCGCAGTTCGTTATCAATGTCCATCCACTCGAAGATCGCGCGGCGTCCGTGATAGCCGGTGTTGCGACATTCACGGCAACCCACTCCGTGAAAAACGGTGGTGTCAGCCGGAATACCAATCTGCGCCTTGATTGCCGCAGTGGTCGGGGACGTGTCCGGTTGCTTACAATGTTTGCAAAGCACGCGAACAAGACGTTGAGCCAGCACGGCTTCGAGCGAAGATGCGACGAGATAGGGTTCAACGCCCATATCGATTAGCCGTGTCACCGCGCCCGGCGCATCGTTCGTGTGCAGCGTCGAAAAAACCAAGTGGCCAGTGAGTGACGCCTGCACCGCGATCTGCGCAGTTTCCCGGTCGCGAATTTCGCCGACGAGAATCACGTCTGGGTCATGACGTAAAATCGAGCGCAGCCCGCGCGCGAAAGTCAGTCCGGCTTTTTCTGAAACTTGAATCTGGTTGATGCCTTTGAGTTGATATTCAATCGGGTCTTCGATCGTGATGATCTTTCGGACCTGATCGTTGATCTCATTCAACGCGGTATAGAGCGTTGTGGTTTTACCACTGCCTGTTGGGCCGGTGACGAGGATGATTCCATGAGGCAAACCTAGCACGCGCCGAAACGATCTCAGTTCACGCGCATCCATGCCCATCTCGCCCATGCCGAGAAGCGTGGAGTTTTGGCGCAGCAACCGCAGCACGACCGCTTCGCCGTGCAACATAGGGATCACTGAAACGCGGATGTCCACTTCGTTCGCGTCGAGCCGGATTTTGATGCGCCCGTCCTGCGGCAAGCGCTTCTCCGCGATGTTCAGATGGCTGAGGATTTTTAGCCGCGAAACGATGGCGGGTTGAAAGCGTTTTATCTGCGCGGGCACCGGGATGGCTTGCAGCACGCCATCCACGCGGTAACGGATTTGAAATTCGTGCTCGAATGGTTCGAGATGGATGTCTGATGCGCGGAGCTCGATGGCGTCGCGCAATACCTGATTCACAAAGCGGATGATCGATGCGTCCTCGGCGGCCCCGTCGAGATCATTGTCGTCTTTATCGTCATCCACCACCTCAAGTCCAGGCTCTTCAGCCAGCTCGCCCATCGTATCGGCGCCCACGCCGAGCCGCTTCTTGAGTTCGCGCTGGAGGGCTTCGCTTGGGGCAAGAACCGGTTTGAGGCTAAGGCCGGTGAGGGTCTTGAGCGCGTCGAGACCTTGCGTGGCGAAGAGTCGGCTAGTGGCGATCTCTACCGCCCCGTTGACGCGTCGTAAGGGAAGTAGTTCCTCTTTCAACAAAATTCGCGCTGGAAATTGTGAGAGAAGCTGGCGGTCCGGTTCAATGTCGTCGAGCGAGGTGAATAGAAGATCGTATTCTCCTGAGAGCCAGCGGAGCACATCCTCCTCTTTCTGGATTGCGACTTCGTTTTGACGCGCCAACTCGGCCGCGTCCACGGTCGAGAGTTGCCGGCCCGCGACCATGCGATTCAGCAACTCAGTGGAATTTTGTGTTTGCGCCATAGTCGAAATTCCCTCTTCCCATCCGATGGGGAGAAAGTGGCCGTCAGGCCGGGTGCGGGGAATCTGTGTCTATTAGAGTAAGCCGTTCAGGGTCGCAATCGCTTCTTGGCGAGGCGTGAGCACTTTGCGAAGTGTTGCCTGAGCCTTTTCCAGATCGGCTTGTTTCGCTTTGCGTGCTGCGACGAATTTGTCGAGGGCCGCTTTGGTTTCGCTGGCAGAAGCTTTCGCATCAATCGCCTTCTTCAGGGCCTCAGCCGTGGGATTTGCTTGCGCGCCCGAGGTCGCGCTGCGATCTCCACCCGGGCCGCCGCGTCCGCCAAATCCGCGCCCGCCGGCCATAACCGCAAATCGCGCTTCAGTGACCTTGGTGACGAGGGGTTCAATGGCTTGCCATTCTTTGTCATCCGTGATCTCTAAAGTTTCTTTTAGCCGCTCTGTCATCCGCTTTTGGAATTCAGCCGGGTCGAAATTACCGCGTCCGCCGCGATCCCCGCCGGGTCCGCCCTGTTGGTCACCACTTTGTCCGCCATCCCGGCTGCGCCGTGGCCTATCTCCACCTTCTGGTGCTTGGGCTGAAACGGTGTTAATTGCAAATGTGAGCAAAACGGCGGCGCTCAACACCTTGAATGCTTGGTTCATTTTCATATCTGTTGCTGTGATTTTGTTTGGTTGACCGACAACGAAGACGCGCGACCGCGACTTCACGTTACAAGCACCCCATTGCAATGTCCGTGCCAGCACGAAATTGTTGAGGATTCGCCAGGCGACGGATTTTTTTGCGCACGAGTTGCGCGGTCAGCGACTGGCGGCGCGCAACAGTTGCGCGGTGGTTCGACTCCGCCCGGTTTGCTGTGGTTTTATAAAAAACGAGACTTGCCTTCAATCGCTTCTCACCTAATCTGACTTCCCCCATCCGGGGCCAAACAACCGAAAAACTAGAACATTTATGGCAGTTAACGCAAACGATCTCCGCCGCGGCCAGGCGATCAATTACAACGGCGACATCAGCGTCGTCCTCGACGTGCAACATCGCACGCCCGGCAACCTTCGCGCTTTCGTTCAAGCCACTTTGCGCAGCATCCGTACCGGCAAATCCTCCGACGTACGTTTCAGTTCCACGGAAAAAGTCGAGACCGTGCCCATGATGACCAAAAAGATGGAGTTCAGTTACAAGGATGGAACGGATTACGTTTTTACGGACCCTGAGAATTATGAAACTGTCACGCTTATCCCTGAACTCGTGGGCGATGCTAAGAACTACCTCGTAGAAAACGGATTGGTCACCATCACCTTCGTGGACGACAAAGCGGTCATTGTTGAAATCCCACCAAGCGTGATCCTCACCGTCACAGACGCGCCTGAAGGCATCCGTGGTGATTCCGCCAACAACGTCCAGAAAGCCGTTACCATCGAGACGGGCATCACCGTTCAAGCCCCGCTCTTCATTAAGACCGGCGAGAAGATCAAGATTGATACCCGTACCGGTAAATACATGGAGCGCGCGTAAGTCAGTCTCAAGGCTAAAGCCTGAAGTTTAAAGTCAAAGGCCCGCCAACCCGGCGGGCTTTTGCTTTTTCCAAGCGTCTCCGATTTAAACCGCGAACCACGCGAACTACCCGAATGAAAGCAGTCCTTGATAAAGCCTGCTGCCGTTTTTTCGCTACAGAGGTCTTCAAACCAACCCCGGTTTTCCGTTCCTCTATTCTCGTGATTCGTGGTTCTTTCGTCTTCTGGTCAGAGTTTATCGTCAGTCCCTATCTATGGTTAAAATTTCCGTAACTTTTTGCCGGATTCGCTTCTGAAGGGGCATGGACAAAGTAAGACTCTCTGCGGCGATGCCCGACGGAAACAAATGCCCGCAATGCGCCACGCCGCTGCCCACAGACGCGCTCGCCGGTCTTTGCCCTAAATCTCTCCTCAAGATGTGGTGCGGTGGTAGATACAGCGACAGGTTGCAAACAACCCCCGTTCACACGCCCATCTGTGCCCTAACTCGCTCCGCTGTCTCGTTAACTCAAAATCTTGGAACTTATCCAAAAAAGCGGCATGGGGGCAGTTTGAAAAGCGCTCTAGAAACAAGTCACCTTTATCGTCGTGTTGAAGATTCTACCGCCCGGCATAGGCAACGTCGCCTCGTTCACCGAATGTTTGGCCCGCGCAGTAAATCAGAATTGAACCGCTCAGCGTCCAGGTAGCAAATATCTATCTGTTAATAGCAGTCGGTTCGCGTGCCGTTTTAGCGGATCAAAAAGCACAATTGCGACTTGTCCAAAAAACGGTTGCCCCGCACCTTTCATTAGATTAATTGTGGGAGGGAACTTAAAACCGCCAGACTAATTGATTCTTGAAATCATTTTCAAGACTTGACCGCTCGACAGAAATCAATTTCAGCTATGTCGCACCTTCCGCCTTCTGCAAATCCAAAAAACTCTTTTGAACGTCAGCCCATGCAAATGCTTTTTACTGCACGCACAAAACCTCTCCTTCAATATTTCATCGCTGCTGCACTTCTAATTACTCTCACTGCCTGCAGCAGCACGGGAGGATTAACGCGTTCCGAAAAAGAGAATAAAACAAGAATTTCCCAACTGAAGCTTAAAGAACTAGATCAGGCAACTTGCAGTTTTTCTGACCGCTATGTAACCCTTCTTTCTGACGCCTGTGATCAGGCAGAAAAGTTAGCGGCCACACCAGAAGCCCGCACTCAGGCACTGAGATTGAAGCTGCATCATTCCTCCTCAGCTTATGCGATCGCAACCGGTCCAAGCCCGCTCGGCCAGCTCTTGGATCTCTGCAGCATAGTTACCTTGGGAAAAATGAACTGGGTAGATGAAGGTCGCGCTAACCGCGTCTTCGGTCAGGTGGGAGGACCCGTGGTGGCCCGGGCTTTTAACCAAGCCCAGGAAGATATCTGGCGTATGGCAGGAATCTACCTGAGTCCCTCAGAAATCGAGGCGGTGCGGGCTGTCATACTCGAGTGGAGGCGACAGAATCCGGATGTGACAATGCTAGCCTATCTGCGTTTTGACGACTTTGCCAAGGCGCGGGCCGGATTGGAGCAGGACCGACCGCAAATTGGAGGCCTCTTTTCCCAGATCAGCGAGGCCAATCGCAAGCTCGAAAGTGCCCAGACGTTTGCTGAACGCACCTTCTTTTACGCCCAGCGTTTGCCGCGACTGATGCAGTGGCAGGCCGAGCGCACTGTCGATGCAGTCCTACAAGGCAACGACGTCCAGCGCATTATCGGACAGGCTGACGTCGCAACCCGCGCTGTCAGCGACGTAGCTGCCGAAGTGAAAAAGTTGGATCAGCGTCAGGCGGAAATCTCAGCACTGCTGACAAAGGTGGGTGGCATCGTGCATGAGGTAAAAGGATTCGGGCCCGAAATCCGTGAAACCGTCGAAGCCGCATCAGCTCTAAATGAGCCTTTGCGGCAAAATCTCTTGATCGTTGACCGTATTCTCGCCAGACAGGCGGATCAACCGCAGAAGACCAGCGCAAAACCCTTGGATCTGGTAGAGGTTCGAGGTTTGATCAAAGATGCAACTACCGCCCTTATTGAATTGCAGCCGGTTTTAAAGGAGGCCGAGGCTTTGACCTCCCCCGGTTTTCTGGACGCTCGACTCAAAAAACTACATGAAGCAGCTGAACTGCGGGTGGATCACATTTTCCGACGGGCTGCCGAGCTGATTGGTTTGGCTTTTCTGGCAGCATTAATCTTGAGCTGGTATCGCGCCCGACTAAAATTAAAACCCTAAAAAGACAGGTTCAAATCACCCGTCCAGATACAAATCGCATGGGCGCAAATCAGGTCGATGCGTGCCTCTTATCCGTTTTCAATTCCGGTCAACTAATCACCGCAGTTCAATACAAAGCGCCTCCTGCTGAACCCTACCCCTAGTATGAACGAAGCCGATGAAATAGACGTGGCATTAGTCATAGCAATTGCCGACTCTGCGATGCGGTTTGATGCGTTGGAAAAAGTGCGTCCCATCCGATAGAAGCCGCGATGACACTACGCGGGTCTAAGAAGATTACGGCGGGGTGGAATACAACTCCCGATCGCGTTTCGCTTGAGGCGTGCGGGTAAGGCATCACAGTCATATTTCTTTTAGGCCACTGCCGTCTTGTCTTGGAGTCTCTTGCAGCCCGACGATTGGGAGAATGCTTAGACATCGGCTCGTTGGCAGGGATACAGCGTCAATTGCACAGCCCGGAAGCTTCCTCCTACCCACGCTATCAACTTGGTGTTGATGCCTCATTTAGTGCGTCCTATGGATGGGTTTTGCTGACCTCCGGCGGGATTGCTTCCGTCTTGATACACCTTGATATAGCTGGCATCCAGAAAGCGCAATATGCCATTCGCCTGATTGGAAAGTGTCTCTAGCCGTCGTCCCCATAAGCCGAATTCACACCAGCGCCGCAATCGGGCGTAAACAGAGGCTTGAAGTGGCTAACGAAACACGGGCAACTCATGGGTTTTTCTCTAAGTCTTGATGACCTTAAATTTCTTAAAGCGTTTGAGTTCAACTTCCAAGTCCATTGCGTTCGCGGCTTGAATCCGCGCATCAAAAAAACGGGTTCAGCGCTGTCTCTTCTGCCGCGGTCGTCAGCGGGCCGTGACCGGGACACAGTAATGCTTCCGCTGGAAGCGTAAGGATTTGATCGCGCACTTTCTGTCGCGCCAATTCCCATGAACCATTTCCGCGTCCCATCGAGCCTGCGAAGATCGCATCACCCACGATGGCAACTTTAGGGGCTTGGTTCGGCCAACCAGTGATCACGTAGGTCACGCCGTCTGCTGCGTGGCCGGGTGTTTCTCGGTGGGTGATTCGCAACCTGCCAACCGAGATGACTTCGTCGGGTTGGTTACGTTGTTTGGCGGAGGCGTTCTTTGAACTGGTGTGCAAGCTGGCGTCCGGTTGCGCCGCACGGATGTCGCCCAGAGCATGGACGTGATCGTAGTGCGAGTGCGTGATGAAGATGTGGCGCAACTCAAGCCGCTCAGCCGCAAGCGTGTCTAGGATGGTCTTACCGTCGAATCCCGTGTCGAACAACGCCGCCTCTCGTGAGGTTTCATCCCAGATGAGATAACAATTCACCGTCATCCCGTCTTCTGCCGAAGTGAACATTCTCAAATGCTGCCATGCGCTTAAATCCTTCTTCGACGGCAGCCATCCGTTGGCGATGCTTTCGAGTTTGGCAGGGTTCAAATCGATTGATTTCGCAAGCGTGATAAAGTCAGGCCGCTTGGAAAATGTTCCTGTATCTTCGAGCGACAAGAGTTGTACTTCGGTCAAGCCTGCCGCCTGCGCTGCTGTCGCCGCCGACACTCCACTCATGCTGCGTGCTTTGCGGATGATGTCGCCGAGATGATCTTCCAGATTCATGCGCGGACGTTACGCCGTGTTCCCCGAGAGCGGCAAGCGGTAAGTTGGGCTCAACCTCCCCGGAGAATTCTCTTTTCGCCGCCCGCCCAACCCCGCAATCATTCGCGCCGGAAATGGAAGTTCACGCACCACAGACCACGAACCACGCCGCAAGCAAGCTCGTGCCATTGCTTTTGGATTGGTTTGCCGCCAACGCCCGCGACCTGCCGTGGCGTCGCACCCGCGACCCCTATGCCATTTGGGTTTCCGAAATCATGTTGCAACAAACTCAGGTCAAGACCGTTATCCCCTATTGGGAGCGTTGGATGAGCGAACTTCCGACCATCGAAGCACTCGCCACAGCGAGCGCCAGCAAGATCCATAAAATGTGGGAAGGTCTCGGTTACTACACTCGCGTCCGTAACCTACAACGTGCCGCACAGCAAATCGTGTGGCAACACGTAGGCAAGTTTCCGAAAAAATTCGAGGACATTCTTGCGCTGCCGGGCATCGGACGCTACACGGCGGGTGCGGTTTCAAGCATCGCATTCAATCAGCCGCGTCCGATTGTTGACGGCAATGTCATCCGAGTAATCAGTCGCGTCTTTGGAATCACCACAGACCCACGCGAGAAGAAAACAAACGCTCAGCTCTGGGTGCTTGCTGAAGATTTGGTTCTACACGCGGCACGCACCGCGCGCCATGCGTCTCCGTGTTCTCACCTAAATCAATCTCTGATGGAGCTCGGCGCGCTTGTCTGCACACCGCGCTCGCCAAAGTGCGACGTTTGCCCCATCAACAAGCTCTGCGTCTCCCAAAAGGAGGGTTTGCAGGAACAAATCCCTAACCTCTCCAAACGCGAAGCAGCCACGGCGCGTCGTTTCATTGCCTTCGTCGTGCAGCGCGACGGCAAATATCTTGTCCGTCAGCGTCCAGCCAGTGTGGTCAACGCGCATCTCTGGGAATTTCCGAACATCGAAGCAACCACGGCAAGACAGAAATCCGCCGCGCCCTTCGAGGTTTTTTCAGCGAAACCTCTTTGCACCATCAAACATTCCATCACGCGCTATCGCATTACGCTGGAAGCGTGGCGCGCAAAGCTCGACGAAGCATCGTCAAAGAATTCAGGGCGGTGGCTCAATCTCTCGCAACTCCGCAAACTCGCCTTCGCATCTGCGCACAAGAAAGTACTGGCGCATTTGTGATTTGAAGCGAAGGCCTGTTTAACTAGATCGGCTCTTGCTGCGTGAGGCAATGCAATGAGCCAAAGCCCAGCACGAGATCGACTGCGTGGATGCCCACCACGGGCCGGTCCTTGAACAACTCGCCAAGGATGCCCAGCGCTACCCGGTCATTCACGTCGTTGAATGTCGGCACGATGACGCAGGAGTTGCAGATGTAGAAATTCGCGTAGCTCGCGGGTAATCGCCAGTCACCATAATAAACCGGCGAAGGCATGGGCAACGCGATGACTTCCGGGCGCGAACCGTCTTCGAGCCGCAGATCACGAACGCGTTCCCAGTTTTCCGCGAGCGGCTTGTAGTTGATGTCCCTCTTGTTCGACTCTTTGATGAGCACAAGCGTCTTGTGATCCGTGAACCGACAGATGTCATCAATGTGTCCGTGAGTGTCATCGCCCACGGGTCCGCTCAACAGCCACATGACATTGTTGACGCCGAGATATTTTTTGAACTGTTCATCGTACTGCGCCTTGGTCATGCCGGGGTTACGGACTTGCACCGTTGGATGTTGATAACATTCCTCTGTGGTGAGCAATGAGCCGCGACCGTTGACTTCGATGCCACCACCTTCGATGGTAAATTTCTTCCCGTTGAACTGCGCGTCAAACAAGGGTCGCTTCAAGACTTTCGCCGCCGTCTCAGGAACTTTTGTGTCGAGTTGCCAGTTCTTGTATTTGGCCCACGCATTGAAGTGAAAATGCACGATAGCTTTTTCGGCCTTGCTGCCTTTTCCTCGGCGCACATGGATGGGGCCGCTGTCACGCGTCCAGCCGCGATTCGTGGGATGCACCACCATGCTTAACTGCTTGAGATCACAGCCAGCGCGCTTGAGGTAGCTGGCTGCAAACTTCCCTTCCGCATTGCTGCGAACGATAATGCGGACGAGTTCGCCCTGCGAAATCTTCTTCACCATCTCGCCGTACACCCAGCGGATGGTGTCGATCTTGTCTGGCCAATCGGATTCATTGTGCGGCCAACCGAGCCATGTGGCAGAATGTTTTTCCCATTCGGCGGGCATGGAGTAACCAAGTTCAGCAGGAGATTGAGCGGTGATCAGATTCGTTTTTCCCATAGAGCGTGTCAGGATAAAGATTGGAAAATAAATGTCCACGCCAAGACTTCTTGGCAGACGCAGAGTTTTATCGCTGCGAATCTATTGTCGGAAAAAAGTGCTGCGCGAAATGGTTGAGATTTCCCGAATGCCAGGGCCGGCCGTGTTGTGATCCACCATCCACCTGCCGAACGTAGGACGATTTCCAGAGCACTCCGCCGGGTTCGTGTCCCGACTCTGAGAGGGACTTTGTTTTCAATAAATGTGGCCTTCCTCTTTGGGTAGTAGAGTGTGGCTGGGTCGTTTGCTAGGCCCGCTCATTTTACTGCTCACTCATTCTTTCGACTCAGTCCGTTGATGGCGTGAACCACGCGGCGTTGGATGGCTCTCTGACGTTCGGTCGAAAGGATTTTTCCACCGTCCAGTTCGCTCACGTAAAAGCTGTCTATCGCGGCGCCTTTCTCAGTGCAGATACGCGCGGTGGAGATGTCCACCTCCAGTTCCGCCAACGTGTCGGCGATGGTGTAAAGCAGGCCGATGCGGTCTTCCGTCTCGATCTCGATGAACGTGCGCGTGTCTGACACCTCGTTGTCGAACGCGATCTGCGTGGCGATCTGCTCACCGGTGTAAGCTGAATACACGGCGCGAGAAATCCTCTGTTGCGCGATCATCTTGTGCAAATCGATCTTGTCATCGGACAACACGCGCGTGAGCAATCCCTCGAACTCATCACGCTGCTCGGCGTTGGCAAGTTTTCCGCTGAACGCGTCCGTCACGAAGAATGTGTCGAGCGCGATGCCATCTGTGCGTGTGAAGATTTGCGCGCTCAAGATCGTGAGTCCCGCCGCGCTGAGCGAGCCCGCCATCTTGCCGAACAGCCCGGCGCGATCCCAGGTGCAGACGCGCACCACGCTATAACCGCGATCTCGCTCGTTATGCAGATTTACCACGGGCACAAGTGATTTATTTTCCTCCATGACTTGCAAGCGCATGAAGCGATGCGTGATGAGGAGGTCTTCGTGGATCTGTCGGGCGGAATGTATCTGGTAATATCGCAACGGCAGCGCAGCAAAGTGGGCCTTGAGTTCTTCTTCGCTAAAGGGTGTGGGCAATAATTCCTCCACCTCTTTCATCAGAGACTCTCGTTGTTTTTCTTCAGCTCGGATGAATTCTGTTCCCCCCGTGAGTAAAGGCATGGCGCGCTGGTGCAATTGCCAGAGCAACGAATCTTTGAAGCCGTTCCACAGCTTGTCGCTCGTAGCCTGTGAATCCACAAACGTTAGCACCGTGAGCAGCGAGAGAGTTTCTGGCGTATGGATTTGTCGGGCAAAGTTGCGGATCACAGATGCATCATCCATGTCGTGCCGTTGCGAAATGACGGCCATAAGTAAGTGATGTTCGATCAGCAATCCCAACGTGCGCTCCGCTTGGCCATCGAGTCCGATGCGTTTGCTCACGCGCGCAGCGAGCTTTGCGCCGACCTCAGAATGATTGCCGTGACCATCTGGCTTGCCGGTGTCGTGCAGTAATAGCGCGAGATAAAGCAGGAAGGGATGTTCCGCTTCCTGAAAGATCGGCGCATAGGCCGCATAGGGAGATTCCTTTGCATCCCAGACGCGATCCAGTTGCTCGATGCAGATGAGCGTGTGTTCGTCCGCGGCATACTGGTGATAGAACTCGTGTTGGACTAGGCAGGTGAGTTTGCCGAACTCCGGGATGTACTTGCCGAGAAAATCCACTTCGTGCATCGCGCGCAGGATTGGCGCGACGTTGCCGCGCTGGTTGAGAATGGCGAGGAATGTTTCCGCCACATGTTCGTCGCGCAGGAATTCCCGATCGACAAGTTCGAGCTGATTGCGGATGAGTTGCGCCAGGTTCGAGTGGATTCGCAGTCCCCGTTGTTGCGCGTAGAGAAAGACACGTATCAAACGGCGCGGTTGATCGCGGAAGACGCGATTGCTCGTCGCATGGATCTCGCCGTTGATAAATTTGAACCCATCCACCGGCTCGGCTTCCTTGCCCTTGGGCAGATAGCGGCGCAGAGAGAGGCGTCCCGGGGGCTCTTTGATGAACGCCATGCGCTGTTCCAGCGTGCGCGTGCTGATGTAGATGTTGCGCGAGTGTGTGTAGAAATCGCGCATGAACTTCTCGATGCGCTTGCTGGGCGAACGGTCGCCATAACCAAGATTCAACGCCACGCTCGGCTGTAAATTTTTGGTCAGCGCATCGCTGGGTCGCGCGATGAGGTAATGCAGCTGCGTTCGCACACGCAGCAGGAAATCATACGCCGCTTCAAGTTGCTTGCGCTCGCGCGGCATCACCAGTTCGTGCTTCTCCAATTCCGCCAGCGAACGGGTGCGATACTTAAAAAAACTCATCCAGAGCAGGTTCTGGTAATCGCGCAATCCACCGCAGCCGTTCTTGATGTTTGGCTCTTGCATGCAAGCTGAGTTGCCGAATTTGGCGCGGCGCGTGGCCTGATCTTCCAATCGCGCCTCGATGTATTTGTCCTCGTAGCCGACAACGCATTTGGCGAGCACGGTCTTCTGAAACTTGGAGAACAATTTCTCGTCACCTACGATCAACCTTGCTTCGATCAGCGACGTGCGCGTCTCGATGCGACGTGCGTCCTCTTTGTCGTTCGCTGCATCCACACATTCGCCGATGGTGCGGACGGCGTGGCCGGGCTTTAGGCCGAGATCGAACAGCGTGAGCCAGACCCCGTTCAACATTTTTTCCAAGATGGGTAACGGCTTCATGTGGCCGGCCACCTGGCCTTCGTGCAGAAACAAGAGATCAATGTCGCTTAGAGGATTGAGTTCGCCGCGTCCGTAACCGCCGAGAGCCACGAGGGCGATGGGTGGGAAAACTTTCTGCGCGCCATCAGACAAAGATTGGAACGCCGTTTCCCACAGAGCGCGGATCACGCAGTCCACAATGGCCGAGCGCGTTCGGCAGACTTCGAGCCCGCCGCGCCCATTATGATGCGCGAGTTTGAGGCGATGAGTGGATTGTTTTATGAAGTTGCGAAAGCGGGGAAGTTCCTGCGCGGCTGTGCGCCCAGGCGAGAGTGTCAATCGCTCTTCTGCTTCCGCCTGAATTTTTTTGATCAAGTCCTGCACGCCCTCATAGATTGCGGAGAAGGAGTGAGAGAAGCAAGAAAGGGAGGGGCGTTGTGATCCACGTTGCAGTTGGTTGAATGGTTGGCTTTCAAGTGGGTGCAGTGAAGCGAAAACGCCAATAAAGCTTATGTTTATGAGTCCCATCCAAGTAAATAACAACAGCGGTAAAGCCGTGAATATCCTCGGCATCCCAATGCACATTCGTATCCATTGTCGCGATGCCGGCGGCGTGGTCAGTGTGGTGGAATCGCATGACGCGCCCGCTGGAGGTCCGCCGCGGCACATCCATAGTTGCGATTGCGAGACGTTCCAGATTTTAGAAGGTGATCAAAATTCATGGTCGGCAGGAAGACCCTCCTCGCCAAACACGGCACGACCCTTTTTGCGCCGCGTGGCGTCGCCCACACCTACCGCTACCTCGGCCAAACACCGG
>WBXK01000073.1 GCA_008933055.1 Verrucomicrobiota bacterium | reverse complement strand
TCGTCACTGTGGCAGACTACTCCTGTGGATTGTCCTCCGGGCTCGCCCACGTTTTTGAACGCTGTGGTGGGTCTATCAATTCAACCCGGTGAAACCCCCTCTTCACTCCTGTCAAAGCTCTTGGCGATGGAGAAAGATTTTGGTCGTCGCCCCAAGAAAATTCTCAACGAACCACGCCGTCTGGACTTGGACCTAATTGCATTCGGCGTTGAGACTTCCACTCGCCCTGAATTGATTCTTCCCCATCCGCGCGCGCATGAGAGACGGTTCGTTTTGCAGCCGCTCAATGAAATCGCCCCGGATTGTTATTTACCCGGCCATCGGCGCACCGTATCACAACTGCTCACCGCTTTAGTGAGCAAGGAGATCACGGTGCGGCTGAGTGCGTGAAGTCAGTGCGGCGTTGGCGCAGTGCCCCCAGAGGCATCAGCCGATTTGGGCGGATGGAAGAAAAGCGCAAGAGCAACGGAAGCTGCCGTCGCTACGAACATCGGCACAAGAAACAATCCTTTGAAGTTGACGACCTTGGTCGTCACATCAGTGAATTTTTCCTGCATCAACCAAGGACAGATGGAATTCGCAAGCAATGCTCCGACGCCAAGAATCATCACATTGAACAACCCCTGAGCGCTCGCTCTGGCATCTTTCGGGAAATACGCATCCACAAAGATATACACCGTGGCAAAGAAAAATGCGTAACAGATCCCGTGGAGAATCTGAACGAGGATGATGAGCTCTTTGTGTTCAGGCAGGAACGCATAGACGGCGAAGCGCGCCGCATGTCCAAGAATGCCGACGATCATTGTCGTGCGCCAACCGAGCTTCTTCAGCGTCGCGCCGAGGATGAACATGGTGAGGATTTCGGCGATCTGACCGACGCTCATCACGGGCATGATCCAGTTGCCAGGGATACCAACGCCGCCATCCTTTACCGCTGCGCCGAGGAACGAACCCGTCCAATTGAAATAACAGTTGTGCACGAACGAATCCGCAAGAGTCACCACCCAAAGCACTAGCACGAACGGATGCTTGAGGAGCTTCATGGCTTCGAGCCACGCGAGACTTTCACCCGCGCCTTCGGTTTTCTTTTTCGGCGGCGTAGTCGGCAGCAACAAGCTGAACGCGGCCAGCACAAGCGAAGCAACACCCGCGACCACGAATGTCCATTTGGTAGCTGACGTCAGAGCATCGCCTGTCAATCCCGAACCCAAAACCGCGCCGAGCCATGAAGTGAAGCCTGTCGCATTAGCGGCATGAACCTTGTCCCAGTCCACGAGGATGAACGTGAAAGGCCATGCTGCTAGGATCCAACCGATCGTTCCGCCCATCCGCACGATGCCGAATTCTTTTTGGGCGTCCTTCATGCTAGCGAATGCGATGGAATTGGTGATGGAAATAGTGGGCACATAGAGGAGACAGTGAACCATCATCAGACCAAAGAAAGGCCAGAAGCTTTTCGTGAACGCCAGCCCCAGCATCGCGATTCCGCCGATGAGATGGCTGAAGGCAAGGAATTTTTCCGCCGCGAAATTGCGATCTGCGAATTGATTGCTGAAGAACATCCCCACGATGGCAGCGATGGGAAAAGCATTGAGAATCCAAGCTTGTTCGCCGGGGGAGAAACCGAGACTCGGGAGATAACCGAAAATCAGCGGCAGCCAAGCGCCCCAGATGAAAAACTGGAGCACCATCATGATAAAAAGTTTGTTGCGCGGTGAATTATTCATAGCTAGCGCTTGCCAGCATAGAGAACCGACAGCAGCATTTGCAAGCGGCGAACATAGCCAATGCTCACATTTTGATGCATGTGGATGCTTTAGTTTGCTGGCGTTGGCAGTAGATATTTTCCAGACTTGCATCACCACCATGATACTCGGCATAGGGATAGACATCGCAGAGACGGCGCGGATCAAAGGGTCAATCACACGTTTTGGAGACGATTTTCTCAAACGCGTCCTGTTGCCTGAGGAGATCTCTTATTGCATGGCGCATACAGAACCAGCGCTGCACGTCGCGGCGCGTTTCGCAGCGAAGGAGGCGATCTCAAAAGCATTCGGCACAGGCGTGGGCGCGGAACTCGGTTGGTGCGACATGGAAATCCGCCGGAAGGAAACTGGCGAGCCGTTTGTGGTGCTGCACGGGGGCGGGAAGAAATTATTTGAATCGCGAGGCGCAAAGAGTTTGCATATCACGCTGACCCACACTGGAAACTACGCTGCGGCCGTCGCCATTCTGGAAAACTGAAGACTCGTCGCTAAGACGCTCCCACTGTCGGCGATGTTTTTTAAGACTCGGATAACAGATTGTTGCCAAGCCCAGCAGCATGAACATCACCGCTCGCGGTTCTGGCATGAGCGCTACTTGTTAAGTGCCGACCACGCCGGAGCGAAGCTGCTTCTCCATGACAGAATGGCCACACACCAAAAGCTTCTATCGAGGATCATTCCGCACCTTTCTCGATATTTCTATCAGGTCTGAGAAAAAGACCAACCAAAACCGCAAACATCTCAGACAAACCAGAGACACGCTGGTGACTCTTGGGCTGATTACTAAGACGAAATCGTGGCACCAATAGTTTTGTTCGATTACCGATCGGGTGCGAGCGGTTCATGCTCGAAGTGCGTTAATCCATTCAACAGCCCAATGAAGCCCAGTTTTGTTTGACGCGGCTTCCGCACATGATCCCACATAGCGTGAGCGTTGCAATTGGCAAACACTGAATACCCCTAGCAGATGAACCGCTGAAACGATGCCGCCCAAATCGATGGGCACGATTCCGCTGATGAACACCCTGCCCGCCAGCAATCCCCACCGCCGACGGACACCTCCCCAGTGCCGTCGCCGCTACCTGCAACGTTGTTTACCAACAACGTTCCAACACCCACCTTAGTGCCCCCTAATCGGTCGTTAATGTTACCAGGCAAAATCTGAAACGCAGAACACGACGATCAGGAGCTGGAAGGTATGGGGAATGTTCAGCCGATGAGTGGAGATAAGCTGTCGTTCTGATTGAACGAACCGATAATCAACGTGCCGCCCCGCAACGTCAGCAGACCACTGCCCAACGTGCTCGTCTTCGCCACATGAAGCGTCCCGGATTGCACCTTGACTAAGCCCATAAATAAGTCACTAGAAATCCCCTCGCGGGTGAGCGCACCTTTGCCCAGTTTGATCAAACTGCCAGTGACTTGGATCGCATTTTAAACATGAGTCTTGAACGTAACGGTGACCGTGAGCTTGTTCGTTCCGCCCAGATTGACCAATCCGCGGATGGAAAGATCACGATTGGCGGCATTCCATGCCTGAGAATGGCTGACACTCAGCGAACTGAATAGACTCTGGCGATTCGTGCTGAAATTGTGGATGCCTTCAGAACAGATACTGAGGTGTTTGCCGGCTGATGACGACAGCGAGAATGTAGCAGCAGACGAGGCGAAGTTCAGCGTGCGGATGAAGTAATCGTTATTCATCTGCGGCGCGGTCTTGAGACTTCCCGCGAAGGTGATATCGGTATTGGTGAGTCCGCCGAGGTAGTTAGCGAGGGGTGCAGTGTGGCTGGTTGCCCAATCGGACGTGCGGCTCCAGCGAGAACTCCCTCTGGCAGAAGGCGCATTGCCGTCCCAGACGTAATGGGTCATGGCGCCAGATGCCACCGTTACAGGCAGCGCGGCGGCGGCGAGCATCGCCAGCAGACTGGCAGTTTTTTTCCGCGTGAACTGGTGAACTTGCAGGCACGACGCATCAAGAGTGGGAACTTCGGCGGCTGGCAGGGACGACATAATATTTCTCCTCAACTTTTAAGACGCCCCGCCGATACATGGCATCAGAGGCAGGGATCACTGCATCGTAATAACACAGAGAAACCTATCCTCATTACGAGGCAACCGGGATACTTCATCATGGCAACAGGGTGAACCAACCTCCGGTCATCGCTGCAGTTGCAAGGATGATGCCACCCAACCCGATCACGCCCTCGGATGCGCCTTTTCATATGCCTTCTTCAGCCGCTCGGTCGAGACATGTGTGTAGACTTGAGTCGTCACCAGATGCGCATGTCCCAAGAGTTCCTGCACGCTTCTCAAATCCGCGCCCGCATCTAAAAGATGCGTGGCATAGCTGTGCCGCAGCTTGTGCGGCGTGATTGATGGGTCAAGCCCCGCACGCACGAGATAGCGCTTCAAACGTCGCTGCATCATTGTTCCGCTCATCGGCGAACGCTTCTTTGTCTCGGAGAAAAAAACCCGTGACGCTCCTGCCGGAGGCTCGGCCAGATGGTTCCAGTAATGTTTAATCGCGTCCAACGCTGTCCTGCTTATGGGCAACAGTCTCTCTTTTTTACCTTTACCGCGCACACGGATGATCTGGTCTGCCCAATCAATGTCGCCTGCTCGCATGCCCACCATCTCGCTGATCCGCAGGCCGCAGGAATAAATCGTTTCGAGGATGGCCACATCCCGATAACACGCCGCCACGGAGATGGGTCGGCCGGCGGACTTCTTCTTCGGTAGGTTCAGTGCTTCCATTGGCGTTTTGAGCAAATCCACCATCTGCTGCACCGTGAGAAACTGCGGCAGCCGCTGCGGCATTTTCGGCAGCGAAATGTTTTTTATCGGCGAAATCTCCACCGCACCGTGTCGGATGAGATATTTATAAAACGTCCGCAATGCCGAGAATCGTAATGCAATAGCCGCCCGACCCAACTTCTGCCGACCGAGGAAGCGCAGGTAAGTCCGAAAATCGTCCCGCTGTAACTTGTCCCACACAGGCGGCTGCTTCCGCTCGTTCTTCTGCCAGTGAAAAAACTCCGAGATCGCCTGC
Organism: Verrucomicrobiota bacterium; assembly: GCA_008933055.1. GTDB lineage: Bacteria > Verrucomicrobiota > Verrucomicrobiia > Limisphaerales > JADLHS01 > JADLHS01. The sequence continues at coordinate 8,404 of WBXK01000073.1, read as the reverse complement.
TGATAATTCCGTTGAGTGTAGATGGAAGAGCCTCGATCTGTGGCAAGATGCGTGAAGAACTTTGAAACCCATGCATCCGTATGCGGCGACTTGATTGTCGATTGATCGTCCATATCCGCCGAGCAGGAGACGGGTAGACGCCCCTCAAATCAACTCAGAAACCTCATCTCGCCTAGCAAAACAGTCTGGCGATGCCTCCCCTGCTCTGCTAATCAATCGCGCGTGTTTGGTCTGTTTAACAAGTCATCTGCCGCCGTATCGTCCTCTCCTGGACCTTTCGGCAAATTCACTTTGCACGAATTGATCGCCACGGGCGGCATGGCGGAGATCTGGCTCGCCAGCGACAGCAAGGGCAAACATTTTGCCGTGCGGCGGTTGCTTCCCGAATTGCGCGGTGACTCCACCGCCAAGAAACGTTTCATCAACGGCTGCGAGGCGTTGGAACAATGTCAGGGGCATGAATGCGTCATCGGCTATCTCGAACACGGCAAGACGGACGGCGCCCATTACTGCGTGATGGAATATGTGGAGGGCGCGAACTTGAAGGTGTTGTATGCACGGCACGACCCCGTGCTGCTCGACAACGTGGCGCAAATCATCTTGGACATGGCCGAAGCACTCGAACACGTCCACGAGAACCATTACATCCACTTGGATTTTAAACCCGAGAACATCATCGTCTCACGCAACGCTGCGGTACGACTCGTGGACTTTGATCTGGCCCAAAAGTATTCAGGCAAACCGCTCAAGATCACCAAGAATCCCGGCACGCCCAGTTACATGGCGCCGGAACAGCTCTCCGGCCAGTCCATCGATCCGCGCGTAGACATGTTTGCCTTCGGCGTTTCTGCGTATGAATTGCTGACGAATGAAAAACCATTTGCTGGCGAAACTTCCACGGACATTCTGCACTCACAGACGGATCGCTCCGATTTCAAGACGCCGCGGGAGCTGAATCCCGACATCCCTGCCGGTTTGGAGAAAGCCATACTTAAGTGCATTGAGCGTGAACCTGACATGCGCTATCCGTTCATGAGCATCTTGGTGCGGGATCTGAAAGCCGCGCTCTATGCCTGATCAGGTGCTGAGGATTTAACCACGCGCCTTGCGTTGGCGGAATTTGTCGAGTCCCACCGCAGCGACGATCACCATACCGATGATGATTTCTTGCATATAATTCGGCCAACCGCTCTGGCTGGATCCATTCCGTAATACTGCCATGATCAGCGCCCCGATGAGCGAGCCCGCAATACTCCCAGCGCCACCGTTCAAACTCGCCCCTCCGATGACTACCGCTGCAATGACATCTAACTCCAACCCTGAAGCGATAGATGGATCACCTTGCGTGAGACGCGAAAGCTGCATCAACCCCGCGACGCCGAATAAGAGTCCCGCCAGCACGTAGGTGACAGCCTTGTGCTTCTGGACACGGATGCCCGAATAGCCTGCAGCCACCTCATTCGCGCCGATGGCAAAAAGGTAACGACCAAACACGCTGCGGTTCATCACCACGGCTACAATTAAAGCCAAGACCAACGCAATCCATACGCCCCAAGGCAATGGAAACAATTGATCCGGCGACTCCAACGCCATGATGTGATTCAAGGGCGACTCCGGAAAATTAACGGTTTGGTTTCCAGAAAGCCACTTCGCGACCCCGCGCGCCACTCCCATCATTCCAAGTGAGACGATGAATGGCATCATTCGAAAGCCCGCGATGACCAAGCCATTGACCGCACCCACTAATCCGCCGGAGAGAATCGTGACAATAACCACCCACACAGGAGAGACACCTTTGGCAATCAACGTCGCACCAACCACACCCGCCAACGCAACTGAAGATCCAAGGCTCAGATCAATCCCACCGCCCACGATTATCATCGTCATACCCAACGCGCAGATAGCGACGACGACAGATTGCGTGAGGATGATCTTGAAATTTGCTCCCGTCAGAAAGTACGGCCGAACCTCGTTGTTGGCACAAAAAACTCCAAGCACAAACAACAGCCCGATGTAGGGCCCAAACACATTTAGAGCGCGGGCAAACGAGAATTGACGTTGAGATGTCACGCGCAGCTCAATTCAGATATTTATCAAGCGGCGGATTGATCAACTCTTTGACCTCTGCTTGCTCAATATTTTCTGAAGTGACTAAAGTGACCCCCGTATCCACTCGCTTCTCAACGGTCTCGCCGCGAAGATGTTTCATCACCGTCATCACCCCGAGATAACCCATGCGGACTGGATTTTGAACGATAAGCCCCTGTGCGTCACCCCTCTTCAAATCCTGCACGGACTGAGTGCCAGCATCGAAACCGACAAGCTTCACCTTGCCGCCCGCTTTGCCGATATCGCGGAGTGCTTTCGACATCCCTACCGTGACGGATTCGTTCGGGCAGAAAATGCCATCCGTATCGCGGCCATATCGGTTCAGGAGATTCTGAGATGCTTGATACGAGGTCTCACGCGTCGCTCCAGCATATTGATCCGAAGAAATAAGTTTGATGTCGGGATGCTTCTTGATCGCTTCAAGGAAGCCCGCTTCACGAGCCTCGGTGCTGGCCGAACCCACGGCGTAGCGTAGCAAAATCACGTTACCTTTGCCCCCGAGCAGCTTCACAAGATGCTCCCCTCCCATCATGCCGCCTTTGTAATTGTCCGTGGCCACAAAACTCAACTGCTTGTCCGTTTTTAAATCAGAGTCGATCACGACTACCGGAATCTTAGCCTTGGAAGCATTGACCACCGGGGCCACGAGAGCTTGTGAATCCAACGGCGCGAGCACCATACCGTCCACGCGGCGCGTCATGAAATTTTCCACGACCTGGATCTGCTGGTCACGATCATCCTCCCGCAGCGGCCCCTTCCAGATGATCTCGACTTTCACGCCCTTCTCGGCGAGTTCAATCTTTGCCTTGTTGGCACCGGCATGGATGGATTCCAGAACTCATGCGTCGTGCCTTTGGGGATGACAGCGATCTTGTAGATTTTTTCTTCAGCCAATGATGTTCCACAGAAAATCAACGCCAAGAAGAGTGATGTGATTGAGTGACCAATTGTTTTCATCAGGGACGATTCTGCTGAAGCCGGGCGGCGAACTCAATCATTGAAACGGAGAGAAAATGTCGGTCCTATCTGCCTGAGTAATCAACCATGTTGTCGTGCGAGCAACGCCCAGACCGCTAGACCTATGGACACCAGCGCGATGATCACCAAAACCACCTTCATCAGGAATTTGGCGGCCTTGAAAGCAAGATGAAGCAAAACAAGCGCGCCGAGGCCGCTAACGATGCACAGGTCGGGTCATCGTGAAAGTTGCTACGAGAAATATGTTTAGTTTGGATGGGATGTTCGGGGGTGCTGGCACTTAATCGCAAACATAACATGCGACACCGCTTCCGCTTAGGATTCGCGCTTCACGGACGCCAGATTATTTATAGCAGTGGGATGCAAAAGATCCCCAGCCACCTTGTGGCTGTTGGTGACATTCATTATTCGGTTTCTCGACTACTTACTACTCACGTCGAAGCAGAAGATGAGCTCTTGATCACGGAGATAGAGCTTGCCGTTGGCGATCACTGGATGCGTCCAGATCATCCCTCGTGACGCTCGCTGCTTGGTTTGCGGGTCGAGTTTGAAACTGCCGCGCTCAGTCCATCCTTTTGGGTTGGCTTCCATGAGGGCAACCTTGCCCGTGCGTTCTTCAAGGCAGTAGAGGCGACCTCCGGCGTATGTGACCGCACCCTTATCCAGCTTCTTGTCGGCCCAAACTTCTTTCCCGGTCTGAAAATCCTGACACACCCATCCTGGGCCATCAGAGTAGCCGTAGATATGCCCGCCCAGCAGCACCACGCCGCCGTGATGGTTCTTCATGACCTTGTTCTCGAAGACATCCGAGGGCTTGTTGCCAGCATCCACTTTTACCAGCTTTGAGCCGACACCGTAACCGGTCGTGATGTAGACCTGATTTCCACTCACTACAGGCGTGGGGATGACAGCAGTCCGTCCGGGCCAAGGGGATTTCCAAAGCAGTTTACCATCCTTGGCGTTCACGGAAGTAAGCTGCTTCTCAGTCAACTGGATCAACTGCCGTGAACCATTGAGATCGGTGGGGACGATTGAAGAATAGTGGGCGGGTTCAGTGACTTCGCTGCTTTGCCATTTTAGTTCGCCGGTCATTTTATCAAGAGCGGCGATGGTGCCTTTGCTACCGCCGGGAGTGCAATAGACCACTCCGCCTTCCACTAACACAGACTCGGTATAACCCCAGCCGGGCACCTTCCCGCCAAGGTCAGCCGTGAGCGACTTGGTCCAAAGGATCTTCCCATCCTTCACACTTGCGGCGACCAATTTCCCTTTGCCTCCAAGCGCATAGACGCGGTCGCCATCGACGGTCGGAGTCCCGCGCGGGCCATCGCCCCAATCATTCTTTAGGATGTCGCCTAGATCAGCGGCCCATAGCTCCTTGCCATCATTCGCGCCAAACGCGAGCAGCTGTTCTTTGCCATCTCGTGCGCCCATTGTGAACAACTGGCCTTCCACCACGGAAAAACCCGCGTAGCCGACGCCTCCTTTTTCACTAAGCCAAATTCTTTTAGGTCCACCCTCGGGCCATTTCTGGAGCAGGCCAGCCTCTTTTGAAATGTGATCTCGGTTCGGTCCGCCCCATTGGGGCCAGTCACCCGCAATGCCTGAAAAAACGAGAGCCGTCATGCTGGCTGCTGCCACCCATTGATTTATTTTTCTCATAAATTGAACATCGTCCGTGTGGGTTTAGCGACAATTCATGCTCTCTGCAAGAGCTTAAGCCTTCCTCAGGGGTGGGGATTCATAGACTCGTGACCCCTTTCGATTGATGGCCTTGACGTGGTTGATTTAAGCATTCGTCGTCGTTCGAATAAGCTCCATTAGGGGTCGAAGCGGTTTTTCGTCCATACAACATCTCTTTCATCGCCTTAGAGCCAGTCTGACAATTGGGACTAGTGCTGCGGCTTGGGATTTTGGGGTTGGGCGAGGCGGAGCAGGCGGAGCATCCCCGGAGCGGGCTGTGACTCCTGCGACAACGAAGGCCAAAACCAAAAGACCTGCCGCCCGAAGGTTTTGCGCTTCAATGGCCGTCTCGCTTCGTTGCTCCTCATTCGAAGACCCACAATGGGTTTTCTCCTTCGTCGCGCCTCGCCATAAAGCCATTGCCACAAAACAGCACCACTCCCAATTTTCAGACAGGCTCTTAGAAAAAAGTATTTCAACAACACCGCCTGAACTGGTTCACTGAAGCCAAGCAAGACGCTCATACGTCACTTAAATCGAAATTCGATTCAACCGAGAAAAAATATGTCATCCGAATCCAAATGTCCGTTCAACCACGGCGCCACCGCCCCTGCCACCACCAATCAAGATTGGTGGCCGAACCAGTTGAATGTCGAACTCCTGAATCAACATTCTTCCAAGTCCGATCCGATGGGCAAAAACTTTGACTATGCGAAAGAGTTCAAGTGCCTCGACTACTCGGCCTTGAAGAAGGATCTCGCTGCGCTGATGACTGACTCGCAGGACTGGTGGCCGGCAGACTTCGGTCACTACGGACCGCTGTTCATTCGCATGGCTTGGCACAGTGCCGGCACCTATCGCACTGGCGATGGTCGCGGCGGCGGTGGACGCGGCCAACAACGTTTCGCCCCGCTGAACAGTTGGCCGGACAACGTCAGCCTCGATAAGGCACGTCGCCTCCTCTGGCCGATCAAACAGAAGTATGGTCGCAAAATCTCCTGGGCCGATCTGATGATTCTTACGGGCAACGTCGCTCTCGAAACGATGGGGTTCAAAACATTCGGATTCGCTGGCGGTCGCGCGGATACTTGGGAGCCGGATCACGACGTCTATTGGGGCAAAGAAAGAACTTGGCTCGATGACAAACGCTACACCGGTGATCGCGATCTCGAAAAACCTCTAGCCGCAGTGCAGATGGGCTTGATTTACGTCAACCCGGAAGGCCCCAACGGCAATCCTGACCCCGTCGCCGCCGCACGTGATATCCGCGAGACTTTCGCCCGCATGGCGATGAACGATGAAGAAACCGTGGCGCTCATCGCTGGCGGCCATACTTTCGGCAAGACGCACGGTGCTGGGCCGGCCACTCATGTGGGCGCTGAACCAGAGGCTGCCAGCCTCGAAGCGCAGGGCCTCGGTTGGCACAGTAGTTTTGGCACGGGCAAAGGCGGCCATGCGATCACCAGCGGTTTGGAAGTCACCTGGACCACGACGCCAGCCAAGTGGAGCAACAACTTTTTCGAGAACCTGTTCAAATACGAATGGGAACTCACCAAGAGTCCAGCTGGAGCAAATCAGTGGAGCGCCAAGGGTGCCGAAGCCACGATTCCCGATGCGCACGATCCGTCGAAGAAACGGTTGCCATCCATGCTGACCACTGATTTGGCACTACGCTTTGATCCAGCCTACGAAAAGATTTCCCGCCGCTTCCTAAAGAATCCGAAGCAGTTCGCCGACGCGTTCGCACGCGCCTGGTTCAAGCTGACACACCGCGACATGGGGCCGCGATCACGTTATCTTGGACCAGAAGTTCCCAAGCAAGAACTTATCTGGCAGGACACTATCCCATCGGTAGATCACAAGTTGATCGGGGCGAAAGAAATCACCGCGCTCAAGAGCAAAATCCTCGCCTCAGGCTTGTCTGTTTCGCAACTGGTTTCCACCGCATGGGCATCAGCCTCCACCTTCCGCGGCTCGGACAAGCGAGGCGGCGCAAACGGGGCACGGATTCGCCTTGCACCTCAGAAGGATTGGGAAGTCAACCAACCGAAACAACTGGTGAAGGTGCTGAAGGCACTCACCGGTATACAAATTGCATTCAACAAATCTGCCAAAGGCGGAAAGAAAGTTTCACTCGCAGACATGATCGTTCTGGCGGGCTGCGCCGGCGTCGAGCAAGCCGCGAAGAATGCCGGACACAAGGTGGTTGTTCCATTTACACCGGGCCGCATGGACGCTTCGCAGAAACAAACGGATGTCTCGTCATTCGCCATGCTTGAGCCCATAGCAGATGGCTTCCGCAATTATCTTAAGGGTAAATACACCGTGCCTGCCGAGACACTGCTGATTGATAAGGCACAGTTGATGACTCTCACGGCCCCGGAGATGACGGCTCTCGTCGGCGGTATGCGCGTCCTGAACACAAACGCCGATGGGGAGCAATACGGCGTCTTTACCAAACGCCCCGAATCGCTGACGAATGATTTCTTTGTGAACCTGCTCGACATGGGCACGGAATGGAAATCCGTCTCCCCCTGCGGCAATGCCTTCGCGGGCGTGGACCGTAAGACCGGCAAACCCAAATGGACCGCCACTCGCATGGATCTCGTCTTTGGTTCGAACTCCGTGCTGCGCGCGCTGGCTGAAGTTTACGGCTGTGCCGACGGGGAAAAGAAATTTGTTCAGGACTTCGTCGCTGCTTGGTCCAAAGTGATGAATCTCGATCGTTTCGACCTCGCTTAAGCCTTGATCTGCTGACAAACACTTCGGCCCGCAGGCAAAGACCTGCGGGCCGTTTGCTTATAGACAGATGATGCCCCCGCTCCCGAATGCTTAGCAGAATATCCGCTACGCCACCCACTTCTGCTCTGGAAATCCTCGCCTTGAGCGGCCCGTTCTCAAACCCACAAAACATCACCAAAGCCTTATCTAACCTGCACCAAAGCCTGACGGCAGTTGCTCCTTCTCTGTTGCCAGCCCGCTCTCAGCGGCGAGCAATACACATTAACCGATGCGCACACGGCGCACTGCAATTCGAGGCCTCTGTGACAACAGTGGCATAAGGCAACCAAAAGTTTATGGATGAGCCATGACGGGATAATGACACTGTGATGGGCACGAAGTCGTGCTCTTGAGCTTTAAACAACAACCAGCAAAGAAGTCAGGACCGGTGGCGTCATGCTCGATCAGAAAGTCAATCCCACAACTGCCCGCGCACCAGCGCGCACATCTTCAGAGTCAATTCGTCCTTCAACCCGTAATAAACACACTGCCCGTCCTTCTGGCGCGTCAGAATCCCCGCCGTCGCAAGGAGGGAGAGATGTTTGGACACGTTCGCCTGCGTCGCATCCACAGCAGCAACGATGTCATTCACGGTCCGCGGCTCCTGACAGAGCGCTTGCAAAATCTTTAGGCGCATCGGTTCACCCAGCAACCGGAAATGCGTCGCGATCCGCTCCAGCTCATGCCCAGTCATCGAGTGCTTCGCTTTTTTCTTTGACATATAACTATATGGTCATATAATTATGCCATGAAGTTCGGGATTGTCCAGTTTGAAAACGCGGCGAGAGGCGCGAGGATGGATATTTTAACCGCTACAAGCTTGAACCAATCAAAACCAAAGAAAGGAATTTTA
>WBXK01000072.1 GCA_008933055.1 Verrucomicrobiota bacterium | reverse complement strand
TTGCAACCTTCTTTTTTCAATCCGTCACCTGTTTACACGAATTACGGAAGGGACGTTGAGGGGGAAGCGAGGAGTTAGGGGCGAGGAGATTGAAGTTAGAAGTTAGGAGTTAGGAGTTGGTGTTGAGGCTGACTCGAAAAGGTGGACATGAGGGGGCAGTGGCTGAGACAACACAGCCATGGAAAACGAAACGACGAAACGACGACGGAACTTTGATGAAGCTTTCAAGCGCGACGCGGTAGCGCTGCTGGTCAAAGGAGACAAAACGATCAAGCTACTGGCCCAGGAACTGGGCGTCTCCCAGTGGAATCTGCGCGACTGGAAAAAGCGTTATGGTGCGCCCGCACCGCTGCGCAGCAGTGAAGTGCTTGAAGCGGAGTTGCGCGCCTTGAGACGGGAGAACGAGCGGCTGCGTGCCCAGCGGGACATTCTAAAAAAAACGTTGGGCATCCTTGTCGAACCCGGATCGAACGCTTCTCCCGCATGAAAGCTCTGGCTGATCAATACCGGATTGTGGACTTGTGCGCCGCTTTTGGCGTGTCGCGCAGCGGCTACCATTCGTGGCGACAACGTCCTCCCAGCCTCCGTCAGCGTGCTGACGTGGAGTTGAGCCGGTGCTTGCTCCAAGTGCATGCCCAAAGCCGCCAGACCTATGGCAGTCCACGCCTGTTGCAAGCCTTGCGGCAACAGGGCCACCGCACCAGTCGCCGCCGTGTGCGCCGTCTCATGCGCCAACATCGCCTGCGAGTTCAAGCCCCACGGCGTTTTGTTCCGCAGACCACCGACAGTCGCCACGACCAACCCATCGCGCCCAATCGTCTGGCGACGGTGGCTTTACCGACCGCTCCCAATCAACAATGGGTCACCGACATCACCTACGTGCGCACCGGTGAAAGCTGGCTCTACGTGGCCGCCGTGATGGATCGCTGGAGTCGTCGCATCGTCGGGTTGGCCATGGCTGAACACATGGAAACCACGCTGATCCAAATGGCCTTGCAACAAGCCTTGAAGCAACGCCGCCCCGCCCGAGGTTGCCTGCACCACTCGGATCGGGGCAGTCAATATGCCAGTGCGGATTATCGCCAGTTGCTCACTGCAAATGGATTGGAAGCCAGCATGAGCAGGGCGGGCAACTGTTATGACAACGCGGCGATGGAGTCCTTCTGGGGTAAGTTGAAAACCGAACTGGTCTATCGCCACACCTTCGCCACGCGCCATGAAGCACGCCTGGCGATCTTTGAATACGTGGAAGTCTTTTACAACCGAGTGCGTCTCCACAGCGCTCTGGGTTTTAAATCACCTGTGGACTTCGAACAACAACTCAACTAAACATCCCGTGCCACTGCCCCCTTCATGTCCACCTTTTCGAGTCAGCCTCAGTCTTTGGGGCAGAAGGCAGGGTGAGTGCGAGCTTTACCAACCCCAACATCAGATTTTGGTGAAGGAAAGGTAAAGAGAAGGTAAAATGATCTTCAGTTTCGGAGTTCAAAGGTATGACTGCGCTTTGAAGCGGGGAGATATCTTTTCCCGTTGGAAATCGGTCTCAATCGCCGCAGGCCAAGGAAGGGCTTTACGGAATCAATCAGGGCCTGGGATAACGCCTGACGCAGTAGAACAGATCGCTCCACAACAAGCCAAAGTTGGTGAAGGTGATTACGGTCCGGGAAGTTATGATGGGTATGAGAATGTATTCCTTCGTTGCTGTAACTATTGGTGTTTGGAAAAACATTCAACCCATCATGGCATCTAACCCGGCGGAGCGGCGTGGATTCTAATCGCTGCACCAAGTGCGACAGGTAGCTTGGGTCGTTGGACGGTAGCAAATCACCACAAAACAAACACAACATGAAAACGGTACAAATCACGTTATTAATATGTCTGACAGCTCTGGTCATTTCACAAGCACGTGGAGACGAGGCGAAAACTGCAAAAAAAGACTTGGCGCAATTGCAAGGCGAGTGGGTGATGACCATCGGTAGCCGTGACGGCCAATCGGTCCCGGATGCCATGCTCAAGAACTCCAAGCGAACTTGCAAAGGTGATGAGACGACGGTAGTGATCAGAGGTCAGCTCTTGATGAGGACCAAGATCACGCTTGATCCGTCCAAGAAGCCCAAGTGCATCGACTACCAGATCACCGGTGGTACGAACGCAGGCAAGACTCAACTCGGGATTTATGAAATCGACGGTGACACGGTGAAATTCTGTTTCTCAACGCCCGGCAAGGATCGCCCGACAGATTTCGCCACCAAGGCAGGACGCGGTCGCACATACTCGGTCTGGAAGCGTGAGAAGAAATGACATCGCGCGCCTCTTGCGTTGCATCTTTCCGGTTTGATGACACGTCTGGCTTAGAATCCGTTGCGGAATTTATAATTGCCCCTACCGTGGGTTTGCCCTAGTTCTCATGCGTAGGTTAACAACAAACAAAAAAAGTTATGAGTCCATTGATTGTAGGTTTGCTCGTTGTCGTTGGTCTTATCGTCGTGGTCGCGTTATTCGTCATCGGCAAATACAACGGCTTGGTCGCACTGCGCAATCGCTTTAAGAACGCTTGGGCGCAGATTGATGTGCAGCTGAAACGGCGTTATGACCTGATCCCGAATCTCGTCGAGACGACCAAGGGTTATCTCAAACACGAACGCGGGACGCTGGAAGCCGTCATCGCCGCGCGTAACTCCGCGTTCACCGCAAACAACAGTGTCTCAGCAAATCCGGGTGATCCCGCCGCGATGAAGGCATTGTCCAGCGCGGAAGGCGCGCTCGGTGCGTCCCTTGGCAAACTGTTCGCGCTCACGGAAGCCTATCCCGATCTCAAGGCAAACACCTCCATGAACCAACTCATGGAAGAATTGACGTCCACGGAAAACAAAGTGTCATTCGCGCGTCAGGCTTACAACGATAGCGTGATGGGTTACAACATCGCTCGCGAAGTGTTCCCAACGAACATCATCGCAAGCATGTTCAACTTCACCGCAGCGGAATCGTTCAAGGTGGAAGTGCCGGAGCAACGCGAAGCTGTGAAAGTGACGTTCTGATCACCACGGTTGCCTGATGGATTTGATGGCCAGATGAGTGCGCGGCAAATGCTGTCCCTGATCTGACCTTTCTCAATAGACACATGGATTTCTTCGAGCGCCAAGACAAAGCACGCAAGAACACAAACTTGCTCGTGTTCTATTTCGTCATCGCAGTGGTGCTGATTGTAGCGAGCATCTATTTCGCCTCGTTGTTCATGTTTCACGGCGCGACGAACTACAAGCACCGTGGCTACCCAGAGCCGTTCTCGTTTTGGAACGCAACTCTCTTCTTTTACGCCGTTGGCGGAACTCTCGCGGTCATCATCGGTGGCAGTCTGTTCAAGACCGCGCAACTCTCCAGCGGCGGCAGTGCCGTGGCGGAATCTCTCGGCGGACGATTGCTTGATTCCAACGCAACCGACCCGCATGAGCGAAAGTTGCTGAATGTGGTTGAGGAGATGGCAATCGCATCCGGCGTACCTGTGCCGAAGGTTTACGTGATGGATTATGAAGAAGGCATCAACGCCTTCGCTGCTGGCCACAACATCAATGACGCAGCAATAGGCGTCACACGCGGCTGCATCACCACGCTCAAGCGCGATGAACTGCAAGGCGTGATCGGCCACGAGTTTAGTCACATTCTCAATGGCGACATGCGGATCAACCTCCGCTTGATGGGAATCATCTTCGGCATCGTGTGTCTTACGGTGATTGGCCGCACACTGCTGCGAGCGCGCGGCAACGGTCGCGACAAGAATCCCCTGCCCTTGTTGGGCTTGGTGCTCCTGGTTCTGGGCGGAGTCGGCTATCTGTTTGGCCAACTCATCCAAGCGGCTATAAGTCGCCAGCGGGAGTTTCTTGCCGATGCTTCGGCGGTTCAATTCACGCGCAACCCGGACGGACTTTCCGGCGCGCTCCAAAAAATCGGCGCAGCTCATGAGGGATCGAAGATCGAAAACGAACACGCCGCTGAAGCGAGCCACATGTTCTTTGGCAATGCGATGAAGAGTTCGCTGTTCAACGCCTTCGCCACACACCCGCCACTCGAAGAACGTATCAAGGCCATTGACCCTAACTGGGATGGAAAATTCCCACAGCCGTCTTACGAGGTGGAGGAAGACTTGATCACGCAGAAACCCATGCGCCGCTCCGCGATGCAGCCGATCATACCCGGATTCCCGACCGGTGCAGCTCGAGTTGCGGGCGCGGCAGCCGTCATCCAGGCGTCCAGCGTGATGCAGAACATGGGCAATCCTACGCGGCTGCATCTACGTTATGCCGTTGAGTTCCGCGAGTCCCTTCCGGAGAACATCCGCAACGCAGCACGCGAGCCCCAAGGCGCACGTGCGGTGCTCTATGCATTGTTGTTAAGCGAGGACGAATCCATGCGCGCGGCGCAGCTTCAAGAGTTGGCGAACCAAATGGGTTCAGCGATGCGCGAACAAATCATTGCACTGTGGCCAGAAGTTTCGGCTGTTGTGCAACGCTCGCGCTTACCGCTCGTGAACCTTGCCTTGCCTGCGCTCCGGCAACTGGACGCAGATCAATTCCAGAAATTTTTCTCCACGCTAAATTGGCTCATCGAAAGCGACGAACAGATCGTTCTGTTTGAATTTGTTCTCCAGAAGATCATCCGTCACCAACTTGAGCCGCACTTCACTCGAGCGAAGCCCCCCTCCACCCAGTATTACACCATCAAACCGCTCACGCCGGATTGTGAAATGCTTTTGTCCGCGTTGGCTCACACGGGGCAGACCGATCTCAGCGAGGTCGCGAAAGCATTCCAATCTGGGGCGCCTTACATCCGCGCTGGAGGCGAGCCTCTGAAGTTGCTCGCGCGTGAAGAATGCGGTCTGAATGAAATCAATGATTCACTCGACCGACTCGGTCTCGCAGTGCCGCAAATCAAAAAAAATCTACTCGAAGCATGCGTACGAGTCATTGGCGCAGATGGCGTCATCCAAGAGAACGAGGCGGAATTGCTTCGCGGTATCGCCGAAACACTCGATTGCCCACTGCCCCCATTTGTAACAACGGAGTGACTTTTCCGAATTGTTCGGTAATCTCCCGGAATACGCATCGGGATTCGTTGGCGTTTCACAATGGAAACGGGAGAAGTAGTCTTTCGCGCTGTTGAAAGCCGAAAGACAAGACGTTGCCGCACTGGATCTAAAATTGGATAAGCGCCCACATTGCACTATGAAAAAAATATCACTAACGATAGCTGCGCTATCGGTCGCATTGGTAACGACCCTCATTCATGCACAACAATCCTTCATCACGAATGCCAACACGTTTGACGCCCCATCGATTAGTCCACCAACCAACGCCACAAGACAGATTTTCTCATCGTCCTCGCCGGAATCCCGTGCGAACTGGCAGCGTCGCCTGACTCTCGGGTCCGGTGACACGCTGAACTTCTCCCTCTACAATCAACCGGATACGGCCAAGCGCGATGTGGTTATCGGCCCTGACGGGCGCGTGACATTTTTGCAGGCGGAGGATGTAACCGCCAGAGGTTTGACCATTGATGAGCTGCGAGCCCAGTTCGACATCGAACTCAGCAAATATTATAACAACCCCCGCACCATCATCACGCCCGGCAGTTACCGCAGCAAAAAGTTTTACCTGCTCGGAGCCGTCGCCCGTAAAGGAGTGTTCCAACTGGAGCGTCCCACAACCATGATCGAGGCCATTGCACAAGCAGGTGGACTTGAGACTGGGATGTTTGAGCAGAACACGGTGGAGCTCGCTGATCTATCGCACAGCTTTGTCATTCGTGGCGGCAACCAATTGAAGGTCGATTTTGTGAAATTATTCCAACAAGGCGATCTCAGCCAGAACGTCGCCATAGAGCCAGACGATTACATCTATTTCCCATCCTCGTCCGCAAACCAAATTTTCGTGGTGGGTGCGGTCGCTGGCCAAGGCGTCGTTCCGTATTCACAGAACACCACGCTCATCAGCGCGATCACCGCACGTGGCGGTTTCGTAGAGAAGGCTTATCAAAGCCGTGTGCTGGTAGTGCGCGGATCGTTGGAATCACCTGAGACCTTTATTGTAGACGCTAAGGCTATCCTCGCTGGTGAAAAACGAGATTTCAAGCTAGAGCCAAAGGACATCGTATATGTATCGCGCCGCCCGTGGGCGAGAGCCGAGGAGATTCTTGATCACGCCACGCTTTCCTTCATCCAGGCTGCGCTCGTGACTTGGACAGGCAGCCATGTCGGGCCGTTCATCAGCTCACCCATTGTAAACCCATGAAGAATTATTTACGTCTCTGTGCAATCAGCCTCTCACTAACCCTGTTAACAGGTTGCCAGTCACCAAGCTACAGTAATGCACCACGCTTCAACCCCCGCGCGACAGGAGTTTTCTCCAACGTCGCTTCGGGATTTAGTTTAGAGAAAACGATCGATCCATCCCTGCTGCAACCAGATCAGGAATTGTTCAGGATTGGCCCTGGTGATCAGTTACAAGTGGAAATCCTCGGTCGCGTGAGCACTCGAGCAGACATGACCGTAGGGCCGGATGGTAAAATCTATTTCGACCTTCTTCCGGGGATTGATGTGTGGGGCTTGAGCGTGGGCCAAGCCAAGAGGACGCTTGAAAAAGAACTCAACAACTACATGACAGGTTCGCAGGTGTCATTGACTCTTCGATCTGTCGGGAGCAAACACATCTGGATGCTCGGATCCATCGAACATCCCGGCACCTACCCCACAACATCCCCAATCACGCTGCTGGAAGCCATGTCGCTTGCTGGCGGCACTCGTCGGGCAGTAACTGCTACAGCCACGGCTGACTTAGCGGACCTGCGCCACGCGTTTGTGATCCGCAAAGGACAGACACTCCCCGTGGACTTCCATCGGCTGCTCGAACAAGGAGACATGTCACAGAACATTTATCTCAAGCCGGATGACTTCGTCTATGTGCCGTCTGGCGCGCAACGGGAAATCTACCTCTTCGGCGCAGTCAGATCGCCCCGCACGATGCCTCTTTCAGAGCATCCGACGTTGATTGCCGCCATCGCTGCTGGCGGAGGGCCTCTTCCGAATGCGTTCATCTCACAAGTCGCGATAGTTCGCGGATCATTGACCTCACCTCAGATGGCGATTGTTGACTACAATGAAATCATTTCAGGAAAAGCAGGCGACATCCTGCTTGAACCCCACGACATCGTATTCGTGCCGTATTCGCCTTACCGGATTTTGCGCGGATACATGGAAAGCATTCTCTCCACTTTTGTGAATACGGTGGCTGCCAACGAAGGCGTCAACGCGTTCTCGGATGTGGGTCGCGTGGGCGTCTCAGTGCCGGTCGGAGGCAATTAAAAGTCAACCATTAATCACCCCACTTCGGAAGCGCGGCAAGGAAATCTTGCCGCGCTTTCTGTCTTGTGCCCTTTGAACACAAGAGGGATTCGGTGCTAATTCGAGTTTCAAAAAATTTCCCAACACCACTTGACGCATCCAGACAGTCACCACATATTCACTGGCTGATCCACCATAGCAGTCCAAGGAAGTAGTTTTATTTTATGCGTAAGAGCAATTTGTGTGCATCGGAGCCAAAGGCCAAGATGCGTAAGCTCAACGGAACTTCGCGAATCATCGCTAGTTCTCCACTTCGCACGGGATTCGAAGGCCATAACCCCGCGCAGACTGACAACGTTCACCGAATTCCACCAGTCACAAGATCCAGTCCGACTGACATCGCCGAAAAAGTAAAAGAACTCATCCGCCTCGCGCGCGAACAAGGCCATCTTACCTATTCTGACATCAACGATGCACTGCCGGACAGTGTCATTACGCTTGCCGATCTGGATGAAGTGTTCACTAAGCTGCGCGAACTAGAGATTGATATCATCGATCACATCGAAGTGGATCAATCACCTAGAACTGAAACAGAAGAGGATGAGAAAGATCGCCTCAATGTTCTGGACGACCCCGTGCGGATGTACCTCAAACAAATGGGACAAGTGCCGCTACTAAATCGCGCGCAAGAAGTCGAAATCTCTAAACGCATTGAGGACGCAGAACAGGAAGTTCAACGAATTATCTACAGGCTCGGATTCGCCGCCAAGGAACACATCGCACTCGCCGAGAAACTTACCTCCGAACCACCTCGGGAACGATTTGACCGAGTAGTGATGGATCAAAAAGCAGATTGTCGCGACAACTATCTTAAATCGCTCCACAAGTTGATAAAATCGGTCCGACAATTGGATCATCAGGTAAGTGTGCAGTTCAACGCCATGCGCGTCGCCAAGAGCAAAGCGGGCCAGGGGCTCGAGTCAAATACTTTTGAGATTCTCAATTCCAGATTGCAAAATTGCTTTGGAAAATTCTTCTTTAAACACAAAGTCGTCGAGGAGATGGCCCTCTTGGCAGATAATATACACGATAAAATAAACTACAGCCGCCACATCATTGATGAGCATCATCGCTACTCACGCGCGGAAATTCATTGCGCTGAGATCGAGATCGAGCAAATCAAAATCCAAGCGTTGGAAGAATTTGTCCGCATGTCCGCCAAGGATTTCACCGAAGCGCATCGCGACATCAACCACTACACCGCGTTGGCGAACCAAGCCAAAACCGAAATGGTCGAAGCTAACCTGCGCCTCGTCATCTCCATCGCCAAGAAATACACCAACCGTGGCATGTCTTTCCTCGACCTTATCCAAGAAGGCAACATGGGATTGATGAAAGCTGTAGAGAAATTTGAATACAAGCGCGGCTACAAGTTCTCCACCTACGCGACCTGGTGGATTCGTCAGGCTGTGTCTCGCGCCATCGCCGATCAGGCACGCACCATCCGCATCCCTGTTCACATGTTTGACACCATCAATAAACTGATGCGTGTCCAGAAACGGCTGCTCCAAGATTTCCGACGCGAACCCACTGCTGAAGAGATCGCCGAAGACATGCATCAACCAGTCGAGCGGGTTCGTGCCATCATGAAAATGGCGCAACAACCCATCTCACTCCAATCGCCAGTCGGCGACGACGACGACACCAACCTTGCCGATTTCATAGAAGATAAAAACTCTGAAAACCCGATAGACATCACGAGCTTTGCTCTTCTCAAGGAAAAACTTACTGACGTTCTTTCCAGCCTGAACGAACGCGAACGCAGAGTCCTAGAACTTCGCTTCGGAATCTGCGATGGCTTTGCTCGCACGCTTGAAGAAGTTGGAAAAACTTTCCGCGTGACTCGCGAGCGCATCCGTCAGATTGAAGCCAAGGCTCTGAAAAAAATGCGTCACCCCACACGCATCCGCCAACTGCATGGCTTCCTGGACATAGAAGACATCTCTGAATTTTTGGATGAGAAATTTACGAGGTAAAGGGACTCATGCCAACAAACGAAAACCTCACAGAGGTAATCGGGTTATCGTTTACCTAGCCGAAGACAATCAGTTTGGTTTCGGCGGGCGCAAGGTTTCTTTTTAAAGGTGCTGATTTTTCAACAAGCAATCAAACTACCTTTGATTGGAATTCTTCATCGAAAGCCAACCAGGAAATTCAATCAATTTACTGGACGGAATTGCAACCCCTTTGCGCTCTATTTTTCAGACTCCAGATGAAATGAGTTTAACATTAACTGCTAACGGCGTTTCGCCTTATGCTGACCTGACCACGACACTGCTTGTGATTTCTGCATAAGTGGCTAGACTTGATGCTCGATGCTCAAGCGATTAACCAATTCAGAAATCAGCAAATTCAAATCATCCGCCCAATTATTGGACCCGATACTCAAAGTGGGCAAAGCGGGATTGAGCGAAGGTTTCATCAAATCCGTGGATGCAGCGCTGGCACAGCACGAACTAGTAAAAATCAAATTCTCAGACTTCAAGGAGCAAAAAAAAGAACTCGCACCATTGCTCGCGGAAAAAACCTCCAGTCATCTAATCATGCGCGTCGGCAATGTGATGGTCTTGCACCGCCCCAAAACGACAACTGACGCGCAGCAGCCTGCCTGACCTCCCACTTCACGCGAAGCCACGAGCTTTAACTGCGCATCTGAATTGTCACCGCGGACAAATCAAAGCGTGACTCGCTAATTATGTTTTGATTCCATGCCTTGGAATCCATGAAGCGCCCATTGCTTCCAGTCGCATTGTTTTATACTGGTGGACTTCTGCTGGCGATGGCAGCGCAACCTCCGGTGGTCTGGTTGTTCACAGCCTCCTTCTGCCTGCTAATACCTGCGGTCATTTTTTCCAAGATCCGCATGCCGTTATTTTGGCCGCTCCTAGTAGTTGTCGGCTGGACGAACATGGTAAATCGCACGGCCATCATTTCACCTCAGGACATCCGCATCGTGGCCGGAAACGAACCAACCATCGCGACCGTGCACGGCACTTTATTGGAGACGCCCAGTCTCCGAATGCGTGAACGAGGTAATGAAGAGTTTTACCGAACTCTCGTACAACTCAATGTTGCGAAAATATCGCTCAAAGATAGCCAACAAACCGCCACGGGGAAAATTATCGTTACCAGCAAAGGAGCATTGCCATTCGAGTTTTACGCTGGACGCGATGTCGAGATCACCGGAGTTCTCACACCACCACAAACGCCCATAGCGCCAGGACTCTTCGACTACCGCATTTATCTGGAACGTCAGGGAGTTTATTACCAACTCAAGGCCAACTCGCTTTCTGACTGGCGCATCGTGGATTCAAATACAAACAACACTCCGCCGCTATCAGACCGTTTTCTGAACTGGGCACAACAAACCCTCGCCCGCGGACTGCCAACAGAAGATGAACCACTCCAACTGATGTGGGCGATGACACTAGGCTGGAAAACAGCGCTCACGGGCGAGGTCAACGAACCCTTCATGCGCTCCGGAACCATGCATATCTTCGCCATCAGCGGACTCCACATTGCACTTATCGCAGCCATACTCGTCGCTCTCATGCGCATCATCCGCGTGCCACGGGCTTGGTGCGGCGTAGTCGTGATCCCGCTGATTTGGTTCTATACCGGAGCCACTGGCTGGCAATCCTCCGCCATCCGATCCACGATCATGATGACTATCATCATAGGCGGCTGGTCGCTGCACCGTCCAAGCGACTTAATCAATTCTCTCGCCGCCGCTGGATTCGCCATCCTCCTCTGGGATCCGCAGCAACTATTTCAAGCAGGCTTTCAGCTTTCTTTCTTCGTCGTGTTGAGCATCGCGCTGTTCATGCCGCCATTGGAAAAAATCCGCGATCGATTACTCGCAATTGATCCATTGCTCGCGCCGGAAGTCATTCCTAAATGGAAACGTGACCTGCGCGCCTTATCTCGTGTAGTGCTCACTAGTATTGTCACGTCGCTCGCCGCGTGGTTGGGCTCACTGCCACTCACGGCATATTATTTTCACATCTTCAGCCCGGTGACATTGCTTGCCAACCTCGTCGTCGTTCCCATGAGCAGCATCACTCTAATGTGCAATCTCGGCAGCCTGCTTTGTGGCGATCTACTTCCGTGGCTTACCGAGTTGTTCAATCACTGCGGCTGGGCTTGGATGCTGGCCATGATCAAGGTCAGTCGTTGGTGCACGGAACTACCCGGCGCATTTCTCTACGTGCCCGCGCCTTCGGCGATCACGTTTGTGTTATACTACGCCGTGCTGGTCGGCTCAATGATCGGCTGGCTTTGGAAAGCGGAACAACGTCGCAGAACTTTCGCCGCGCTGCTCCTCGTGTTTGCTTTTTACGTGTGGCAATACAAGCAATCCAGAAATGAAACCTCGCTTACCGTCCTCCCGCTGAATGGCGGTCACGCTGTTCATCTCGATGCGCCGGGGTGGTCCGATGACTGGTTAATTGACTGCGGCAACACCAACTCGGTCGAGTTCATCACACGCCCCTACCTGCGCGGGCGCGGCGTGAACAAGGTTCCAAGACTAATGCTCACGCACGGAGATTTGCGACACGTCGGCGGCATCTACGATTTGGACAAGGAGTTTGGTATCGGCGAAGTCATTGCCAGTTCGTTTCGTTTCCGATCCGTCGCTTATCGTCGTATCTTTTCTGAAATGCAACGCGCGCCAAACCGCCTTCGCACTGTGCATCGCAGCGACATTGTCGGGCCGTGGCAAGTCCTACATCCAACTGCGAGTGACAATGCGACACAAGCCGACGATGGCGCGCTCGTGACCACCGGAGAGTTCAACGGAACACGCATCCTGCTGCTTTCCGATCTCGGACGCACCGGGCAGAATTTTTTATTTGATCGCACGCCAGACTTGCGAGCAGACATCGTCATCACCGGCATTCCCACGCAATCCGAACCCATCAACGACGCATTACTTGATGCCATCAAACCTCGCCTCATCATCGTGGCAGATCCGGAAGTTCCCGCCACCGAGCGCGCGAAAATCCAACTTCAAGACCGTCTCGCTCTTCGCAACGTACAAGTCCTCTACACACGGCTCACTGGAGCGATCACAATCCTGCTGACACCAACCGGATGTACGGTTCAACCGATGAATGCTCCTGGGGTAACGTTGCCTGTTCGGCCCGCAGATGAAACCCAGCGTTGAATTATTTCCAGTGAACGTCGTCATGTTTGGTATTCTGATTTCAGATGGCACATTCTGACAACATTGGAAATCCGCTCACCGCAGGCCAGAGAGTGTTTGAACGGTATTATCTCAAACGCACTCTCGGCCAAGGCGGAATGTCATCTGTATGGCTCGCTCAAGATCGCGTCAAAGAGCGATTGGTCGCGCTGAAGTTTCTCCCCACCCATCTCGCAACGGATGAAAAGGAGATCGAACGTCTAAAGATCGAAGCGGCACGCAGCCCACACCTCGCACATCCGAACATCGTTCAGCTCTATGAGTTTCATCACGGTAATCACGGCGTAGCCGTGGCGATGGAATACGTGGAAGGCTGGTCGCTCTGGGCGATGCGGGTGGACAAACCAGGACATCGCTTCCCCATCTCTGAAATCGAACCGTGGATCCGCGAGTTTTGCCGCGCGCTCGATCACATTCACACCGTCGGCATCGTTCACCGCGATGTGAAGCCCGACAATCTCATCCTCAATGCCCGCGGCCAACTCAAGCTCGCGGACTTTGGCCTATCACGCGCTATCAATTCCGACCTGCCGGATGTCGGGTATCATGGCGTCGTCGGCACTGATTTTTACATGAGTCCGCAACAATGGACTGGTGACCCGCCCGCTGTTGCTGACGATGTCTATTCTGTAGGCGCAACGATTTATGAATTACTCACAGGCAAACCACCGTTCCACGATGGCGATATTTTCAAACAACTGTTTGAAACGATTCCGCCTGCAGTGAACGAGAGGCTAATTGAATTCGGCGTGCGCAGACCCGGAATTCCCGAAGCGTGGGAGGAAACTGTCGCCGCTTGCCTGGACAAAGATGCCACCCGCCGACCGCCGAGCGCACGGGACGTGGCAGCTATGTTGGGA